>CAYYDX010000080.1:0-14314 GCA_964470735.1 uncultured Anaerolineaceae bacterium
CGCGACCCTGAACCGGAAACCTATGAGCGCCGGCCCGCCGCAGTTCAGCCCGCCCCGGCGCCCGTCGCTCCCGCGCGTTCTCGCGGTCCCGAGCACCTCGACATCGACCTGATCGCGCCGAACCCCGAGCAGCCGCGCACGAACTTCGAGCCCGAAAAGCTGCGCGAACTCTCCGAGTCCATCCGCGAGCATGGCATCATCCAGCCGCTCATCGTCAGCCGCGACGAGGACGGCGGCTACTTCCTGATCGCGGGCGAACGGCGCCTGCAGGCAGCCCGCCTCGCAGGTCTCGATACCGTCCCCGTGGTCGTTCGCCAGGCCGCCGATAAAGAACTGCTCGAACTCGCGCTCATCGAGAACATCCAGCGCGCCGACCTCAACGCCGTCGAAGAGGCAATGGCCTACCGCCGGCTCGTCGAGGAGTACAACATGACGCAGGAGGAGGTGGCGCGCCGCGTCGGCAAGAACCGCGCGACCATCGCCAACGCCCTTCGCCTGCTCCAGCTCGAATCCGAGATACGGCGCAGCCTCGTCGCCGGCGAAATCACCGAAGGCCACGCGCGTGCTCTCCTTGGTCTCCCGGAAGGCCGGGGCCGGGTGAACGCCTGGCGCGAAGTTGTGAAGCGGAAGCTCTCCGTGCGCGACACCGAAGGCTACGTACGCCGGCAGCTCGCCGAGGCCCCGGCGACGACCTCGACCGCCGGCGCCCAGACCGCCCGGCGCGATTCGGCCTACAGCGACATCGAATCGCGTCTACGCCGCTCGCTGAGCACCCGCGTGAAGGTCGAACCACAGAAGAAAGGTGCAAAGATCGTCATCGAGTGCTACTCCGACGAGGAGTTCGAGAACGTGGTGAGTACACTGCTGGGTGAATACCAGTGAGCGCCGAGGCGAAGCTGCGCGAACTGGGCATCGAACTCCCGGCGGCACCGGCGGCCGCGGGCCTCTACGCGCCGGGTGTCCGCAGTGGCAATCAGTTCTTCGTCTCAGGCCAGATTCCCACGAAAGACGGCGCGCCGATGCGCAAGGGCAAGCTCGGACAGGGCGTCACCATCGACGAGGCCAACGCCCTCGCTCGCCAGTGCGCACTCCAGGCGCTCGCCATCGTCCGCGCCGAACTGGGCAGCCTCGATCGGGTGACCCGTGTCCTCCGCGTCGGCGGCTTCGTGGCCAGTGCCGACGGTTTCACCGACCACCCGCGCGTCATCAACGGTGCGTCCCAGCTGTTGCTCGACGTCTTCGGTGAGGCAGGCCGCCACGCCCGCATCGCCGTCGGTCTCGCCGAACTCCCCTTCGGTGTCCCGGTCGAGATCGAGTTCCTCTTCGAAGTCGCATAGCCGCGAACCCCGGCACCCCGGGAATTCGCGATTTACGATTCACGATTCGGCTCCCCACGGCGGTCGGGTCGAACACCAAGCGCGACATCAGAGCGCGCCCGCAAGGAAGCGGCTGCGGCCGTCGGCGCGCCCCGGCAGTGACAGGTCTCACCACAAACCGCCACGCACCAAATCAGAGCCGCGACCTGTCCGCAGCGGTGCACCCCACCCCGGCGCCATTGGACCGGGGTAGCCTTTCGCCTTTTCCTTTTCCCTCTTCCTCCCGAACCCCTACCGCGTCCCTCGCAGCCGCGGATCGAGCACGTCACGCAACGCATCGCCGAGCATGTTGAACCCGAACACCGCCAGGAAGATGGCCATGCCGGGGAACAGCGCAATGTGCATATGATCCGCTGCCAGCTCGCGCGTCTTGCCCGAGAGCATCTGCCCCCACGTCGGGAAGTTCGTCACGCCGATGCCGAGGAAGCTGATCGTGGCCTCGGCGAGAATCGCCGTACCTAACTGGAGCGTCGCGAGGACAATGAGCGTTGGCATGATGTTCGGGATCACGTGGCGGATGATGATCCGCGTGTGTGAGGCGCCGAGCACCTCGGCCGCTTCGATGTACGGGTTGATGCGCGTCTGCAGGGTTGCACTGCGGATGACGCGCGAGGCGCCGCCGGCCAGCACCAGCCCGAGCGCCAGGATGACGATGGTCGTCCGCGGGAACGTGTACCAGAACCAGTCCCCGTTGACCGGGTTCGGCCCTATCTCCGGGCCCCGGCCAAGTCCGAAGAACCCGTTGCTGCTCGACGTCTTCAACACGGCCACGAGCGTGAGGATGAGGAAGATAGCTGGGAAACTCAGCCAGATGTCGACCAGCCGCTGGACCAGGAAGTCGAACTTGCCACCGAAGTAGCCACTACTCACACCCACGAGGAGCGAGAGGATACTGACGAGGATGACCGTTCCGAGGCCCACCATGGCCGTTACCTGGCAGCCGAAGACAATCCGCGCATAGGTGTCGCGCCCGTTGTAGTCGGTGCCGAACCAGTGGCTGCTACTCGGCCCGACGAGCGTGTTGGAAAGGTCGACTGCGTTCGGGTCGCCCGTCATCCACGGTGAGCAGATTCCCACCACCACGACGATGATCAGGATGAGTGCGCCGAACGCACCCAGCGGCTTCTTCACAACGAACGAGCCCAGCGCCCGGAGGACCCGCGTCGGCAGGGGCGCTTCCGGCCGCAGGTAGAATTCGGGCATTGGCGATGTAGCGATTCCAGTTGCCATCGTTCCCCTCCTAGCTCAAGCGGACCCGCGGATCGAGCACCGCGTACAGGACATCGACAACCAGGTTGGTCGCGATGATGACGAAGGCGACGAGCATGTTGACGCCAATGACCGCGGGAAAGTCGCGGTTGAGAATCGATTCGAACAGGTACCGCGCGACCCCCGGGATGCCGAAGATGCTCTCGAGCACGAGCGAACCTCCGACGAGCACCGGCACCTGCAGGCCAATCACGGTTATCACGGGGACGAACGCATTGCGCACCGCATGGCGGACGATCACCGTCCTGCCGGCGAGACCCTTCGCGCGCGCCGTGCGGATGTAGTCCTGGCGAAGCACTTCGAGCATCTGCGCGCGTGTCAGCCGCAGCAGTGTCCCCGAAAGCCCGATGCCGAGGATTACCGCCGGCACGACCACCAGCTCGAGATTCGTCTTCGGGTCGTCCCAGAAGTCGGCGTAACGCACCGGGAACGAGTAGTTCCAGAATCTGGAGGCCACCGCGATGATGATCGTCGCAATGAAGAACGATGGGAGCGCGAGGGCGGCGATCGCCAGGCTCCGCATCCCGTAGTCCGCGAGGCCGTCCTGTTTCACCGCCGATGCGACACCGAGCGGCAGCGCGATGAGCACCGAAACCAGCATCCCGAGGACGCCGAGCTCGATGCTGACGGGTATCCGTTTCTTCAATTCATCCGACACCGACCGCGAGCCGATGATCGACGTACCGAGGTCGCCCTGGGCCGCATTCCACGCCCACGATGACCATTGTTCGATGTAGTTCTTGTTCAGCCCCAGCCGCTGGCGGATGTTGTCCTTGTAGGCGTTGAGCGCCAGCGTGCTCTTCGCCGTGTTGCGCAGCGATTGGTCGGTGGTGTTCGGATCTTTCCCGTCGCGCTTGAGTTGCTCGCCGATGAGTGCGTTTTCAGCGCGCGCTTTATCGGTGATGCTCGCTTTGGCCGGGTCTTTTCCATCCTTGACCAGGCGCTGGTCGACGAGCTCCTTGAAGGCTTCGCCACCACCCTGCACCTCGCCGCCGGCGACGAGCACGTCGACCGCATCGGCCGGCAGCAGCCGGAGAAGACCGGTGATCAGCAGGGAGACCCCGATGAGCGTCGGGATCATCAGTAACAGCCGGCGAACGATGTACTGGGCCATCGGGCAATCTCCTGGTGGCTGTGGCGGGCGGGTTGTGGATGCAACCCGCCCGCCCGGTGGATGTGAACGCGGGGCTAGCCCTTTTTCACGCGCTCCTCGGTGAAGTTCGCCTTCATCACCGAGTCCGGCATGTAGGCGTAGTTGTTCTTGTAGTAGAGGTTCTTCACCCAGGGGTTTGCGTAGCCCCAGCCGGCGTTCGAGTGGTAGGGAACCACCACGAACGATTCGGTCATCTTGACCTGCATGTCCTGGATGTACTGGACGCGCTCCTTGTTATCGAGGATCGTGCGCTGCTTCACGATCATCGCGTCGATGTCCTTCTGCTGTTCGATCGGCGTGCCGCCCCAGTTGTGCCGCGCCGACTCCGACCAGTACTGGCTGAACATGTTGTCCGGGTCGCGTGGCGAACCGATGAGCGGCCCGCAGGCGCAGCCACCCTCCGGCATCTTGCCGAGGTAGGTCGACTGGATGTACGAGCCGTACTCCTGGTAGACGAGTTCGGCTTCGAGACCGGCGTCTTTCAGTGTCGCCGCGAACAGTTCCCACGCCTGCTGCGCTTCCGAGCCGTAGCGGTCGACGTTGCAGAAGAGTTTGAACTTCAGGGTGTCCGCACCGGTCGCCGCCTTGATCAAGTCTCGCGCGGCCTTCACGTCGCGGCTCCAGTACTTCCCCTGGGCGCCGTACTTGGCCTTCTGGTCGCGCGGCGAGAGATAGTAGGGCGCCAGGCCCGGCGGCAGGAAGGAGTGGTAATCGCCCTTCCCCGTGCCATCCTGCACCTTCAGGTAGCCGTCGCGGTCGAGCGCCATCGAGAGCGCCTGCCGGACGCGCAGGTCGTTCCATGGCTTGTTATCGAAGTTGAAGTAGAACCCGCCGCAGGCCAGGTTCTGGGTGAACACGTCCGTGCCCTTCGGGTCGAGCTTCGAGCGATTCTCCTTGTAGATCGGCCCGTTCAGCATCGCGAAGTCGTAGTCGCCCGACTGGACAGCCGCGACGAGGCGCTGCGGGTCGTTGATGAGACCCGCTTCCACCTTGTCGAAGTTCGGCAGCGGCGCATCGTAGTAGTCGGGGTTCTTCCGCCACGAGATGGCGACGCCCGTCTCCCACTTCTCGAAGATAAACGGGCCGCTGCCCACCGGGTCCTTCTTCGCCTGGTCGTTCGAAATCGTCTCCACCGGGATGAACCAGCAGCCCTCCGGTGTACCGGCGTGGGTCACGAGGAAGGGCGCGTACGGGGCCTTCAGCGAGACCTTCAGCGTCTTCTCGTCGGGCGCCGTCATCTTGTCGATCACGGCCGTCCACGTGGCCCGGTTCTGCGACATCGTCGAGAAGGCTTCGTAGGTCTTTACGAAGTCGGATGCCGTGATCGCCCGGCCGTTCATCGGCGCCTTGTTCTGCCACTTCAGGTTCGGCTTGAACGTGAAGACATACGTCTGGTTGTCCGGCTGCTCCCACTTCGAAACGATGTCGCCTTCGAGCGCGGTCGCATCATCGACGCTCACGTCCGGGCCGTTCTTGCCGCGCAGCAGCCGGCTGTACTCGTACGCCGCCTGCGTCTGCGCCAGGTAGGTCAGGTTTTCGTACGGGAAGATGGTCGGCGGGTTGGCCGATGAGGCGCCCGAGAGCGGGAGCCGCAGTGTGCCACCACGGACGACCGGCGCCGGGGAGGGCGAACTGCCGCCCGCCTGCGTCGGACCCGTGGTCGCGTTGCCACCGTTGCTTCCGCCGTCGTCATCATCGTCGTCTCCGCAGCCGACCAGAGCCATGCCCGCGACGCCGGCCGAAGCCGCTACGCCGGAGCCGATGAACCGCCTGCGGGATGTCCGCAGGGCGCGCGCGCGCTCCCAGTAACCAGTTGCCATCCTCGGTATCCTCCTGCCCGGCATGCAATAGGCCGGACTCGGGGCGACTATAGACAGTACTGATGCCCGGAACAATAGCCCGTAAGGGGCCTCTGAATAGGTCACAGCAGTAGTTCACCTGAAGTGAACAGATAATGATGTTGTATAGGCTACATCTACTTCAGGCTGTCTCCTTCCGGCCTGGCGAGGCCGCGTCGTCTGCCTTGGAGCGGTGAACCCGCCGCCCCGCGGGGACGATGGGTGGGAGGGTGCGCTTGCAGCCCTCCCGCCCACGGCGGGCCACGCAGAATCAGCCCTTCTTCACGCGCTCCTCGGTAAAGTTCGCCTTCATCAGGGAATCGGGCATGTAGGCGTAGCCGGTCTTGTGGTACCAGTTCTTCACCCACGGGTTGGCATACACCCAGCCGCCACTGGCGTGGTACGGCACTACCAGGAACGACTCGGTCATCTTCACCTGCATGTCCTGGATGAACTTCAGGCGCTCAGCCGGGTCGAGCAGCGTCCGCTGCTTCACGATCATCGCGTCGATGTCGCCCTGCTGTTCGATCGGGGTGCCGCCCCAGTTGTGCCGCGCCGACTGCGACCAGTAGTTGTTGAACATGTTGTCCGGGTCTCGCGGGGAGCCGATGAGCGGGCCGCAGGCGCAGCCGCCTTCAGGCATTTTCCCGAGGAAGGTCGACTGGATGTACGAGCCGTACTCCTGGAAGACGAGCTCGGCTTCGAACCCGGCGTCCTTCAGCGTCGCCGCGAACAGTTCCCAGGCCTGCTGCGCCTCCGAACCGTAGCGGTCGACGTTGCAGAACAGCTTGAACTTCAGCGTGTCGGACCCGGTAGCCGCCTTCAGCAGGTCTCGCGCGCCCTTTACGTCCCGCGTCCAGTACTTCGCCTGCGCGCCGAACTTGTCCTTGTTATCGCGCGGCGACATGTAGAACGGGGCCAACCCCGGGGGCACGAAGGAGAAGTAGTTCCCCTTGCCCGTCCCGTCCTGCACCTTGAGGTACCCATCGCGGTCGAGCGCCATCGAGAGCGCCTGGCGGACGCGCAGGTCGTTCCACGGCTTGTTGTCGAAGTTGAAGTGGAAGGCGCCCTCAGCGAGGTTCTGCGTGAAGGCGTCCGTCCCCTTGCTATCGAGCTTCGAGCGGTTCTCCTTGTAGATCGGCCCGTTCAACCCGCTCAGGTCGTACTCACCCGCCTGGAGCGCCGCTACAAGCCGTTGAGGGTCGTTGATCAGCCCTGCCTCGGCCTTGTCGAAGTTCGGCAGCGGTGCGTCGTAGTAGTCGGGGTTCTTCCGCCACGAGATAGCGACGCCCGATTCCCACTTGTCGAAGATGAATGGTCCGGTCCCCACCGGGTCCTTCTTCGCCTGGTCGTTTGCTATCGTCTCGGCCGGGATGAACCAGAGCGCCTCTGCCGAAGACGCGTGTGTCACGAGGAATGGCGCGTACGGAGCCTTCAACGCGATCTTGATCGTCTTCTCGTCGGGCGCCGTGATACTTTCCACGACAGCCTTCCAGCCACCTGCGTTCTGCGATACGCCAAGGAACGCCTCATACGACTTCACGAAGTCCGTCGCCGTGGCCGCGCGACCGTTCATCGGCGCCTTGTTCTGCCATTTCACGTTCGGCTTCATGTGGAAGACGAACGTCTGGCTGTCAGGTTGTTCCCACTTCGCCGCGATGTCGCCTTCCATCGCTGTGTTGTCCCCGTTGTTGACATCTGCGCCGTTCTTGCCCCGCAACAGCCTGCTGTAGTGGAAGGCCGACGGCGTCTGGGCGAGGTACGTCAGGTTCTCGAACGGGAAGATCGTCGGCGGGTTCGCCGATGACGCTCCCGAAAGCGGCAGCCGGATGGTGCCTCCCCGGACGACCGCTTCGGCCGAAGGAGACGCGCTGCCGGCGGGTTTGGTGGCAGCGGCAGTCGGGCTCGCTGCGCTGCCACCGTCGTCATCGTCATCGTCGCCGCAGCCGACGAGGGCCATTCCCGCCACGCCCGCCGCCGCCGCAGCCCCTCCACCGATGAAACGCCTGCGGGTCGCCCGCAGCGCTCGTGCACGCTCCCAGTACCCTGTTGCCATGCTTATTCCCTCCTGCCTGGCCGTCAATAGACCAGACTGGTGGCGACTATAAAGTCCATTGATGCACGAAATAATACATGTAGTAATGATGGTCAATTAGTCTCTAGCAGTTCATGAATGGTGAACAGAAATCCGAACGTGATTCGGTGCTCAATTCCCGGGACACTCGCCGTGCCCCCGCCGCCCGCGTAGGATTCGGCCAAATGACAGCTTCCCAGCCTGGCTCGGATGAGCCGCTCCTCTTCGAAGGCCTCAAGGTGCTCGACTGCGGCACGTGGATCGCCGGGCCGGTGGCTGCCACGATCCTCGCTGACTTCGGCGCCGACGTGATAAAGGTCGAAATCCCCGGCGCTGGCGACCCGTACCGCGCGCTCTCCGGCAGCCCCCTCGGCCCCCGCACCGATGTGAACTACAACTGGATCATGGACGCGCGAAACAAGCGCAGCATCGCGCTCAACCTCGCCAGCGAGGAAGGCCGCGACATCCTCATGCGGCTCGTCCGCGAGTGCGATGTGTTCATCACGAACCAGCCGTTCCCCACGCGCCGCAAGCTGCGCCTGAACTACGAAGACCTCGCGCCGGAGAACTCGCGCCTCATCTACGCCTCGCTCACCGCCTACGGCGAAGCGGGCCCGGACGCCGAACTCGAAGGCTTCGACGGCGTTGCCTGGTGGGCGCGCAGCGGGCTGATGGACATGGTGCGCTACCCCGGGGCCATCCCCGGCGCCTCCGTTCCCGGCATGGGCGACCACCCGACCGCCGTCTCGGTCTACGCCTCCATCGTCACTGCCCTCCTTCGCCGCGAACGCACCGGGCGGGGTAGCAAGGTCCACACGAGCCTCCTCGCGAACGGCGTCTGGTCGAACGCCTGCTTCGGGCAGGCGGCCCTCGTTGGCGCCGAGTTCCCCGTGCGCGATGGCTCGCCGCCGCGCTCGCCCAACCGCGTCCTCTACGAGACAGCCGACAACCGCCTGCTCCAGCTCTACATGGTGCGAACCCACGATGAGCTCGATGGACTGCTGCTCGCGGCCGGGCGTGACGAGCTGCTCGCCGACCCGCGCTTCAGCGAACCCGCCGCGCGGCTCGCGAACGGCCTGGCCTTTATCGAAGAACTCCGCGCGACCTTCCGCACCCACACGGCTGCCGAGTGGATGGCCACCTTCCGGGAGTACGGCGTCCCCGTGACGCTCGTCGCCGAGATGGGCGACCTGGCGACCGACCCGCAGCTTCGCGCGAACAACATCGTCGCGCCGCCCGCCGAGCCCGGTCTGCCTGCCGAGGTCATCATCAACCACCCGCTGAACATCGATGGCATGCCGCGCCAGGGCGCCCGCCACGCCCCGGAGGTTGGCGAACAGACCGGCGAAATCCTGGCCGAACTCGGCTTCACGCCTGACGCCATCGGCTCCCTGCGAAGCCGTGGAGTCGCCGGGTAGGAACTGCCGTACCGCGTGGGAGTATTCCCACCCGGGGACAAGCCTCGTCTACCCGGAGCCGTTCGCCGCTAACCCGCGCTCGGTTTAGATTCGCCTTGAGAACGACCGATGACCGGAGCTGCCGCCGTGTACAACGACCTCGCGATTTTTACCGGCCGGGCACACCCACGGCTGGCTGAGGCCATCTGCGCCCGGCTCGAACGCCCCCTCGGCAAGTGCGACGTCTTCGAGTTCTCGAACGAAAACATCTTCGTCCAGTTCCAGGAGAACATCCGCCAGCGCGACGTCTACATCGTGCAGCCATTCGTGACGCCGGTGAACACATCGATCATGGAACTGCTCATCATGATCGACGCCGCGCGGCGCGCCTCCGCCGGCCGGATTACCACCGTCATCCCCTATTACGCCTACGGCCGCAGCGACAAGAAAGACCAGCCGCGCGTCCCCATCACCGCTCGCCTTGTCGCGAACATGCTCGAAACCGCCGGCGCCGACCGCGTGCTCACGATGAACCTGCACGCCGGCCAGATCCAGGGCTTCTTCAACATCCCGCTCGACGAATTGAACGCCCTCTTCACCATGACCGCGCACTTCAAGAGCCAGCAACTCGAGAACTACGTCGTCGTCGCGCCGGACGTCGGCGATGAAAAGCGCGCCCGCGACGTGGCCGCCCGCCTCGACATGCCGCTCGCCATCATCGAAAAGCGGCGCCTGGGCAACACCGGCCGGACTGAAGCCATGAACGTCATCGGCGAAGTCGAAGGGCGCAACGTGTTGGTCATCGACGACGAGATCGACACGGCCGGGACGATCACCGAGGCCGTGCGCATCCTGCGTGAGCGTGGCAGCCGGGAGGCGATCATCGCCGGCTACCACGGATTGTTCACCGGCCCCGCCATCCAGCGGCTCCAGGCCGCGAACGTGCGCGAAATCGTGGTGACCGACTCGATCCCGATCCCGGAAGAGAAACGGCTGCCCAACATGACCGTGCTGCCTGTCGCGCCCCTGCTCGGCGACGCCATCGGCCGGATCCACACCGGCCAATCGGTTGGCGCGCTCTTCGTCTGAGATTGCAACACATTTGCAAGCCATTTTTACGCCCGGTTAACACCAACCCTCCCCGGGTGTGGTACAACTAGGTTGCCGAATCGGTGGCAACACCGAACGGGGGAACCAACTTTTGGGGTGTATCCGGGCTTTCGCCCGGTAGGCGACTCCCATCGCCGAACCCGTCAGCTAACCCCGCAGGCGTATTGGGAGAGGCGTGGCAGCCGCTCAGCCTGCCGCAATCCAGCCTCTCAAGCACTGCAGACGTTGCGTCCGCGTCATGGCGTCAGCCCTGGCCCGCGCGGCGCCGTCGAACAGCCAGGAGGAGGCACTCTATGCTGCGACCCGGTCATTCCCCATGGTGGAAGCGAATGCTTGCCATCGAACCCGCGCGCGTCGCGACCGCCCAGGTGGCGCGCCGCTGCCCCGATTGCAGTGAAAGCTACGAATACCACGACCGCTACTGCCCGCGCTGCCACTCGGCAACGCCTGAGTGGCGCTACGGATAAAGAAGGCTCGTTCCCTCCCTTCGGTGGCGCTGTTCCCCAAGCAGCACTCCACCACCCCCGCAAACAGGCCACTCGTGGAAGGCGCGAGTGGCCTGTTTCGCCGTCTACCCCTTCGCCTGCTGCTCGAACATCGCCTGGAAGTCGACTGAAATGAAGATGCCCTCGGCCTCGGCGCAGAGCACCTCTCCCACGCGCAGTTCGCCCGTCGTGAAAATCTTCCGCCCCTCCACCCGGTCCACGCGCGCGGCCATCGTCAGTTCGGTGTGCAGCGGTGTCGGCTTGCGGTAGCGGATCGTGAGCGTGCCGGTCATCCCGGCCTTCCCGCTGAGCGACTGTGCCATGCCGAGCAGTTCATCGAGCGCGGCTGCCACGAATCCCCCGTGGACGCTGTTCGGCGGCCCTTCGTACTGCAATCCGAACTGCCCGCGCCCCACCACCTGGTCGCCTTCGACCGCGAACGTCAGTGGCGGCGCCACAGGGTTGCCGAGCCCGACGATCGGCGAGCGGTCGAGCATGGCGCGTGTCGTCCCGGCCGGCGCCGATTCGCCGAACCCCCAGAGCTGGCGGCCCGTGCGTGTCTTCTCCAGGTTCTCGGCGAACTGGTGGAGTGCATCGGCGGCCGCTTCGAGGTCGTCCTCGGACGCGTCCATATCCATCAGCGCTTCGTTGACGGCGCGGATGCCCGCGGCCAGCCGGTGCCAGGCGGCGCGCTGGCCGCTCGGAGGTGGCTCCTGCACCCAGCTGGAAATGCGAAACGGTGGCGGAACTTCATCGGGCATTGGCTATTCTGAGACGGTTAGCGCAGCGCGAACAACCTCGCCCCGCCCGCTTCCCCCTCGGCGAATGGGTCGAAGGCGAATCCCTTGCCCGCCGCCAGTTCGCGGATGATGTTCGAAACCGCCACCCGCCCCTCACCCGCAAGGCCGGCCGCGCGTACCGCCACCACGAGCGCAGGGTCGGCTTCCCGGCTCATCTCGTCACCGGGTTCGCCGGCGTGGATTCCCACTGCCGCCCCGAACTCCTCCGACAACTGCCGCCCACATTCGATGGCGACCTGCGATGAGTGGAACAGCGCCGCCGTGACCCCGCCGATGGACGACACGGGCGCGCCACCGCTCTGGGCGATGACATCTTCCATGCGCCCCGGCTTCGTCGCCGCGGAAGCGACGAGGAAGACCCGCAACGATGGGTCGCCATCGTCCGCTGCGGGAGCGCTCGGCTCGGCGAGAAAGTCGCGATGGAACGCGAGGGTCTCGCGGAAGTGCCTCGGCAGCGAGAGGCGCCCGTTCGGGATGGCGCTGGCTACCCGGCGCGCCATCTCCCGGTTCGTCATCGCATCAAGGGCGAACGAGACCACCGCCGTGGGGCATTCGATCCGAGCCAGCAGCCCCGTCACATCCACGGCGCGGTCTGCCTCGATGTACGCGAGGAAGTCGGCCTGGTCGATCGAGGCCCGCATCTGGGCTGCCAACGCTCGCGGGAGTTCTCCCGGCGCCCAGTCCACCGCGTTCGACATCGAGGCCTCGGTGTAGGTCACCCAGTCGACCGCTGCGAGCGGTTCGAGGGCCGCCCGCGCCGGCATGTCCCAGTAGTCCGCGCCGACCGTGTACGCCTGCACCAGGATGAGATGGGACACCCGCTCCGGGTGGTTCGCCGCGTAGTGAACCGCCCAGCTTCCGGCGTGAAACTGCCCCTGCAGCGCGAATCGGTCGAGTCCGAGCCGATCGGCCACTGCCTCGATGTCGCGCTCGCGCGCCTCCAGAGAGATGTCGCCAACTCCACGGTCCGAGAGTCCGCAACCGCGTGAATCGAAGCGCACCACCAGGCGGTCGGCCGAAAGCGTTTCGAACTCGTGCCAGTGGGTCTCGAAGGGCATCTCCCATTCGAGCGCCATGTGGCTGAGTTGCGGTGGCCGGAGGCAGATGAGGGGTGTAGAGGCGCCGCGTTCGCCCATCGCTGTGAAGGCGATGTTCACCCCGTCGCGGGTCCGGGCGTACTGCACACTGGGGCGTTCCAACACGGCTCCCATTGAAACACGCCCGGCCAAGCGTGGCGACGCGCCGGTAAGCCGCTGGTTAGTTCGAGCGCGTCCCGCTCTCGCGCAGGAGCTTGATGAACTCCTCGTCGCCCTGGAGCAGTTCGAGGCGCGGGTCGGCGGCGGCTTCACGCGCGTAGCCGGGGTCCAGTTCGAGCGCACGCGTGATGTGCTTCAGCGCTTCATCACGGTTCCCGAGTGAGGCCGACGCCTGTGCGGCGCCATATTGCGCCGCCGCGTCGGAGGCATCCATCGCGCTCGCCTCGCGGAAGTCGACCAGCGCAGCCGCCGCGTTGCCGCCGTGCAGGTGGGCGAGTCCACGGTTCACCATCACCGTCGTGTCCGTTGGATCTGCCTCCAGCGCGCCGTTGAAGTCGGCCAGCGCCTCCGTGAAGTTCGAACGGTAGAGGTGAAGCATCCCCCGGTTGTTGAGCGCATCGGCGTCGCGAGGCTGCAGTTCGAGGGCGCGGTTGTAATCGGCCAGCGCCGCCTCGAAGTCACCGGACCGCGTGTGAGCATTGGCGCGGTTGTAGAAAGCGGCCGTCAGCGAATCATCCATCTCGATCGCCTGCCCGTACCGCTCGATGGCGAGCCCGTACTGGCCGACGTTGAAGTAGACGTTGCCCTCGTCGAGATACGATTCCGCATTCCGCTTCGGTGGCGGCACGATGGGCGCCGGCGCGAGGTCTTCGAGCGCCTCTTCGACTGACGCCGGCAGGTTTTCGTCCGCGGGAGCTTCGGTCTCCGTGGCCGGGTGGCCGTCAGGGGTCGCGGCCAGCTTTTCGAAGTACTCACTGAGGACGTCCGTGCTGCCGCCCGGTTCCGTCTCCACAGCGGCTGGTTCGAGGCTCGCTTCGGCCGCAAGTTCGCTTACCGTTTCGTCGAGCATCGCCCCGAAATCGGGCGCTTCGTCGGTCTCTTCGGCCTCGCCTTCGATCGGCACGGTCGCGCCGAACGCTTCGGCGATGCCCGGCGCCGCAAGCTCGGAGATGACCGGGTCGCCCTCCGAGTCGATAGCGATATCGACGACCGCTTCTTCGATCGCGACCATGCCCTCGTCGTCGGCGACTTCGAGTTCGAACTCGATGGCTTTCTCGTCGGCGAGTTGTTGCGCGGCCAGGGCGTCCGCAAGCTCACCGGCCTCTTCGGCGTCGATGGCGACCTCGGCCCGGGCTTCCGGTTCCGCAGGGGTTTCTCCTGGCTCGGCGGTTGGGGTGACCGTTGGCGGCTCCCAGCGCGGTTCTGGCTCAGATGGCGCCGTCGCCCGCTGCCGGCTCTTGTTGGTCACCACAACAATGACCGCTGTAATCACGCCGGCGATGAACAGCCACTTGAGGAGTCCCTTCATCGCACCGCCTCCTTCTCCAGGAGATGCTCGGTGACGGCCATCAGCCCCGCGTAGGCGTACTGCAGGTAGTCCCGTGGCAGCAGGTCGATCTTCTTCAGCGTCTCTTTGCGCGCGGTCACCGGGTCCCACGAATCCATCAGCTCGATTGACTCGTGGTCGATACCCATCTGCAGTTCGTACAGTTCACCGTCCTCGGTGACCACCACGCAACCGATTTCCGGGTCGCCGCCATCGATTTCGCACTCGA
>CAYYDX010000081.1:0-14254 GCA_964470735.1 uncultured Anaerolineaceae bacterium
CATGCCCGGCAGGCTTCGGTCATCAGCGCGCGGCTGCGCGGGATTAGGAGGTCCATCCGGGCGATGCGCGAACGCACGCCGGGATACTCCTTGATGGTCCGGTTCGAGTTGGGTGTGCGCTCGCGAGCGTAGGCGACGGCGTAATCCCGGGCCGCGGTTGCGACGCCGATGGTCACGGCGCAGAGGCCAAGCGCGAACCAGGCCATGCCCGCGCCACCGCGCGCGTCGCCGGCGCCCTGATCGCGGGCGTTCAGCAGGCGGCCGGCCGGCAGGTGAATGTCTTCGAAGACCGAATCATGCGAACCGGTGGCGCGCATTCCGAGGCTGTCCCACGTCTCATCGATGCGCATGCCGGGGTCGTCGCGCAACACCATGAAGTTCGCGAGCCGCGGCGGCGCGCTGCCCTCTTCGACCCGCGCGAGGACGATGAAGTAGTGCAGCAGCGGGGCGAGGGTGGTGAACGTCTTCCGGCCGTTGAGCCGCCAGCCATCGCCATCGCGGACAGCCACGGTGTCGGGCATGCCACCGCCGGCAGGCGACCCGAGGCCCTCTTCGGTCGCCACCGTATTGACGAGTTCGCCGCGTTCGACGGCGCCGCGCGCCATCCGTTCGACCCACTCCGGCGGGTAGGCGGGCGATTCGCGTTCCTGGCCGAAGGTTTTCAGGTGCATCATGAACGACAGCGCGGTCGAGCCATCGCCGTGGGCGATGGCCTCGAGCACGCCGAGGTACTCGCTCAGCGGGGCTTCTGCGCCACCAAACCGGCGCGGGACGGTGAGGCCGAAGAAACCGGCCTCACGCAGTTCAGCGAAGTTCTCGAAAGGGAACGAACCTTCGCGGTCGTGTGCTTCGGCCCGCTGTGCGAAGCCTTGTGCGAGTTCGCGGGCACGCGCTGTCCAATCCATGCCTTGATTGTGGACGCGGAAGGACATGGAGCGCGAACGGGGGTGTTATGCTGATGCCATGGATCGTGACACCCGTGGTCACAACCGCTCCCGCCGGCCGAAGCCGGGGAGTCCGGAGGCGGTAAGACAAGCCCAAAGGATCTTCCGCAGCCTCGTGCCCGAAGGTGTGTCACTCGCTGATGAATTGATCGCGGATCGGCGGCGTGAGGCCGAAAGAGCATAGCGCCGTCCGGACATGGCAGGACCTCGACGTTGGCGTCGAGGTCCTCCTAATCCGCTGACGGGACTACGAAGGCTACTTGCCGCCGGCCACCGACCCCTTCGGGAAGTGGGCCTGCTCCGGGCCTTCAACGTTGATGTTCGGGAGCACGCGGTCGAGCCAGCGCGGCATCCACCAGTTCGCTTCGCGCAGCAACTCCATCGTCGCGGGGACGAGGAAGATTCTCACGATGGTGGCGTCGACGAAGATGGCGGTGGCGAGCCCGATGCCGAACTCCTTGATGATGCGGTCCGGTCCGAGGACGAAAGCGAGGAACACGGTGACCATGATGGCGGCCGCCGCGGTAATCACGCGGGCGGTCGCGGTCAGTCCGTTCGCCACCGCGGTTGGCGTGTCGCCGGTGCGCAGGTACTCCTCGCGGATACGGCTGATGAGGAACACTTCGTAGTCCATCGAGAGTCCGAAGAGGATGGCGAACATCATCATCGGCAGGAAGACTTCGACCGGGCCCTTGCCGACGCCGATGAGGTCGCCACCCCAGCCGAACTGGAAGATCGCGACGATCACGCCGTAGGCGGCGCCGATCGACAGCAGGTTCATGATGGCCGCCTTGATGGCGATGACGACCGAGCGGAAGACCGCCGTCAGGAGCAGGAAACTGAGGCCGATGACGCCGACGAAGAGCAGCGGCATGCGCTCCTGGATCTGGTTGGCGGCATCGATGTTGCCCGCTGTTGAGCCGGTGAGGTAGTACCTCGCGCCGGTCGTTTCCAACTGGGGCGTCACCTGGTCGCGCAGGCTCTTCACGATGGTGGTCGTCTCATCCGCCTGTGGCTTGGCGGAGGGGAAGACGGTCATGATCGCGGTGTCGCCCGCTTCGTTGAGAATCGGCGGCGTGACAGCGACCACGCCGGTGGCCTTGCCCAGCAGTTCGCCTGCTTTTTCGAGACTGTCCTTGCCACCGTTCGAAACATCGGCGACGACGAGGATGGGCCCGTTGAATCCCGGACCGAAGCCCTTCGCGAGGAGGTCGTAGGCGCGGCGGCTGTGCAGGGTCTCCTTGCCGTTGCCGGCGTCCGTGAACCCGAGGTCCATCTTCAGGAGCGGCAGCGCCATGAGCACGAGGATGCCGGCGGAAGCGATGGCGAACGGCAGCGGCGAGCGCTGGATGCGGCGGCTCAGGCGGTACCAGAGGCTGCTTTCGTCGACGCCTTCGGTCTGGTGGAGGAAGGGCACCTTCCAGTTATCGATGCGGTGGCCAACGAGCGAGAGCGCAGCCGGTGTAATCGTGACGGCGACGATTACAGAGATGACGACGACTATCGCACCAGCCGAGCCGAGCATCGCGACGAACGGGAGGCCCATGACGAAGAGGCCGAGGAAAGCGAGTGCGACGACAATGCCAGCGAAAATGACCGACTTGCCAGCGGTGGTGACCGCAAGCACGACCGACTCCTCGACAGTCCTGCCGTTGTGGAGACCTTCGCGGAACCGCGTCACCACGAGCAGCGAGTAATCGATGCCGACGCCGATGCCGATCATGGCGGCGAACTGGGAACTGAAATCGGGGAAGCCGAAAAAGTTGGCGAGGATGGCGAGAACGGCGAACCCGGAGATCAGCCCGACGATGGCGGCCACCAACGGGAGACCCATCGCCACGACCGAGCCGAACGCGATCATGAGGATGACCACGGCGGCGAGCATGCCGATCGCCTCCGACCCGATCTCCGGCATTTCGTTGAAGACGATGGCGTCGCCGCCGGTTTCGACGCGCACACCGGCCTGGCCGTTGTTCGCATCGACAATCTTCATGATCTTGTTGGCGGACGAAGGCTCGATGTCCTTCAGTTCGGCGTCGAAGTGGATGACGGCCCGGGCGATCGTGCCATCGGGCGAGATGTAGCCCGGCTGGTCGAACGGGGATTCGACACCGGCGACCTGGGCGGAACCCGTCACCTGCTCGATCGTCTTCTCGATCTGGGCTTTCGCATCGGGTGTGTTGACACCCGCGGGGGCTTCGAAGACGAGGTCGGCGGTGCCGGAGGCCTGCGACGGGAAGCGGTCGCGCAGGAGGTCGAGCGCCTTCTGGGATTCGGAGCCGGGCAGCGAGAACTCGGTGGAGAACGTGCCACCGTAGAGCGTCATGGCGGCGACGAGGACGACGAGGGCAGCGAGCCAACCGGTGATCACGCGGCCACGGCGGCGGTGGGTGGTGTGCGCCCAGCGTTCGAGCCAGGATGGCCTTGGCGCGGCAGACGAACGGGCCATGAGAGTGCTCCTCCAGCGGGAATCGAAATAGGACGGCGATCGAGCGTAGGCGGCGCTTCCGCGGTGGCGCCTCATTCCTTTGGGTGGTTTTCGGCGGTGCGGAATCGCGATTCCGTTTAGCTATCTTGAAGCGGAATTCCGGTTCAGGTCAACAGGCCAATCGGGTACATTTTCGGCAGCCAATCGGATCCACTTGAGCGCGGCCACGCGCTAAGCGGAATTCCGGTTCCATGCGGCACGTGGTAGGCTTCGCGCCGAGAGGGGAAGCAGAGACTCCGTGAGTGCACCGGAGCGCGCCGACGCGCGCGCCAACAGGCAACGCATTTTGCAGGCCGCGCTGGCCGTCCTCGCCGAGCGTGGCGCGGCCGCCGAGATCAAGGAGGTCGCGGAGCGCGCCGGCGTGGGCGTGGGCACGATCTATCGCAACTTCGCCACGAAGGACGACCTGCTCCGCGGCATCCTCGACGACGTGATCGAGCAGTACGAACGGATCCACGAACACGCCCTCGCCACGCCCGACCCGGTGGCCGCGATCCGAACCTACATCGATGAGATGTACACGGTGCTCGAACGCTGGAGCCCCGCGGTGCTCGCGATGCTCTCCGGCGCATTCACCGACGAGGTCAAGCAGCGGTTCATTGGCTTCCTCCAGGACCGGCGACTCAACGCGCTCTTCCAGCGCGGTATCGATCAGGGGGTCTTCCGCAAGGACCTCCAGGTGGGATTGGCGCGCGGACTCATGATGAATATCTGCGACCCGATGGTGTTCATTGCGGTCCAGCAGGACTACGACCGCGCGACCATGACGGAAGGCATCACCGACCTCGTGCTGCGGGCGATTTTGGCCCCCGCGCAGCAACGGTAAGCGGCTTAACCGGGCGGCCTTCGCCCGTTGTTATAATCCCGGCAAATTCAATACGGGCGCGCGCTGGCCTGCATCGAAGGCCGTGCGCGAACGTTGCCAGGAGCCGGCCCTCGTGGAAGACCCGAAGATCGTCGCCGAGCGGATCATCGAGAACGTCGAAACCGTCATCATCGGCAAGTCGCGCGAACTGCGGCTGGCCGTCACCGCGCTGCTCTGCGGCGGGCATATGCTCATCTCCGACGTCCCGGGCGTGGGCAAGACGATGCTGGCGCGGGCGATCGCGGTTTCGACCGGGTGCTCGTTCAGCCGCATCCAGTTCACGCCCGACCTGCTCCCGAGCGACGTCACCGGTGTTTCGATTTACAACCAGAAGTCCGGCGATTTCGAGTTCCGGGCCGGGCCGATCATCTCGCAGGTTGTGCTCGCCGACGAGATCAATCGGGCCACGCCGAAGACCCAATCGGCGCTGCTCGAAGCGATGGAGGAGCGCCAGGTGACGGTCGACGGCGTCACCCACCGGATGCCCCAGCCATTCATGGTGCTGGCCACCCAGAACCCGATCGAGTACGAAGGAACCTTCCCGCTGCCAGAGGCGCAACTCGACCGCTTCATCCTGCGCATGAACCTCGGCTACCCCAGCCCGACCGACGAGGTGCTCGTGCTCGACCAGCAGCAGACGGCGCACCCGATCGAGTCGTGCAAGCAGGTGACTGACCCGAACGAGATCGTCCAACTCCAGCGCGCCGTTCGCGAAATCTACGTCGACCCGCTGATCAAGCAGTACATCGTGCAGGTGGCGAACGCCACACGTGAGCACGAGGCAGTGCACCTCGGCGCCAGCCCGCGCGGCTCGATTGCGCTCTTTCGCACGGCACAGGCGAAGGCGCTGCTCGAAGGCCGCGACTTCGTCACACCGGACGACGTGAAGGACCTCGCGGTGCCGACGCTGGCCCACCGTGTCATCGTGAGCCCCGGCGCGCGCGTGAAGGGTGTCACCGAGACGGACGTGGTCGTCCAGTGTCTCACTCGCGTGCCGGTTCCTGGCGCAAGGGCACGGGTCTAGCGCGGTGAAGCGGCTTGTCCGGTCGATGCTGGCGCCCGAGCGGCGAATCCTCTCGCTCGTGATCGCCATCCTGCTGGTCTCGATGTTCGTGGCCTTCGGGACCGGGTTCTGGCTGCTCTTCCGGCTCGTCTACATCATCGCCCTGGCCATCCCACTCTGTTGGGCGCTCGTCTGGTGGAACACACGCGATATCGAGGCCGACGTCGACCGCCGGACAACCCGCGCCCAGGTGGGGCAGGAGGCGCAGGAGGTCATCGAGGTTCGCAACCGGGCCGTTTTCCCGAAGGTCTGGCTCGAAGTCGAAGATCCGAGCGACCTGCCGGGGCACCGCTCCCGCCGCGTGGTCATCATCCCGCCGCGCCGCAGCCGGAACTGGATCGTGACGACGCCGCTGCTGCGGCGCGGGCTGTACGACTGGGGCCCGCTGCGGATCACGGCGACCGACCCGTTCGGCCTGTTCACGCGCCGCCGGTACATCGGTGGGACGCAGCAGATCCTGGTCTACCCGCCGGTGGTCGAACTGCCACACTTCCAGGCGCCGCCGGCCAACCTGCCCGGCGAAGGCCGTTTCCGGCGGCGCACCCACTACGTCACGCCGAACGCCTCGGGCGTGCGCGAATATGTCCCCGGCGACAGCTTCAACCGCATCCATTGGAAGACGACCGCGCGCAGGGCTGGCGAACTGATGGTGAAGACGTTCGAACTCGACCCCGCGAGCGACATCTGGGTGATGCTCGACCTCGAACGGCGCGTCCATGCCGGGCGCGGCGATGAGAGCACCGAAGAGTATGGCGTGCGCATCGCCGCGAGCGTGGCCCGCCACTACATCGTCGAAAACCGCCCGGTCGGCCTGATCTCGTTCGGACGCGACCTCGACGTGGTGGAACCTGAGCGTGGCCAGCAGCAACTCACGCGCATCCTTGAGACCCTCGCGACCGCCTCGGCCGTCGGCGATGCGCCGCTGGGCAACCTGCTGATGGAGGAGCAGCGCCGCTTCGGGCGGCACACCACGCTCATCGTCGTAACCTCGGCGACGGATGACCACTGGCTCACCGCGATCCAGTCGCTGACCCAGCGCGGGGTTCGCGCTGCCGTCGTGTTGCTCGACCCGACGACCTTCGGCGACGACCGTTCGCCGCTGCTGCTCTATGGGCAGTTGATGGCAAGCGATATCCTGACCTATGTGGTGCGGCGCGGCGATGACCTGACGCTCGCGCTGAGCCCCACCGGCAGCGGAGTGACCGCATGGCAAGCATAAACCCGCCACTGCAGCAGACAGCCCCGCGGAGGGTCGGCGCGGCGGCGCTCGGCGTGCCCCGGCTCGTGATGAGCTGGGAGGACTGGCTGACGTTCGCGGCCGCAGCGGTCACGTTCACAGCGGTTGGCATTTCGCTGCAGCAAGCCCACTGGGTCGACGATATGCCAGCGTTCGTGCCCACGGCGGTGGCCGGGCTGCTCATCGGCATGTTCGCGGCACGCACGCGGACGTACGCCGCCGCGATCCACCCCATCGGTCTGCTCCTCGGCGCGATTGTGGTCATCCTCGCGGTCCAGAGTTATGCCGACGGCGCGACCCTGGGCGAACGGCTGACCGATACCCGTATCCGGATGGAGGAGTGGTTCCACGTCGTCCGCGCCGGCGACATCAGCAATGACAACCTGCCGTTTGTCGCGCTGGTCCATTCGCTCACGTTCCTCGCGACCTACTTCGCGGCATGGTGTCTCTTCCGCTGGCACAACGCCTGGCTGGCGGTTATCCCGAGCGGCGTCATCCTGCTCACAAACATCAGCTTCCTCGAAGGCAAGCCCAGCGGCACATTCGTCGTCTTCCTCTTCGGCGCTATCGTCCTGATCGCGCGGCTTCACCTGCAGAAGAAGCAGGCGCTCTGGCGGAAGGAAGGCGTCGACTACCCCGACTTCATCAGCGTGAGCGCGATCCAACTCACCGTCGGCGCAGCCATCGCGCTCATTGTCGCGGCCTGGTACATCCCGCTCGGCGACCAGGCGAAGGCGGTCGAGCGCGTGTTCGACGTGTTCGCGCGGCCAGTCACGAACCAGTCCGACTCCTTCGTACGGCTCTTCCACAACATCGACTCGCGCAAGGGCGCGAAACTCCACTCGTTCGGCAACACGCTGCCCATCCAGGGGAACGTGAAGCTCGGCACGAAGCGGCTGTTCGAAATCAACAGCCCGCAGCCGGGATTCATCCGCGCCACCAGCTACGACCACTACACGGGCGCCGGGTGGAAGGCCACGGGCCGCGACGCGAGCCGGATCGACGCGGGTACGCTGGCGCCGGATGAATCGGTCGCCGAAGGGTACGAGGCGCGCGACGTCACGGTCCTGCGCGTGAAGGTGCTCGATTCGGAAAGCACACTGCTCACGCAGGGGACGCCGCTGGGCGCGAACATCGATACGACCGTGGAGACGCCCGGCGGGTTCACCGGCGACATCGAGGAGATGCGCGCCCGCCGCAGCCAGGAAACGAACGACACGTACAACACCATCGGCTCGGAGAGCCACGCAAACATCCAGCAACTGCTCACGGCCGGCACGGACTATCCCGGCTGGGTGACGGACAAGTACCTGCAGCTGCCCGATTCACTCCCCGCGCGCGTCGGCGAGGAGACGGAGCGAATCATCGACGAGAAGTCGGTGAGCAGCCCGTACGAGATTGCGAAGGCGATCGAGGAGTACCTGCGACAGTTCCCGTTCGACCTGAATGTGCCGACACCGCCGCCCGGCCGCGACGCGACCGACTACCTGCTGTTCGACCAGAAGCGCGGGTACTTCGACTACCAGGCGACTGCGATGTGCGTGATGCTGCGCACCGAAGGCATCCCCTGCCGTGTGACCGTCGGCTACGTGATTGACCCCGGCACTGGCGACGAAACGCTCTACACCATCCGAAAAGACAACGCCTACACGTGGGTCGAAGTGTTCTTCCCGAAGTACGGCTGGCTGAACTTCAACCCCACCGCCGACCGCCCATCCGGTGGCGCGGGCGGGTTCGGCGCGAGCGATTTCGTGCCCTCGGGCAACCAGGAACCGAACCTCGAGGGGCTGTTCGAAGACCCGCTGCCCACCGACCCGATGGCCGACCCCAACACGCCGCAGGGCGCGCTGGCCGAGACGCCGGTACAGAACGACCCGTTCAACTGGCTGCCGGTCTACATCGCCGCCGGGCTACTGGGGGCGGTCGCCGTCTTCGGGCTGGCCGGGCGAATGGCGTGGAACTGGGGCCTCGGCGGTCTCGACGGGCGCGCGAAGCTGTGGGCGAAGACGCAACGGCTCGCTGGCTGGGCGAAGCTCGGCGCGCGCCAGAGCGAAACGCCGCGCGAGTGGTCGCGCCGCATGGGCCGTGCCGTCGACCAGGAAACCGCCGCCATCCAGCTTTCGGACGCCTACGAAGAAGCCCGCTACGGCCGGCCGGACCTCGTCCGCATCGACGACGCGGACGCGGAGACGTCGTACCGCAGTCTGCGCGGTGCGCTCTTCGGCAAGCTCACCCGGCGGAAGCCGCGCCGGAAGTAGCCGTTACACGAGTGGATCGGAGCCGTTAGCAGGGTATGGAAACCGGGCATCTTGTCGCTGCCGCCACCGGGACCGCGATGGGCTGGGCGGGCGTTGCGCTCAGCCGGGAGGGGCTGCGCTACGCCACGCTGTTCCATCGCAGTGAGGCCGCCTGCATGGGCGAACTGCGCGCTATCGGAGCGCGCCCCGGTGAACATCCGCTCGCGACCCGGGCGCTCGAACTGCTGCGCGCATACGCAGCGGGCGAACCAGCAGCCATCGAGGAGTTCCCGGTCGACCTCCCCGAGTGCACGGACCTTCAGCGGAAGACCTGGCTGGCTTTGCGCGATATTCCGCGGGGCGAGACGCGCAGCTACGGCTGGCTCGCGCGCTACGTGGGTGAACCGCAGGCGCCGCGAGCGATCGGTGCGGCAGTTGGCGCGAACCCGATCCCGCTCTGGCTGCCGTGCCACCGCGTGGTCGCGTCCGACGGCTCGCTCCACGGCTTCGGCGGCGGGCTGGCGATGAAGTCGGCGCTGCTCGAACTCGAAGGCGCGCTACCAAAGCGCCTGCTTGCCTGACAGACAAAGCAAACGGCCCCGGGAATCCGGGGCCGTTCAGCTGGTTGTGGCTGGCGCCGAAGGTCAGGCGTCGCGCCAGGTCTTCATGATGTGGGTGTAGGGGAACCACGCGGTTGGGCGGTAGTTCGTGATGTCCTTGTCCCAGAAGTAGGTCCGGGTGTCGGTCGAGAAGTAGATTTCGTACTGCTCTTCGGCCACGAGTTCTTCGATCTGCTTCACGGTCTGCAGGCGCTCTTCCATCTTGAGCTGGCTGCGCTGCTTGTCCATGAGGGTTTCGAGCTTCGGGTCGTTGACGTAGGAGAGGTTGATGCGGCCGCGCTTCGGCTTCATGGTGAAGCGCTCAGTCACGTAGTCGAGCCAGTAGGCGACGGCGCGCGGACTGTGGCCCATGCCTTCGTAGTCGCCCTGGTAGGTGGTCTTGAGGTAGCTGGTCGTGTACGGCTGCGAGTTATCGGTGATGTTGATGCCGATCTCCTTCAGCTGCGTCTGGGCGAGGGTGGCCGTGTCGAGGTATTCCTGGCCGTAGGCCGTGATGTCGGCGTGGCTCCACGTGGTGTCGATCGTCTTGCCTTCGCCGAGGGCTGCGGTCATGAGCTTCTTCGCCTCGGCGACGTTGTAGTCCCAGTACTTCGCCTGGGGCAGGTCCTTCACCTGGCGGGCGAAGGGATAGCCGACGAAGTAGAGCTGGTCCGGCACGCCTTCGCCCTTGGTGATAGCTTCGCGGATGGCCTTGCGGTTGATGCCCATCGAGATGGCCTGGCGCACGCGCTTGTCGTTGAACGGCGGCTTGTCGGTGCGCAGGTAGATGTAGCCGCCGATGCCCTGGGTCTCTTCCTTCTGGGCGTCGGGGCGTTGCTTGACGAGCTGGTCGCGCGGCTCGGGCAGGAAGAGCCAGGTGAGGTTCACCTGCTTCGAAGCGAAGTCGGCGACGCGCTTGGCAAGGTCGGAAACGCCGAACACCTTCACTTCGTCGAAGTAGGGGTACGGCTTGTCGAAATAGTCGGGGTTCTTCTTGAACGACATCGAGACGTTCGCCTCGGTGCCGGTGTGGATGAACGGGCCCGAGCCGAGCATCTTCGTCGTGGCATCGGCCGATTCGGCGTGCTCCTTCGGTCCGATCCACGAGCCGATATTGCCGCCGAGGTAGAACGTCGTATCGGCGTAGGGAACCTTCGTCGTGATCTTGAAGGTCAGCGGATCCGGTGTCTCCATCTTGTCGATGAAGCTGAGGCCGGTCTTGTGCACCGACTTGTCGTAGTTGAGGTAGCGGTCGTACGCGTAGCGCACGTCCTCGGAGGTCATCTGGCGGCCGTTGTGGAACTTCACGTTCGGCTTGAGCTTGAACGTGTAGTGCAGTTCGTCCGGCTGTTCCGGCATCTTCTCGGCGACGTCCGGCTCCATCGAGTTGTCGGCGGGCGAGACATCGGGCGTGCCGGCCTTGAAGCGCAGAAGCTTGCTGTAGCTGAGGCCGTTGAGGTACGCCGTCTGGAACGAGGTGACGGTGTACGGGTCGAGCGTGGCGGGGATGTTCGGCATCTGGAAGCTGAACGACCCGCCTGGCTTGGGCTGCTTGGCAACGGTTGGCGAGGCGCCGACAGTCGGCAGCAGGCCCGGGGTCTTTTCGCCGCCCCCGCCGCTGTCGTCGTCATCATCATCGCCGCAACCGACGAGTGCGAAGGCGCCAGCGCCGACACCCGCGATTGCGGCCCCGCGGATGGTGGTGCGCCGAGAGATCTTCTTGCGCAACCAGTAGTTGGAGCGGTCTTCCATGGACTGATATTCCCCCTGTAACAAGCGGCCTTCGCCGCAATGTCCCAATGTGATTACGACGATTGCCGTAGACGCGGATCCAATATGTCCCGCAGCGCGTCGCCGAAGAGGTTGAAGCTGAGCACGGCCGCACTAATCGCGAGGCCCGGCATGACGCACGTCCACCAGGCGGTTTCCCACCACTGGCGGGTGTCCTGGAGCATGCCGCCCCAGCTGGGGTGAGTCGCATCCTGGATGCCGAGGGCGAGGAAGCTGAGCGCCGCCTCGGCGAGGATGGCATTCCCGATCTGGATGCTGGCGATGATGATGATGGGTGCGAAGACGTTCGGGAGGACGTGGCGAACCATGATGCGCAAGGGCGTGTTGCCCACGCATTCCGCCGCCTCGATGTACTGCAGGCTGCGCACGCCGAGCACCGAGCCGCGCACAATGCGGGCGGTCGTTGGCGCGATGATGATGCCGATCGAGACGCACATGAGGATGAACGACTCGGTGCTGTAGCCGCTGCCGGTCTTGAAGATGGTGAGGAAGAAGATGGCCGCGACGAGCGGCGGGAACCCGAGCATCACATCGAGCAGGCGGCCGACCACGAAGTCGACCCAGCCGCCGAGGTAGCCGCCGAGCAGGCCGAGCGCCGTCCCCAGCACGGTGCCCACGGCCACCGAGCCGAAACCCACACCGAGCGAGATCCGGCTGCCAACAATGATCCGGCTGAACTGGTCGCGGAAGAGGTTGTCGGTGCCCATCGGGTACGTGGAGGACGGTGGCTTCAGGCGCGGGAACTTCGCCGCGTCGACGGCGTGCGGCGCAAGTTGGGTGGCGAAGATCGCCACGAGGATGAGCAGGACACAGACCAGGCCGGCCGCCGCGCCAACCGGCTTCTTGCGGACGATTCGCCAGGCCCGCGTGCCGATGCCGGGTTTGCGCCGCAACGTCTGCGGGAAGATTGTGGGAACTTCGGCGATTGAAGCCATCAGGAGTACCTGATCCGCGGGTCGATCCAGGCGTAACTCAGGTCGACCACGAGGTTGATGAGCACCAGAACAGTGGCGAAGAGCAGGACGAGCCCCTGCACCTGCGTGTAATCCTTCGCGCGGACCGCGCTGAGGGTGAGCCCGCCGAGGCCTGGCAGGGTGAAGATCGATTCGAGGACGACCGTGCCGCCGAAGAGCACGCCGACCTGCAGGCCGAAGAGCGTGACCACGGGGATCAGCGCGTTGCGCAGTGCGTGACGGATGACGATAAGGCCGTCGCGCAGGCCTTTCGCCCGGGCCGTGCGGATGTAGTCCTGGCGCAGCACTTCGAGCATCGACGAGCGCATGATGCGGGCGAGGCTCGCGCTGAGCGCGAGGCCAAGCGCGAACGCCGGCAGGTAGAGTTGCTCCAGGTTCTTGAACGGGTCTTCCCAGATGTCGGTGTAGCCGATTGGCGGCGTGTAGTGCCACCACTTCGAGGGGAAGACGATGAGCAGCGTGCCCAGCCAGAACGAGGGGATGCTGAGCCAGCCGATGGTGAGGAAGCGGAGGCCGTAGTCGGCCGGGCCATCCTGGCGCATGGCGGAAATGATGCCAATCGGCACGGCGAGGATGACCGCGAAGGAGGTTGCAAGCAGGGTCAACTCAACCGTGAGCGGGATACGGACGCTCATCTCCTCCCAGACTTCCTTCTTGGTAATGAGTGAGCGGCCAAAGTCTCCGGAGAGAACGTTCCCCATGTACACGAAGTACTGGGTGACGACGGGTTTATCGATTCCGAGTTCCTTGTTGATCGCGTCGCATTGTTGCTTATCAACATCCGAGGTTTGGAGGACGATTGTGCAGACATCACCGGGAATAGCGCGGACAGCAGTGAAGACCAGGACGCTGATAACAAACAGCACCAGGACCGAAGCGAGTGCGCGCTTGGCGATGTATTGGCCCATATCCCCTCTTCCCGACGCAGCGGCACAGCCGGCCTGCCGCCTCAGGTTGGGCATTCTTTCGACTGGCAGCGTCTATCGTCAAGCATCGTGGCGTGAATAGTTAGCACTTTCCGAAATGTTGGTTTCGACCACTGTTTCGGGGTGGCGTTGGCCGTTGGCGAATCTGGCGGCACCCTTTGCGTATGCAACTCGGCATCATCGGCCTTGCCCGCTCGGGCAAAACCACCGTCTTCAACGCAGTCACTCGCGGCAGCGCCCAGGTCGGCGCGTACAGCGCTTCGAACCAGCCCAACGTCGGCGTCGTCAACGTCCCCGATGGGCGCGTCGACCGCCTCGCGGAAATCTACAAGCCAAAGAAGACGACCTACGCGACCATCCAGTACGTCGATTTCCCGGCGGCCGGCGAGAGTTTCGGCAAGGGCGAGGGCCCGGCGGGCAAGTTCATCAACGACCTTGCCCGCACCGATGCGCTCATCCACGTGGTGCGCGCCTTCGAGGACGACTCGGTGCCGCACCCGGAAGTGACCATCGACCCGGCGCGAGACATCGAGACGATGGACCTCGAACTCTCCTTCGCCGACCTCGCGATCATCGAGCGGCGTCTGCAGCGGCTCGAAACCGAGATGCGCTCCGTGAAAGCCGGCGAACGCGACCAGATGCAGCGGCTGAAGGACCTGCTCGCGCGCCTGAAGGCGGGCCTCGAGAACGAAACGCCGATCCGCGAGCAGACCATCTCGGACGAAGACGCGCGCCTGCTCGAAGGGACGCAGTTCCTCACGGCCAAGCCGTTCCTCGTCGTCCTCAACATCGGCGAGGGGCAATTGGCCGAGCGTGGCGCGCTCGAAGCTGACTACCAGGGCAGATACCGCCGCACCGGGCGGGATGTCGCCGTCTTCTGCGGCAAGTTCGAAATGGACCTGAACGAACTGAGCGACGAGGACGCCGAGGAGTTCCGCGCCTCGGCAGGCGTGACCGAGAGCGGCATGGCCGGCGCCATCCGGATGAGCTACGCGCTGCTCGGCCTCATCAGCTTCCTCACAGCCGGACCCGATGAGTGCCGCGCGTGGACCGTCGAGGCTGGCAGCACGGCGCCGGTTGCCGCCGGGAAGATCCACAGCGACCTGCAGCGCGGGTTCATTCGCGCCGAA
>CAYYDX010000082.1:0-13605 GCA_964470735.1 uncultured Anaerolineaceae bacterium
GGGAGAGGGGGCCGGGGGGTGAGGGCCGTCTCCGCCTGGATCTCGGCTTCGGCTTCCGGTTCTGCGGGGGCGTCGGGAAGCGGTGGTCGTAGGGGCGTATTGCAATACGCCCCTACGACCCTGATTCGGGACCGAGGTGGGCACGCACTCCCGAAGCGCCACGCGCCTGCTCCCCCTCTCCCGCGAAGTCGGGAGAGGGGGCCGGGGGGTGAGGGCCGCCCCGGCCTAGATCTCGGCTTCGGCTTCGGGCTCTGCGGGGGCGTCGGGAAGCGGTGGGAGTTCGCGCGGGCTGCGGATACCAAAATGCTCGAGGAACCGCATCGTCGTGCGGTACAGCTTGGGGCGGCCCGGGCCGTCTCCGGTGCCCGTGTTCTCCACGAGCCCGCGTTGTTCGAGCACCGCCACCTGGCGGTCGCTGTTCACACCGCGGATCGCTTCGATCTCGGCGCGCGTGCATGGCTGCTTGTAGGCGATGATCGTGAGCGTTTCGAGGGCTGCCCGGCTGAGTCGCTGGCCGGGCCCTGCGCCGAGCATGTTCTCGATGTAGCGCGCGAACGCCGGCGCGGCGCCGAGCTGGTAGCGCTGGTTGTCTTCGAGCAGGCGCAGACCGCGCGCTTCGTAGTCGGCCGAGAGCTGGTTGAGCGCTTTGCGAGCAGCGCCATCGCTTACCCCCGCCGCGCGCGCGAGCGCCTGCAGCGTCTGCGGCTCTTCGGTCACGAACAGCAACGCCTCCATCACCCACGGCAATTCGCCCGGGTGTGGAGGCGCGATGCGGTCAGCTTCGGTCATGAATCGTCGGATCCTCGGATGGGCTGCGCTGCGGCGCGCCTTCATCCTGCGGGTTGGCGAAGTAAGGCGCCTCTGGTGGGAGGCCCGCCTGGGCAGGCGGCTTCATCTGCGTCTCCGGCGACATCTCACGCGGGGCGGGCGGGTTCGAAAGCCCTGCACCCGGCGCTTCGAACTCCTCGACCGGGATCGGTACGCGGCGCGGCGCGAGGCCGGCCGGCCGCACGCCCATCTCGTCGTAGGTCACGCGGATGACCGGGCGGCGCACAGCGGTCACCCCGACGTGGTCGCGCAGCGTGTCCTCGACCGTCTTCGTGATGAGCTTCGTCGCCTGGGCGATGCTCGCGCTCGGCTCGACATTCGCGTCGAGGTAGGTATCGACGGCGCCGCCACTGAGTCGCACGCGCGGCGTGGCCGAGCGCACCTCGGGCAGCGCTTCGAGTTCGCCGCGGAGGAGCGATTCGATGGCGCCGGCGGTTACTTCGACCGTGCCGCCATCGGCCTGCTTGATACGCAGGGTGCCCTTGCTGCTGTAGCCCGAACGCTTCGGCCAGACAGCCATCAGCAGCGTGATGAGCGCCACCAGGCCGACCCCGGCCAGCACGCCGGTGAAGATCCACTTCGCCCCATCGCTCGCATCGACGAAGCCCTGCAGGTTGAACTGGTCGATGGTGAGGTCGAGTTGCTGGTCCTGGTTCCAGGCAAGACCGGCGAGACCACCGACCGCCGCGAGCAGGAGCAGGCTGTAGATGGCGAGAAGGACACGCCTCACGACATTCATAGGGCCTCCCCGGGGACGCTCCCCCGGATGCCGTCATCGTACACCTCGCCGAGTAGCGCTGGCGTAATGCGTGACTCGAATGACCCCGCTGAGGCGAACACAGGCACGTACGTATCCGTGTGTCCGAAAGCCTGGACGGAGCCATCCGGCCCGGTGCGCGGCGCCTCCCAGAGGACCGGCCGAACCGACCCGCACTGCTCCTCCCGGAACCGCCGCCAGAGCTCGCCGCCGAGCGCAAGCAGCCGTGCCATGCGCTCCTTCACCACGGCGGGTTCGAGCCTCCCCGGCAAGAGTGCGGCGGTTGTACGCGCGCGTGGCGAGTAGGGAAAGGCGTGGATGCGCGCGAACCCCACCTCCTCGCAGAGCGCGAGCGTCTCGGCGAACTGTGCCTCTGTCTCTCCCGGGAACCCGGCGATGACGTCCGTCGTGATCGCCACATCGTCGACCGCGGCGCGGATGCGTTCGGCCGCGCGCACGAACTCGGCTGCGGTGTACCGGCGGCGCATCGCCGTGAGCGTGGCTTCGCTGCCCGATTGGAGGGCGAGGTGGAAGTGGGGCATGAGACGCGGGTCTCGCCAGAGCGCCAGCAGTTGCGGCGTGATGTCCTGCGGCTGGAGCGAACTGAACCGCACGCGCGGCACGTCGGTCTGTTCGAGGATGCCCGCGATCAGGTGTTCCGGCGTCAGTCGCTGTGCGAAGTCGCGGCCCCACGCGCCGAGTTGCGTCCCGGTGATGACTACCTCCCGCGCGCCATCGTCCACCGCTCGCTGAACCTCCTCGACGACGCGCGAGACCGGCCGCGACACTTCGCGGCCACGGGTTCTCGGCACGATGCAGAATGCGCAGACGTCGTTGCAGCCCTCCTGCGCCTTGATGAACGCCCGCCCTACGCGCGCCGGGATTGCCGGCGACGGTTGCTGGCCGTCGCCGGCTGCCTGGCCCAGGAACTCGACGATGCTCGCCCTGCCCGCGTCGCGCAGCCCGGCGACGAGGTCCGCGCCGAGTTCGCGGGCAGCCTCGTCACCGGCCGACTGCGGGAAGCAGCCGGTGACCACGACCTGGGCCGACGGTGCGAGCCGCCGCACCGACCGCACGAGCTTGCGCGACTTGCGGTCGGCAGTGTGAGTGACCGAGCAGGTGTTGATGACGTAGGCGTCCGCCTCGCAAAGCCCTTCGACCACGCGAAAACCCGCGGCGCGAAGGTCGCGCGCGACCTCTTCGCTGTCGGCGATGTTGAGCTTGCAGCCGAGGGTGAGGATTGCTGCGAGCGGTGCTGGCATGGCCAACAGCGTACCGCGCACGCCCACTGACGCCACCGGTTTCGCTCGCAAACGCTGAAAGCTGGACTCCGTTTGTGGTACGGTTGTGGCCAATCACAGTTCCGATTGAGGGTTGTCCTGTTTGGCAAAGAAAGAAGCGATTGAAGTCGAGGGTATCGTGACCCAGCCGCTGCCCGATGCGCAGTTCCGCGTGGAACTCGCGAACGGCCACATGGTGCTGGCCCACATCAGCGGCAAGATCCGCAAGAACTACATCAAGATCCTCACCGGCGACCGCGTGCTGGTGGAGCTTTCGCCGTACGACCTGACCAAGGGCCGCATCACCTACCGCTTCAAGTAATCCGCGCCAGCGGGCGCGACGATCGAGGTGTTCGATGACCGATGAACTGAGCCGGGTGCTTCGCGAAGCGCAGGAGGCCGCCAACGGCCGCGGCGCCGACCTCACCGAACGCCTTGCCTCGAAGGTGGGCATGCATGCGGGCGCGAACGCCGTCTTCGGCGACCCCGTGGACCGCGAGGGCATCACCGTCATCCCCGTGGCAAAGGCGCGCTGGTTCTTCGGCGCCGGCAGCGGTCGCGGCATCGAAGAGGGCAGCGAAAGCGGCGACATCGGCGAAGGTTCCGGTGGCGGCGGTGGTGTCCTGGCGTCACCCCTCGGTTTCATCGAAATCCGCGAGGGCCGCGCCGAGTTCCGCCGCGCTCACGACCCGACGTCCGCCGTCCCGGTGATCATCGCCAGCGGCGTGGCCGCCTGGCTGGCGCTCCGGGGCCTGCGCAAGCTCTTCCACAGCTAACCGGCCGCTTTCCCACCCGCGACCTCAGATCCCGACGGTGATCGGCCGTTCCGGCACAACGCCAGCGAGCAACGGCGCGAGCAGGTCACCGAAGTTGGCCGGCACGAACCGTTCGCCGTGCGCCCGGATCTCCTCGAGGCTGAACCAGCGGTAAGCGGTCAGGAAATCGCGCTCTTCCTCCTGGTGGTTCGCAGTCGAGACCTCGAAAGCCGCGACCCTGACCAGGTAGTACGACTCCACCTGCCGCAACTCGCCCGCGCCCCAGCGAAACGTGTGGTCGCGCGTCCAAACGCACGGCCCAACGTCGACTCCCGCGAGGCCGGTCTCTTCGAACACCTCGCGGGTCACAGCCGAGACTTCGTCCTCGCCCTCTTCGATGCCGCCACCGGGAGTGATCCAGAAGATGCGCGCCTCGCCATCGGCGCCGGGCATGCGCGCACGAAAGAGCAGCGTCCGCCCAGCGTCGTCGATGAGGACGGCGCGCGCGGCGTGACGGAGACGCGGTGGCATGCCGTTCAGGCTACGCGGGTCACACCGGAAGGTCGAAGCCCTACCCCGCCTTGCGGGCCCGCATCAGGCCGATCGGGATCGTGAACGACCACGGCTCATCGCGGATTTCGAAGGCCGCCCGGGCCTGCGGGGTAGCCTCGCGCAAGAGCTGGCGCAGCATCGCAACCTTCTCCGCCGGTGTCTGCATCCGCTTCACCCAGTCCGCGCCATCGAGCGTGAGGGGGAACCGCTCGAGCATCTCCGGTTCGAACCCGGCCGCTCGCAGCATCCGCATCCAGTCCGAACCCTTGTGGTTGCGCACGTGCGACGGGTCGCGCAAGAACTCGACGGTGTTGAAGAAGGTGTCGAACTCGTGGTCTTCGGGCGCGACCGTATCGGAGACGAGCATCACGCCCCCAGGCTTGAGCACCCGGAACGCCTCCGCCAGCGCGCGCGAGATGTCCGCGTAGTGGTGCGCGCTCACTCGGCTCGTGACCACGTCGACGCTCCCGGAAACGAACGGCAGGCTCTCGACGTTGCCGACACGGAACTCCACGTTCTCGAGGCGGCGCTGCGCCGCCAGGGCGGTCGCCGCGACAACCATCTCCGGCGTCACATCGACCCCGATGACGCGGGCGGCCCTGCGCGCGCAGGCCATCGCCGTGTGCCCCGGCCCGCAACCGAGGTCGAGCACGGTTTCGCTGCCGGTGAAGCCAGCGCTCTCGACGAGTAGCGCGAGGTCGGGGCCGTTCGCGTGGAACGAGCTATTCACGTACGCCTCGGCCACCGCGCCGAACTGCTGCCGTACCTGGTCCGTAACGCCAGACATGAATCCCTCCGGTTTGCCTGGCGTGCGGCCGGTGACGAAGTCGCGCATGGTGTCATGCTCGGCCCTCGAAGTGTGCGCCGCGTCCGTCCAAGGTCTGAGACAACGTATCGGCTTTGTGGACGAGCTGTCTAAGATATGCAAAACATCCATTCGATAGCCGGGAGGCATATGGAACTCCACCACCTTCGCTACCTGCGCGCAGTCGTCCGCACCGGCTCGGTGACCGCGGCCGCCGAGGCGGAGTTCGTCGCTCAGCCCTCCGTCTCCAAGCAGCTGCGCCTCCTCGAAGGGGAAATCGGCGTACCGCTCTTCCACCGTGTCGGCCGGAAAGTCGTGCCCACCGATGCCGCCTTGCTGCTCGCCGACCTCGCAGACCGCGTGTTCGACGACATCGCGCGGACACTCGCCGGCGTCTCCGGGCCGGATTCTCCCTACGGCGGTTCGCTGCGGCTCTGCGCCACCGAGACCGTCTCCGACAACCTGCTGCCACCGGTGCTCGCCGACCTTCGCCGGCGCTATCCCCGGTCGCACATCCAGGTCGAAATGCTCGGCGCCGACGATGCGCTGCGCCGCCTGCTGGACGACGAATTCGACCTCGCCATCGTCGCGCTCCCGGTGAACGATTCCCGGCTGGAGGTGTCGCCGCTGCTGAGCGAAGACGTCCTCCTCGCCGTGCCGCGCGAACACCCGTGGGCCACGCGTGCCGCCGTGCCGATGGCGGAAGCGCTGGCCGACCCGGCGCTATTACTCTCGATGCCGGGGCTCGGCCTGCGCGCGATGGTCGACTCCGCGGCCCGCGACGCCGGTGAGACGCTGCGGGCGAACCTCGAGATGCGCTCGCAGCACGCCATCCTCTCGCTCGTGGCTTCCGGTGGCGGCATCGCGTTCGCCCCGCGCATGAGCGTCGCCTGCCGGGCAGACCTCGCCGCCGTTCCGCTCGAACCGCCGCGAACGCGAGATATCGGGTGGGTGCGGCGTCGCGGGCGGCATCTGCCGCCCATCGCGGTGGAACTGCTGGCGGCGCTCACCGGCGGCGACGCGCCCAACCAGCGGACAGGTTCGTAGGGATGGTCAGGACTTCGGTTCGAGCACCATCACGGTCAGGTCCTGCGGCAGGCTTGTCCGGCTGACCGTGACCTTCGCCAGCGGTTCCGGCCGCGAGCCGGTCTCCTTCAGGAACGCCTCGAGCGGTTCGACGGGCAGCGTCTCGCCGCCGGTCTTGTAGTTCATCGGGATGACGACGCTGGGGTCGATCTTGGTCATCAGGTCGGCGGCCAGGTTTGGTGGCAGCGCATTATGTCCACCGACGGGCAGGAGGAGGACGTCGACGCTCTTGAACTCCTCGATCGAGACGTGGCTCGCCAGCCCGAGGTGGCCCACGCGGATGCCATCGATCTCGCTGATGAACATCACGTTGCGCACGCCGTCCGGGCGGCGGTTCGCGACGCCGGTCACGAGGATGCCGCCGATCTCGTACTCGCCGGGAGCATCCAGCACCATCGGATTGCCACCGACACCCGCCGTGTAGGCGTAGCCCGCGTCGTCGCGGCGGCTCACGGTGACGATCTCCGCACTCAGTTTGCCGAGGGAGAAGCCGCTATCGGGAGGGCACGGGTCGGTGATGACCGAGCCATCGCGGCCCTTCAGACGGAAGCAGTTTCGCCCAAGGTAGGTGATTTCAATTGGCACAATGCAATGGTATCGCCCTCACCAGCAAGGTGCGAGATATAGCTAAGAGGCGTTAGCAGTTTTACGGTGCTATTCGAGCTCTTCGTCGAGGAACTCGTCGTCATCGCCGCGGCGGCGCCAGAACATGACCGCGCCCACGAGAGCGCCAAACAGGGCGAAGATGCCCAGGAACTTTTTCACGAGAAGAACCTCCATGGTCCGATTTCGCGGCCCGCACCAAGTATATGGGCCGCGAGCCGGATCGGTGAAGGGAACCACCCGCGCGCGCACCGCACCGCAACTGGCCCGCGAGTAGCCCGCCGCCATGGCACAATGCGCCTCCGCGAACCTGCTTCGGAGCCTCCCATGCGAACCGTCTACGTTGTTCCCCACTGCCACTGGGACCGCGAGTGGTACCAGCCCCACGAACTCTTCCGCTGGCGCCTCGTCCAGATGATCGACGAGCTGCTCGACCACATGGAGGCCCACCCCGAGTACCGCTGCTTCAACCTCGACGGCCAGAGCATTGTCATCGACGACTACCTCGACCTTCGCCCGGAGAACGAAGGTCGGCTGAAGGCGCTCATCCAGTCCGGGCGCATCGTCATCGGTCCCTGGTGGGTGCAGCCGGACGAGTTCCTGCCGAGCGGAGAGTCGCACATCCGCAGCTTCCAGAAGGGTATCCGCTTCGCCGACCGCCTGGGCGGTTCGTTGCGTGTGGGCCACTGCGCCGACCAGTTCGGCCATATCGCCCAGATGCCGCAACTGATGAAGCAGCTTGGCCTGACCAGCGCCTGCCTCTGGCGCGGCGTCTCCGACGCCATCCCCGGCTGGAGTTTCTGGTGGGAAGCGCCCGACGGCACGCGCCTGCCCGTGCTCTACCTGCGCAACAGCTACTCGAGCGGATGGCGGCTGCCGAAGGACCCGGACGACCTGCTTGAACGTGTCCGCCGCCAGGAGCGCGACCTCGCCGATGGCCTCCCGGCCGTGGTGATGAACGGCACCGACCACTCCCGCATGGAACCCCACGTGCCGGACGTACTGGCCGCCGCGAAGGACCGCGGCTACGACTTCCGGCTCGGCACGCTGGCCGAATACGAACGCGCGGTCCTCGCGGCGGGCGTGGACGAGACGGTCCACGCCGGCGAGATGCGCTCGCCCGACCGTTCGAACGTGCTCGTCGGCGTGCTCTCGGCGCGGATGAACATCAAGCAGCGCGACTTCGAGGTCTCCGGCTGGCTGGAGAAGTACGCGGAACCGCTCGAACTGCTGACCTACCTGCACCATGGCCCCGATGGCACGCCCGCGCTGCGCCATTCGTGGCGAACCCTGCTCGAGAACTCGCCGCACGACTCCATCTGCGGCTGCAGCGTCGACCAGACGCACCGCGAGATGTTCCCGCGCTACGACCGCGCCGAGCAGCTTGCGGCGCAGGTGGCGAAGGAGTCGATGTGGCACATCGCCGGGCGCGTCGCTGTCCCCGCGCCGGGTGGACTGGCGGTCTTCCGGCCGGTCGCGAACGCCACCGCCGTCCTTCGCGCCGATGTGCCAGAGAAGTGGGCCGAAGCCACCACGCTGCGCCTCCCCGGCGGCTCGTCCGTCCCGTTCGCGGTCGAGTCGCTCACGCCGGGCGAAACGCTCGTGCACCAGGAAGGCATGAGCGCGTGGTCGGCCATGCGCCACCTCGACTTCCTCCGGGAGCAGCGCTACGACGAGCAGAACATCGAAGCGATGGAGTGGGAACTCGTTGGCCGTCACCTGAAGGTGACCACCACCGTCGGGCCCGGCCTCAACGTGGTCGACGAAGAATTTGTCCGTCACGAAGTCCGCCAGATCGCCGCGAACAACCTCGCCGATACCGCCGAGGTCACGGTTCGCAAGAGTGCCCGCGCCAGCGTCGTCGCCGTCCTGCCGCCGGTCGAATCGGTCGGCGTGACCCTGCTTACCCCGGCGGAGGACAGTTCGCCCGCGCCGGGGGAACCGGTCGACGGCCCGGGTGTGCGCCCCGGTATTGCGAACGAGTACTATCAGGTCTGGCTCGACCGCCGGGGCCGCCTGCGCGTGCGCGACTGGCAGCACGGGATCGACCTGAAGAACGCCTCTGCCTTCGTCTCCGAAGGCGACCGTGGCGATGAGTACAATGCCGACATCCTCCCCGGGGGCGTTTCGACACCGATCTCGGTCGACCTGCTGGCCACCGAGGAGGATGCGGTTTCGCAGTCGCTCCGGTTCGCCAGCGTCTACGCCCTTCCCCTCGCGCTCAATGCCCGGCGGTCGAAACGCGCACGGAAGGACTTCACGCTGCTGCCGATCGTCACGACGGTGACGCTCTACCGTGGACTGAACCGCGTCGACTTCCGCGTCTCGGTCGACAACACCGCGCGCGACCACCGGCTGCGCGCGCTCTTCCCGCTGCCGTTCAGCACCGGAACCGCCATCACCGAGAACCAGTTCCACGTGGCCGACCGCTCGCTCACGCCGCCACCGTGGAACGGCGTCAGCCCCGAACAGCCGCCAACCACCTTTCCGCAGAAGACGTTCGCGGCGTTCGAAGCCGATGGCGCCGGGATCGCCGTGTTCAACAAGGGCCTGCAGGAGGGCGAAGTCGTCCGCAACACGAAGGGCAGGCAGGCCTACGCGCTCACGCTCCTGCGCTGTGTCGGCTGGCTCTCACGACCCGACCTTGTGAGCCGCCGTGGGGGCGCCGGCCCGACGATTTCCACCGAAGACAGCCAGATGCAGGGCACCCACACCTTCGAATACGCGCTCACCACCTACCGCGGCGGCTGGCGCGAGAACAACATCCAGGCGATGGCGCACAGCTTCGCCTACCCGCCGCTCGCCTGGGCGACGAACGAACACGAAGGCTCTCTCGGCCTCGACGTCCCGCTCGCACGCGTCTCGCAGGGTATCGTCCCGACCGCATTCACCCGCAGTGACGTCGATGGCGCGCCCATCGTGCGCGTCTACAACGCCTCGGGCAGCGAAACAGCCGCGACTGTGCTCGCCCCGTCGGCAGCGCCCGGCGCCGGGCTGGTCGACCTGATGGATGCGCACAGCGGCGAAGTCGAAGCAGCGCCCGCCGGTGGCTGGCGGTTAAACCTTCGGCCGTGGGAGATCGCCAGCGTGCGCTTCGGCCGCCGGGCCTGACGCTCGACCTACCGCGCGACCAGCGTGGGGAGCGCGCGCAGGCAGGCTTCGGCGCCTTCGACCGTCCGGCGAACGACTTCGGCAGCGGGCAGCACTTCGTGCACCAAACCGGTCGATTCGCCCGCCCAGTTGATCTCGGTCGCGGGGTCCCGCGCCAGTTCCATCACCATGCCGAACGGTGACGAGTACTCCGCGGCGCGCGCCCGCACCTCGTCCGCGCGGCCCGACCATTCCTCGGTGAAGCGGCTCAGCATTGCGCGGCCGACGATGCCCTCGGGCCAGTGAATCGGGTAGGCAGCGTCGAACACAGGGTCGGCCCGGGTGTTCTCGCCGTCGCTCGCGACCAGCGCAGCCTTCTGGGTCGCCGTTGCGCGGAACTCCTCCGTCGCCTTGAAGCGCGTGCCCATGACGACACCCGCCGCGCCCATCGCGACCGAAGCGGCCAGCCCGCGCCCGCTGCCAACGCCACCCGCGACGATGATCGGCGTATCGCCCGCGAGGTCGAGCGCCTGTGCGGCGAAACTCATCGTGCCGCGCTGGCCCGTGTGCCCGCCCGCTTCGCTCCCCTGCACGATGACCGCGTCGGCCCGGCCGGCCAGCGCCGAACGAACCCCCGCGATGTCCTGCGCCTGGACGATCGTCAGCAGGCCGGCCGCTTTGCACCGCTCGAGCGCGCCTTCGAACGAGCCGAACGAGAGCGTGACCACCGGCACGCGTTCGCGGATGACGACGTCGACCAGCTCACTCGCGAACGGCGCCCAGTCGAAGGTGATGACATTGACCGCGAACGGCCGCCCGGTGGCGGCGCGCGTCTCCGCGATGTGCCGTTCGACCAGCGACGCCGGAGCGCCGATGGTGCCGAGCGAACCAAGCGCACCGGCGTTCGACACCGCGGCGGCGAGCGCGGGGCCGGCGTCGGCGCCCATGCCGGCCTGGATGATGGGGTGGTCGATGTTGGCGAGTTCAGTGAGCCTCGTCTTCAGCACGGGAGAACCTCCAGAAGTGAGCGGCGCCGGCATTGTACCCCCGCGCCAGCCGCCCCACACAGGGAAGGCGCACTGTCCGCCAAAACCGTGACCCCTCTGGAACGGAGGCGTGCACAAACAACCTCCCCCTCTCCCGCGAAGTCGGGAGAGGGGGACGGGGGGTGAGGGCGGACCTGCTCTACTGCTCCTCGAACAACTGGAACAACACCCCGCCTGAGTCGCGCGGGTGAATGAACGTGTGCTTCTTCCAGTCGCTCTCGATGACGCCGCCGAACGGTTCGATCCCCTCAGCGCGAAGCGCTTCCGCGGCCTTTTCGACCGACGCCACCTCGCAGCAGATGTGGTGCATGCCGGGCCGCTTCGCATCGATGAACTTCTGCACGAAGCTGTCCGGCCGCGACGGCTGGATCATTTCGAACTTCAGTTTGCTCCCGGGCAGCGTCATCACAGCGCCGTAATAGCCGAGGTGTTCCTCTTCCCAGCGACCTTCGACTTCGCCACCGAAGACCCGCTGCTGCCAGGCGATCTGCTTCTCCAGGTCCGTCACTGCCATCGAAACATGGTCGACCCGCTGGAGGTCCACCACGCCGCCGCCCGCCGTGCGGTCGACTTCGGGCGGCGCCTTGTGCGCCACGAACAGCTGCCAGAGGATGCCGCCGCTGTCCTTCGGGTGGATGTAGGTGAGGTTCCACATGCCATCGTCCTGGATGCCGCCGAACGGCGTGATGCCCAGGCGCTCGAGTTCCGCCGCCGCCTCGTGGATGTCGTGCACTTCGACGGTGATGTGATGGAGGCCGCCGCCGCCGTTCTGGTCGAGGTACTTCTGCACGAAGCTATCGGGCCGGTTGGGGCAGATGATTTCGAATTCGATGCCGGTGTTTCGCACCTGTGAGACGGAACCGTCGAAGTCCGAGGCTGCGCCGCCGGAGAAATTGTGGAGTAGTTTGAAGCCGAGCAGGCGCTGCAGTTTTTCGGCCTGGGGCTGCCACGCGGGCGCGGCCATGCTGATGTGATCGACACGCTTCACATTGAGCAAAACAGGGGACTCCGGGGGATTGGTGCCGGGTATGGTACGGTTCGCGCTGTGACGCCCGCAACGCAGCGCGAGCTTCGCGCCACGCTCATCATCAACCCGGCCGCTCGGGGAGTTCCGCGCGACATCGACGGCGCCGAACTCGTGGCCTACCTCGCCCGCCGCGGCGTGCGCACCGAACTCATCGTCCCCGGTTCGGCCGCCGAAACGACCCGCCAGGCGCGCCTCTCAGCCGAGCGCGAGGAAGACTTCCTCTTCGTCCTCGGCGGCGATGGCTCGGTGCGCGATGCCGCCCTCGGGCTTGCCGGCTCCGAGACGGCGCTGGCGGCGGTTCCGGCGGGCACCGTGAACATCTGGGCCAAGGAAGCCGGCATCCCGTCCGGCATCCGGCGCGCGCTCCACGCCCACACCTACGGCCAGAGCATCCACATGGACCTCGGCCGCGCGGACGACCAGGTCTTCCTGCTGATGGCCGGCGTCGGCTGGGACGCCCGGATCGCGCGCAGGGTTTCGCACCGGGTGAAACGCGTCAGCGGCGAACTCGCCTACATGCTCCAGGCCGCGCTCATGGCCCCCGCACTGCGTCCGAAGCTCACCCGCTGGACCACCTCCGCCGGGGTGACCGAGCGCTCCCTCGCGTGGATGGTGCTTTCGAACTCCCGCCTCTATGGCGGCAAGGTCCGCCTCACCCCCGAGGCCGCCGTCGACGATGGAAAGCTCGACGTCCTCGCCTTCTGCCCCGACCGCGTCACCGACACCATCCGGCTCGCGACGAAGGTGGTGCGCGGCGCCCGCGAGGATCGCAGCATGCACCGCGAGCGCGATGAGCGCGTCACGGTCGAAACCCCCGGCCTGCCGGTGCAACTCGACGGCGACTACGCCGGCGAAACGCCGATGACCTTCTCGGCCGACCACCGGGCGCTGCTCGTCAGCGTGCCGGCCGGGCCGCTGGCAGCGATCTTCCGCGCCACCCATGAGGACCGGCGCAAGCGGTAACCGCGCCCGCCGGGTACGATTCGAACTCGTGGGTGAGCTTGCAGCGCTGGTCTCGGCATTCGTCTGGTCCGGCACAAGCGTCGCGCTCACGTCCCTTTCGAGCCGGGTGGCGCCCGCCGTGCTGAGCGGGCTTCGCCTCGCCTTCGGCAGCGTGATCGTCTTTATCGTCCTCTATTTCAGCGGCGAAGCGGGCGACCTGCGCACGGCTTCGAACGCCACCCTCGCAGGCGTCATCATCAGCGGGTTCATCGGCTACGGGCTGGGCGACACCATCTACATCGCGGCGCTGAAGCGGCTCGGCATGGCGCGCACCTTCCCCGTGACGATGGCGCTCTACATCGGCGGAACCGTGCTCGGCGGCGTACTCCTGCTCGGCGAACCGTTCTCGTGGGGGCTGCCGGCCGGCGCGCTGCTCATCGGCGCCGGCATCTACCTCATCGTCATCCCGGCCGCCGGAACCACCCAGCCGCTGCCGCCGGTCCCGGCCGAACCCGCCGCGGCAACCCTCGCCGAGACGCCCGGCAGTCCGCCTGTCGCCTTCGCCTCACCGGGTCTCTACGGCTACGGGCTGCTGATCGCGGTCGGCGTGTTTTGGTCGATCGCCACCCTCTGGCTGGCCGACGCGAAGGGCGACCTCGGCGCGATTGCGGCGGGCGCCATCCGGACGCCGTCCGGTGCGGTTGCGCTCGTCGGGTTCGCCATGGCCACGCAGCGCCCGGAATTCTTCGCGCCCTTTCGCAATCGAAACCACGTGCTCGCCATAGTTGCCGCCGGGATGGTCGGCACGGGCCTCGGCAGCCTCTGTTACGCGTA
>CAYYDX010000083.1:0-13103 GCA_964470735.1 uncultured Anaerolineaceae bacterium
CAAGCAGCGACGGCGAAGAGCAACTCGTCCGCGACTTCGTCGCCGCCTGGAACAAGGTGATGAACCTCGACCGCTTCGACCTCGCCTGAGGCGGACCAAAGCAGACACACGAAGGGGCCGCTCGATGAGCGGCCCCTTCGTCGTGTTGCTGGATGACGGCCTACGAGGCGACGCGGAGCCCGGCGGCGTCGCCGCGCTCGCGGGTCCCGGTGCTGGCTTCCAGATGGCGGCGGGTCGTTTCGGGCACATAGGCGGCCGTCACATTCGCTTCGAGCCAGTTCCGGGCGTCAGCTTCGCGCGTGAACAGTCCGAAGTTCTCACCGAAGCCTGAGAGCCGGGCGAGGCGCCGGCAGAACGAGAGGTGTGCCGGCGCGCAGAGGACGGCGACACGCTGCTCCGCTGCGAACCGGGCAGCGAAGGCCGCGCCAAGCACAACCATGCTCGGGCCCACGGGCCGGGTCAGCGCGGTGAAGTCGCAGAGCGCACGGCTCAGTTGGCTCGCTTCAGCCAGCGCGTACGCGTGGGAGACGGCGCGCAGTGCCTCTTCCGGCGCTACCTGCTCGCCCACCACCACTGCCACCCACGGTTCCCCGGTGCGAACACGTATTGCGTACATTTCGAACCTCGCACCCAGTGTGGCGGTTACGCGGGCGCGCGGGCACTAGGTGTTCCGCCGTATTCGCGCGCGGCGAAACGCTAACCGGCGGCTTCGAACCGCACCGACGGCGCAAGATGGCGCGGTTCGCGAACCGCGAACGTGCAGCGGCCATCGACGAGGACCGCGAGTCGTTCGGCCACGTTGGGAACGAGGTCGGCAGGGGCGCGCGGCACGATCAGCGCCTGCCCGTTATGCCAGTAGAGTTCGTCGTACCCACGGGAGAAGCGCTTCAGCAGCCACGCGAGTTCGAAGACATCCGTGCCCGGGTCTGGCTCGCAGACGACAACCGGGCGGTCGAGTTTCTCTGGCGCGCCGAGCGGCAGGCAGGTCTGAGCGTCCCACGCGCCGAACTCGCCGCGGGTAGCGCGCGAAAGTGCCGCCGTAAGCTGCTGCGGGGTGACCGGCACCGTGACCCACGTCCGGGCGCCGGCTTCGAGCGCCTGCGCGAGGTCGCGGCGGGCGCGCATCCCGGCGAGGACGACAGCGCTGAGGTCGAGTCCCCTGCGCTCGCGCACGGTTCGCGCGGCGTGTCCACCAGGAGTGGCCTGAGTGAGCAGGATGTCGGCATCCCCGGTTGTGGTCTCCATCCCCATCGCCCGGCACGTCTCGGCGACGAGCGAGCGAGTGGCGTGGTCTTCGATATCGAGGCGAACATGGAGGCCGCGCAGGTTCGGGTGCGGCCATGCGCCATACGGGCCGTCGACGTCGCGGTCGCCCGCGCCGCGCACGGTACGGCCATCGCTGGCAAGCGCGGTCAGCCAGGCTTCGCAGGCGGTGCAGGCGAAGATTTCGAGCCGCTCGCCGGATGGGGAGACCCACGCGAGTTTCGCCGCGCGGCCCGCTGGCATCTCGCAACAGACCTGGCACTGGTCTTCGAACACGAGCTTGCGGTTGCCCGCGCTCGGCCCGCCGATGACCCGGTGCGCCCCGTCGGGTTGGCGCGCTGCCGCGGCGAGGCCGCCGAGCCATTCGGCGCACGAGTGGCAGAGGGGAACCGTGCTGCCGCTGCGGTGTGCGTCCGGCCGCCACGTCCGGTAGAGGCGAAGCGGCTGCACGTCGAACTCCCAGTCGGCGGGGACGCTTCGGCCACAGCAGGGGCAGCCCGTACGGTTCATCTGCCGCGATTATCGGGAGGAACCCCGCCCGCCTTGAGGGACGTCGCGGGACGAGTCAGCCGACCGTCACCTCGGCGACGATCGCGAAGTGGTCGCTCGGGTAGATGGTTGGGTCGCGCGGGGGATGCTGGTTCGCGGCCAGGGAGACGCGATGGAGCGCGACTTCGCCCTCGAACCAGATGTAGTCGAGGCAGTTCGGGTCACCGTCGACGTCCATCGTGTCGGCCTGGATGCCCGACGGCCAGGTGACCGGAGGTTCGGCGCCGTTCGCCGTTGCGTAGGCCGAACGGAACCCGGCGCCGGTCATCACGCGGTAGGCGGGTTCGTGTGGCGGAGTGTTGAAATCGCCAACGACGAACGTGGCGTTGGCGCGGGGCGCTTCCGCCATCCAGCGACAGATTGCCCGCGCCTGCTCTTCGCGCACCCATGGCTCTTCCGGCTTGTGGTGGAGGTGGGTGTTCACAAACCAGAACGTCGTGTGCCCGAAGAGCATGAGGACGCGGTGCGCCGAACGGCCCGTGCTCAGTCGCAACTGCTCGTGGGCCTGGACTTCGCCTGGACCGGCGAGGATAGCGTTGGCGAAGTACGTCCGCGTCTCGTGGGGCGAGGTCAGGCACTGGTACTGGCGTTCGGGCAGTTGGCTCGAAAGGAAATCGTCCTGCCGCGGTTTGTCCGGGCCACCCGAGGAGATGATGACCTCCTGCAGGCCGATGATGTCCGCGTTGATCTCGGCGAAGGCCGCGCCGAGCAGCGGCCGCCGTTCGTCGTAGCGGTCGGTGATGTTGCGGATGTTGAAGGTCGCGATTCTGACGTCGACCGCCATAGCGTTGCTACTCCAGTGCGCCGGCGGCGTGCAGAGCCTCACGGATACGTGCGCCGGTTTCGGGTGCGGCGTCCATTTCGAAAGTCATGATGGCGACGCCGTCGATGGCGGGTGAGGATACCAGTTCGCGCAGGGTTTCGGAGAACGCCGCCCACCCCGCCTCTTCGCCACCGGATTCGAGGGCCTCGCGCAGGCGCGCCGGCAGGTGGATGCCAAGTCGCTCCTCGATCTTGCTCGCCGCTTCCAGGGAGAGCAGCGGCATCGCCATCGCAATGACCCGCGTCTCCGGGTAATCAGCGCGAATCGCGGCGGCGTAGCGTTCGAGCCGTTCGGTCTCGAAGGCGGGCTGCGTCTGCACGTAGGTCGCGCCAGCGCCGAGCTTCGGCAGGAGGTTCTTGAGGACGGCCTGCTCGTCTTTGCCGTACTGGTTGAGGGTCGCGCCGATGAGTGCCCCCGGCAGGATGGCGCGGGCCATCGCGATGACCTCGCGGATGGTCACCGGGTCATCGGCGGGGTCAGCCGGGTGGTCGCCGAGGATGCAGAGCACCTGGCGGATGCCACCCGCTTTGGCGAGTTCCAGTTCGGTCGCCACGTCCATGCGCGAACGGCCCCGCGTCACGAGGTGCCACGCCGGTTCGACGCCCGCGCCGAGCAACTCCAACGATGCCTCGAGACTGGCCTGGCGCCCCGGGCGCTGGATGACGTTGATTGCCTGGGCGGCGTCGTCCAGCAACCTGGCACGGCGCAGGAGCACCTTGCTCAGCGGCTTCTGTGGCGGGGTGATTTCGAGCGCGACCGCAAATTGCCGGTTGCGGAGACGTTCGTGAAAGCGCATTCCCCAAGCGTCCGATGCCCGCCCGTTGGCGTCCAGCGAGGTGCGCCGCTACCGAGAGAGCGTGGCGCTACCTCGCTACCACCACCCGTCTTTGTAGAACCAGCCTTTGTGCTCGCGGCCGGCCTGCCCGGCCTCCTTCAGGCGGCTCAAGTGCTTGCGGCAGAGCGGGATGGTCAGTCGCTCGCGCTCTTCGCCACGCCACTTCAACACCGCCACATCCTGGAACGGCGGCTCCATACACCACACACAACGCGCTCGCGCCATTACGATTCCTCTTCCGCTGAAAACTCCATCACGAAACCCCACTCACGACTCTGCCACGGGTCGGGCGCATAGCGAAAGCGGTTCTCGCGAAATCCCATCCGCCGGTAGAGCGCGTGGGCGTGCGTGAAGTGGATGTCGCTGAACAGCACGAGCCGCGACGCCTCGGCTACCCGTGCTCGTTCGATTACCGCCGCACAGAGCCGTTCGCCGAGCGCGTTGCCGCGGGCCGAAGCGAGCACGTACAGCCGGTGGAGTTCGAACTCGCCGGCGCCTTCATCGCTCAGTCCCACGCAACCGGCAACCTCGCCCACCGGGTCTTCGGCGACCCAGAACCAGCCCGTCGTGCCGTCGTAGTGCTGCTCCGGGTGAAGCACATCGGCGTCGTAATCGTTCTCGGCGAACGGGAATCCATACTCGTCGAACACCGCCGAGACCACGCGATACGGCCCATCGCCGTGCCGGTCGCGCTCGTAGGGAACGATGCGGAACGGGCCAGTCACTCCCGCTCTTCGCTGGCCAGGCCCATGATGTTGAAGCCGTGGTCGACGTAGAGGACGTCGCCGGTGATGCCGCTCGCGCCATCGCTGGCGAGGAACGCCGCCGCCGCGCCCACCTGTTCGATGGTGATGTTCTCGTGAATCGGGGCGACGCTGGAGAACTGCTTCAGGTAGTCGCGGAACCCGGAGATGCCGCTGGCGGCAAGCGTCCGGATGGGGCCAGCGCTGATCGCGTTCACCCGGATTCGCTCGCCGCCGAGGTCCCACGCGAGGTAGCGGGTGGTCGCTTCGAGCGCCGCCTTGGCCACGCCCATCACGTTGTACTTCGGGGCCACTTTCTGCGAGCCGTAATAGGTCAGCGTGAGCATGCTGCCGCCGTTCGGCATCAGGTGGCGGGCGCGGTTCGCCATGGCGACGAACGAGTAAACCGAGATGTTGTGGGCGAGCAGGAACCCCTCACGCGACGTGTCGACGAACCGCCCGGCCAGGTCTTCGCGGTTCGCGAAGCCAATCGAGTGCACCAGGATGTCGATGGTCCCCAGGCGGTCGCGCACTTTCTCGAAAACCACGTCGAGCTCTTCGTCGCTGCCGACGTCGCACGGTTCGCAGAACTCGACGCCCAGCTCCTGGGCGAGCGGCAGAATGCGCTTCTCCATCGGCAGCGCATACGAGAACGCGAGCTTCGCCCCCTCCGCGTGGAGCGCCTTCGCAATGCCCCAGCCGATCGAGCGGTCGTTCGAGACGCCGAAGATCAGCGCCGTCTTGCCATCGAGTTTGCCCATGCGCGCAAGGGTATCAGCCGCAGGCTAAACACACCACGCTATCGAGGCGGAGCTACAGCCCGAGGTCGGCGAGCAGGTCACCAAGGTTCGCGAACACGCGATCCGGCGCCAGCTCCGGCGTCTCCTTCATCTCCAGCCGGTCGCGATGGATCCACGCGGCCTGCATACCGGCCCGCTTCGCCCCGCCGACGTCCGCGTACAGGTTGTCGCCGATGTGCAGCGACTCCGCGCCGTTCGAGCCAACGCTCGCCATCGCGTGCTGGAACACGCCCGGGTGCGGCTTGCCCTGCCCGAACTCCCCTTCGATAACGATGACGTCGAAGTGCCGCTCAAGCTCGAACCGGTCGATCTTCCAGCGCTGCATCTCCGCGGGGCCGTTCGTGATCAGCCCGATCCGGTAGCCCTCGTCACGCAGCCGGCCGAGTGTCGCCACCGAGTCATCGAACAGCTTCATGCGGCTCGATTGAGCGTCCCAGTAGGTGTCGGCAATCGCCTGTGCATGGGTGACATCGAGCTGCTGCGCCATCAGCGTCTGCTCGACGTTGTAGACGCGCGCGTCGTGCAGCCGCGTGCGCCAGTGCTCCACGGCCGACTCGTCCTTCCAGAACTCGACCATCGTCTCGCGAATGGCCCTGGCGAGCACTTCAGCTTCAACGCCAAGGCCCGGCGCGAACGTCTCCGTCGTCAGCCGCCACGCCTCGCTCACGCCGCCGGACGTATCCAGCAGGGTGTCGTCCATGTCAAAAAAGATCGCTCGCAGGTCCACTGCTTCGATGATAGCGCGGGAAGGGACCGGAGCGGCAGCCGGGGAAAACCCCGGATTCAGGGGATGTCCCAATTGCCGCCCTTCGCTCGACGACTACGCCGGCACCGCCGCCCCGAGGAACTCGAGGAACGCATTGTTGTGCTCGTGCGGGAACTCGATGACGCCCGCGTGGGCGGCCTCCAGCGTTACCAGCTTCGCGCCCGAAATGGCCTTCGCCAGCGCCTCACCGTTGCGCGGCGGCAGGAGGATGTCCTCCTTGTTCGTCACCACCAGCGTGGGCGACTTGATCCCGCCGAGGCGCGCGCTCGCATCGAACCCGAGGATCGCCTGCGCCTGGCGGATGAATGCGTGGTCCTGCTGCGTGTAGGGGTTGTCCACCGTCGCCTGGATGGCGCGCTCGAAGCGCTCTTCGTCGTCGAGCAACGCTGCGCTGTAGACATACGGCGCCTGCTGGCGAACCACCTGCTCGCGGCTGAGATTCGACCGCCGCACGCTGATGAAGTTCTCGATGATCGTGCGCGAGTAGCCATCGAGCTTCGCCGAGCTGGCCAGCAAGATGAGCTTCTCCAGCTTGTTCGGGTACTTGAGCGCGAACTCCTGGGCGATCATGCCGCCCATGCTGTAGCCGAGGACGCTCGCCCGGTCGATCTTCAGTTCGGACAGCAGTGCCGCGAGGTCGTCAGCCATTCCGGCGATGCTGTAGGGCTTGTCGGGGGCGCTCGTTCGGCCGGCGCCGCGGTTGTCGTACGTGATGACGCGGAAGTGCTTGGCCAGTGCCGGGACCTGGAGCGCCCATGCCTGCAGGTCGCTGCCGAGGCCGCGGATCAGCACGAGCGGGGTACCCGACCCTGCCTCTTCGTAGTAGGTCATGAGGTCGCGCGTAGGCACGTACGGCATGTTGCGAAGTCCTTGTGGTGAGTGACCCGATTGTACGTGAACCGCGCCAATCGGCCATCCGGCCCCCAACCTCAGTCGACGATGGCCAGGCGCTGCAGGATGTGGTTCACGATCCGCCCGGTCCGGTCCATCCCGGCGCTGCAGTGCACGAGCACCGGTTTCGGCAGCTCCTGGAACGATTGCCAGGCGTGCTCGTACTCGTCCTCGCTGAACGGGTGGGTCTGCTGGTCGGCCGTCGGGATGTGGCAGACGTGGAAGCCCTCGCTGCGGTAGCGCTCCAGCAACCCCTCCGGCGTGGCCTTGCGGTACAGCCAGAGCTGGTCGTTCCCGATCAGACAGATGACCGAGCGGATGCCGAAATCACGCGCTTCACCGATCCACTCGCTCACCACCGTCTCTTGGACGGTCAGTTCGGGCCCCGGCGAAAACCCGGGACGCGGACTCGTAGCGATGACTCCTTCGATAACCCAGTTCGGCATGGTGCGCTTCCAGTGTAGTCCACGAGCAACGGGTGAGGTCTACTCGCCCGCCCGTTGCCGCTTTGCCTGCTCGGCCAGGTCTTCGAGCGCGCGCTTGTTCTTCGGCGCCGCACGGACCGCCCGGAGCACGCTGTAGGCGAAAATCGCGATGGCAGCCCAGCCGAGCACACCCGCCAGCGAGGCGAGGTGCATGCGGCTTTCGTAGCCGAGTGGCTCGGCCAGCAGCGCCGCGCCCACGCGAAGCACAAGCGCCGCCACGAACAGCCAGAACGGCATCCGCTCGAGCAGTTGCGGCACCCCGGCCTCTGTTCGCTCGAGCGCGAACACCGGCGCGACCAGCCGCGCCATGCCCGGGATGAGCATGGTGATCAGCCCGATTCCGATCAGGTGCCGTGCCGCGTCACGCGTGAAGACGGTCATCCCGCCCGGTTCGCCCGCGAGCAGCCGCACCCCCGCGAACACCAGCAGCGGTCCCGCCACGACGGCGGCAGCGTTCGCAGCGAGCACGAACCGCGCGGCCGATTTCGCCCTTGGGCGCAGGCGGTGCGCTTCGCCCCAGACCGCGCCACAGAGCAACGGCAGCACGATGAGTGCGACCCCGGCCAGCAGCCATCCCACCCCCTCCCAGCGCTCGCGGCTCTCGCCCGAAGCGGCCATCGAGACCGCGATCAGCGCGACCCCGAGGTTGAAGGCCACCCCCGGGACGACCGCGGCGCGCATCGTTGGGGTCTTTCGCCCGAAGAACACCGGTACGCTGCGCGACTGCACCGACCAGATGAAATTCGCGATCGCGCCGAGCATCACCACCCAGGCGAAAGCATCGTTGTCCGCGGCGTTCAGCCAGCCGGGAACAGGCTCGTCGGCGATGAAAACCAGCGACAGCACGGCCCAAACGAGCCACCACACCGTCCCCGCCCACGCGAAGTAGCGCCACGGGTCGTGTGGCTTCCGCCCGCGGATGAGCGTTGTAGCAATAACCGTCGCGAATCCGAGCTGTCCAAGCGCCGAAACCACACCGATCGCGACGGCCCCGCCCTTGGCGAGCGAACCGTCGGCCCACGGCTCGATCACGAGCCGGAGCACCAGCGGGACGACCAGCACGCCGAGGAGCGGCAGCGTGATCGTTCGCGGCACGGGTCGCTGCCCGACGAAGCGTGGCAGCAGGCGGATGCCCATCCCGGCGACAAACAGGCCCGCCCAACCCTGGAGCTGGATCCAGCCGTGCGCCTGCACCATCCACGGCACGCGGTCCGCCGGGCCGACGGTATCGGTCGCCGCGAGCGGCATCCAGACCGCGAGCAGGAAGCCCCCGGCGAGCGCCGAAATCAGCGCCGCCGCGATGTACGCGATGTACGACCGGTCTTCGACGGCGGGTACGATCCCGGGCCCTTTGCCGGTCGGTGGTTCCAGTGGAATATCGGGCACAAACCCCAGTCTACGTCGCATGCCGTCTATACATCCGCCTGCCACGCCTTGTCCTACCATTTGCTGCAAAGGAGTCACTCAATGCTCATCAGCACAATGAACGATGTTCCCGGCCACGACATCGTGGAGGTCTTTGGCGAGGTCTTTGGCCTGACCGTCCGCTCTCGCAACATCGGCTCGCAGATCGGCTCCAGCGTGAAGGCGATCTTCGGCGGCGAACTGAAAGGCATGACGACTGCCCTCACCGATAGCCGCCACCAGGTCATCGAGCGGATGGTCGCCGAAGCCGAAGCGAAGGGTGCGAACGCGATCATCGCGATGCGCTTCGACACCTCCGAGATGGGCCCGAACTGGACCGAAATCTGCGCCTACGGCACCGCGGTAAAGATCGAAAAACGCTCCTGAGCGTCAACCGGCGCTTCCCCGCTGTTCGAAGCCGGAACCCTCGCGTTATGGCGCATGACCGCTGTTCCGCGCTATCGTCTTGCGTCGGAGAAGCCCGGCGGAGGATGGGATGAGGTTCGAACGCGTGGTCAGGCAGGTTTTCGACATGCTCCAGGAGGTGCGCCTGGGCACAGTCGTCGCTGTCTGGTCCGATGGTGGCGTCTCCGCTCACCGCGACCTTGGCTTCCGCTTTCGCACGCTCCCGTCCGGCCGCAAGGAAGAGGCGCTCACGACCTTCATCGCCGACGGCGCGGTGCCGTCGGTCACCGAGATTCGCGAGCGTATCAAGCGCGCTGCCGGGCTCGTCGGCGCCGAATAGCGGCTCAGGGCTGGCTGCCGACCGCGTTCCTCACCGCGGCAATTCGCGCGTCAACCCCCCGGTACCAGTCGCGGTACTCGCTCACGTTTCGCGCGCGAACCGCCGCCCGTCCTGCCCGCGTGTGGGCGATGAGGTCGGCCAGCGCCGTATCGAGTGTTGCATCGAAGCTCGCGAACCGCGCGTCCGGGGCCGTCAGGTCGATCATCCCCTGTGCTGCGCACACCGTCTGGTCGGCATACGTTGCGAAGTCCGCCCGGAAACCGTCGCGCCGGTAGAACGTGTCCTCGGGATACTTGCCGCGCAGGTCGGCGCGCAGCCGTTCCAACGTCTCTCCCGAAGCCCGCAGCCGCGTCACATACGCCCGCGTCGAGACCACGCCGGGCTGGTTTCGCACGGTCGCGAGCGGCGCCGGCGCCGGGCACTCGGATTCTTCGGGGAAAGAGGCGCTGGCGCCACCGCAACTCGCGGCGACCATGGCGATGATGCCGGCCACGCCCGCCAACACCCTCACGAGCGGTGCTCCAGCAGCCAGGCGAGCGCGGCGCGAACGGCCTGCCCGCGGTGGCTGATCCTGTCCTTCTCCGCGTCGTCGATCTCCGCCTGCACGCGGCCGTCTTCGGTGATGAACACCGGGTCGTAGCCGAACCCGTGCTCACCGCGTGGCGCGAACCCGATACGCCCCTCCTGCACGCCTTCGAACAGTTCAACCGACCCGTCCGGGCCCGCGACCGCCACAACCGCCCGGTAGCGCGCCCCGCGGCGCCCCATCGGCACGCCAGCCAGCTTTTCGAGCAGCAGCGCGGTGCGCCCGCGGTCATCGAGCCCGTCGCCGCCGAACCGCGCCGAGTACATCCCCGGCGCGCCATCGAGTGCGTCGACTTCGATACCCGAATCATCCGCCAGCGCGAGGCGCCCACCCGCACTGGCGAACGCCCTCGCCTTCAGCGCGGCGTTCTCGGCGTAGCTCGAGCCGGTCTCCGCGACGTCCAGCGCGATCCCGGCCTCGGCAGGCGTCTCAACCACGAACGGCGCTCCCGCAAGCAGCCGCCGGAACTCCCTGACCTTCCCCGGGTTGTTGGTGGCGAGAAGGAGGCGGCGCTTCTCCATGCCGGTAGTTTCCCGGTTGGAGCCGATGAGGGGAACCGCCTGGCCCGGAGTCAGGCCCGCACGGGCAGCGGGGAAGCCGGGTAGAGCGTGCCCACGATGTCCTCGACCGCCTCATCCACGAACCGCCGAACCACCTCGTCCACCGCCTGGTAGTGCACCTGGTTGCCGTTCCGCTCGGCCCGGATCAGCCCCGCCTCGCGCAAGAGCTTGATGTGAACGCTGACAGTCGGCTGCGAGAGCCGGAACAGGCTCGCCAGTTCCGTCACCGTCGATGCGTTGTGGCTCGGGCGGAGGAGTTCGAACAGGATGGCCACGCGTGTCGGGTCGCTCAGCACCTTGAACCGCCCGGCGGCGCGCTCGCTTCGTTCGCGGCGCTTCTCGGCGCGTTCACCGCTTTCGAGCCCAACCCCAATCAGCACGACTCCCGGGAACGTCCAGAACAGTTGCCCGGAACCGCCGAGGCCGAGTGGCACGATGACCACCTCGCCGTTCGTCCGCGCAGCGGAGATCGCCGCCTGGTACTCGTCCTTGTGCAGAAACGCGTTGCCGGGGACGAGTGCACGCAGGTCGTCCTCGCTACGGGCGCGCACGGCAAACTCAGCCGCCGCCCGCTCGGTCGCTTCACGCGAGGATTCGAGGTACGGGCGCACGATCCCCCAGATGTCGCGCAACGCTTCGCAGTACGCCTCCCGGTCGGCTGCGCTCGTTCGCAGCAGAGCCAGGCGCCGTGCTACCAGCTCGCGGATTTCCGGCGACTCGCTGTCGAGCGGTGGAATGGGGAAGTCCCCGGCCAGCGCCGCCGGCAACGCCGAGAGGAACGATTCGACGTCGTTCTCGAGCAGCATGCCCGCCTGCCAGGCCGCGACGAGCAGTTCGCCATACTCGCGATAGGGCTCATCGCCACCGCCCAGCGTGAACAGGCCGCGCTCCTCCCAGAATCCGACAAACCGCGTGACCGCATCGCGCTCCGGGGCGCTCAGCGCGGACACCCACGCGGGCACCGTCTTCTCCGGCGTGACGAAGTGCTTCGTGATGAGGAAGAGGCCGAAGTGAAACTCGACCACGGGGGCGACGGCAATGCGGGGGCCGGCAATCTGTTCTCGTGGCCCCGATTCCGATGGCATCGCGACTTAACTATAGACCTAAGCGGCCTCTGGTGAAGTGCCCGCCGTTCCCGCTCTCACACGAGCTTCGCGCAGGCCCACCGGAACAGCTCCGAGGCCGTAGGGTAGGGGTGAACCGTCGAGGCGACGTGGCGCGCCGTCAGACTGTGCTGGATAGCGAGGCAGGCTTCGCCCACGAGCGTGCTGCCGCGCGCGCAGACGAAGTGCGCGCCGAGCAGCACGCCCGTTTCCTCGTCGCTGATGACCTTGGCGAATCCGTCGGTCTGGCCGTTTGTCCGGAACCAGTCGAGGTCAGCAGCGTCGAGACGCGCCACCCGGATCGCGCGGCCGGCTTCGCGCGCCTGCGTCTCGGTCATCCCGGCGTGGCCCACTTCGGGGTCGGTGAAGATGGCCCACGGGACGGTGGTGTCGGGAATCGGCTCGCAGGTGTTGCCCTCGATGTGCTTCGCGATGTGGTGAGCCTGGTAGCCGGCATAGTGGGTGAACTGGAACTTCCCCGTGATGTCGCCGGCGGCCCAGAGCCCGGGCAGGTTCGTCTGGCCGCAACTGGAAATGGTCACGAACCCGCGCCGGTCGCGCTCCAGCCCGAGCGAATCGAGCCCCTGCGGGATCTGCGGAAGGCGCCCCGCCGCCACGAGCACGTCGTCGAACTCGAACCGCTGCCCGGCCACGTCGATGGTCACCTGGCCGCCTTCGGTCCGTTCAACCCGGTCGATCCGTGCCCCGGTGACCACCCGGATACCCTCCGCCTCGAAGACTCGCGTGAGTTCGAGCGAGACCTCCTCGTCTTCGGTGAGCGCGATACGCGGCGCCGCTTCGAAGATGGTCACGCCGCTCCCGAGTCTCCGGAAACTCTGCCCCAGTTCGAGACCGATCGGTCCCGCGCCGATGACCGCGAGCCGCGCAGGCAACCGCGCCATCGTGAACACCGTGCGATTGGTCTGCGGTTGCGCCTCCGCCAGGCCCGGAACCGGCGGCAGGCCCGGACCTGTGCCGGTCGCGATGACCACGTTGGTGGCGGTCAGCGTCCGTCCGCCTGCCCGCAGTGTCGTCGGCGCATCAAACTCGGCCTCGCCCCAGACCAGTTCGATCCCGTCGCCGCGCATGCCGCCGTTGGGGTCGGTCCCACGAACCCGGAGTTGCACCGCGTGGATCTTCGCAACCACCTCGTCCCAGCTGAGCCCCGGCTGCTTCGAAAGCGCGATGAGCGCCTTGCTCGGCACGCAGCCGTCGTTCAGGCACTCGCCGCCGAGGTGCTCACACTCGACAACAGCGACGCGGCTGCCCTTGCGCCCCAGCGTCCGCGCAATGTTGTCTCCCGCCGACCCGTTGCCGACGACGATGAGATCGTACTGTTCCAAGGGTCATCCCCAGGGTATGTGGCTCCTTGCAGCGTACCCGCCCCGGCGAGGCCCTTGCCACCGCCCGCGCGCCACGGACGCCCGGGGAGCTCCCTTGTGGTGTCCTTTACCTTCGCTCGGCAACCGCCCGTCACCGGCGAACCGTGCCAGTCCATACCTCTATCACGAACCGGAGGAAACACCATGGACACCAGCGCCATCACCAGC
>CAYYDX010000084.1:0-12879 GCA_964470735.1 uncultured Anaerolineaceae bacterium
GGCCTCGTCTCGCCCTCGTGGGAACAGGCCCGCGAAATCCTGCTCGGCAAACTCGGCTTCCCCATCGCCGACTGGAAAGGCGCCGGCGAAACCGGCCAGTACTTCGCCCCCGAACGCACCATCAACTACTTCCTCCAGGTCGGCGAAGGCGACACCGTCATCGAAATCATCGTCCCCCAGGACACCACCAGCGGCGCCGCGAAGTTCCTCGCGAAGCGCGGCCCCGGACTCCACCACATCGGCTACGCCGTCGACGACGTCGAGGAAGAGGCCAACCGTCTCACCAACCAGGGCCTTCGCCGCGTCGATCTCGGCCCGAAAGCCGGCGCCGCGTTCTTCTACCCGCAGGACGTCCACGGCGTGCTCACCGAGTTCGTGCCCTACCGCAACCCCGGCGTCCGCGTCCACACCCAGCGAGGCTAATCACATGGCCCTCACGAAGCTCACCTACTGCCTCCGCCGTAAGCCCGGCATGACCTGGGACGAATTCTCCCACTACTGGCGAACCGTCCACGCGCCGCTTGTCGCCGAACGCGCCACCGCCCTCGGCATCAAGCGCTACGTCCAGGTTCGCACACGCCAGGACCCAGACCTCCACGCGCGGCTCCAGGCCCGCAACGACGGCTCGCCCGAACCCTTCGATGGCATCGCCGAACTCTGGTACGACCCCGACGACCGCGGCCCCGGCGGCGAAGCAGCCGCCACCGCCGCCCGCGAACTCCTCGACGACGAACGCAACTTCATCGACCTGCCAAACTCACCCATCTGGTACGGCGACGAATGGCAGGTCGTCTAGCCCCAGCACTCAGCGGACGCACCCCCATCCACACAGCAGACATTTACCTTCGTCCCTCCCCCTCGCCCGCGAAGTCGGGAGAGGGGGCCGGGGGGTGAGGGCCAACCGCCCTACCCCGAAACCGTCCTGATCTCGAACATCGGCGTCCGCGCGCACACCCGCGCCACCTCCTCGTCCGACGGGTTCGGCCACGTGATGCCGAACTGCTTCGTCGTCACTTTCGCCCACCGCGAAAGGTACGCCCGCAACACCGCCGGCTTCTCCGCCTCCTCGAGTTCGTGCACCAATTCCACCTGCCGCCGCTTGCGCCCAACCCGCAACTGCGCCGTCTTCACCACCCGGAGATTGCGAGTCCAGTGGCAATCGCCGCGCGGCGCGACCAGGTACTCCGAGCCGTTGAACGCCATCGGGTTCACCGGCGTGCTCATCGGCTTGCCACTCTTCCGGCCTCGAACCGTCAGCAGCTGGCCTCCCTGCGGGCTCAGCCCCGCCTTGATCACCAGCCCGATAGCCGAGTTCATCAGCTTCGCGACCGTCCCCGGCTTCTTGTACTCCGGCATACCAACACCCCTTCGAAGAGAACGGACTGTACCACACGCCCCAACCGCCCGGCCCCGTATCATTCCCCGCCATGGACCTGCGCGTCGGCATCCTCGGTTTCGGTCTCCGTTCGACGCTCGCGACCTGCGTCGAACAGCCTGGCGCCGGCTCCGTCGTCGCCGCCATCTGCGACCGGTCGGAACCGGTGCTCGCAAGGGCCGCCGAAACCTTCCCCAACGCCCTCCTCACACAGTCCGAGGACGAACTGCTGGCCTTGCGGCTCGACGCGCTCCTCGTCCTCACCCCGGACCACATGCACGAAGCCCAGGCGATCCGCGCGCTCCGGGCCGGCCTCCCCGTGTTCCTCGAGAAGCCCATGGCCATCACCACCGAAGGCGCCGACCGCGTGCTCCGCGCCGCCTTCGAGACCGGCACGCGGCTCTACGTGGGGCACAACATGCGCCACATGCCCGTCGTCACCGCCATGCGCCAGGCCATCCACGATGGCCGCATCGGCGAAGTCAAAGCCGTCTGGTGCAGGCACTTCGTCTCCGCCGGCGGTGACTACTACTTCAAGGACTGGCACGCCGACCGTGCGAACACCACCGGCCTCCTCCTCCAGAAGGGCGCCCACGACATCGACGTCATCCACTGGCTGGCTGGCGGCTTCACCGTGCGAACGAACGCCTTCGGCGCGCTCTCCGTCTACGGCGCTGTCGAATCCCGGCGCGACAACTCGGACCGCCGCATGCGCGACTGGTACGACACCACCAACTGGCCGCCCCTCGCCCAGGCCGAGATGGCCCCGGTGATGAACGTCGAGGACATCTCGATGGCGAACTTCTTACTCGACAACGGCGTCCTCGCCTCCTACCAGCAGTGCCACTTCACCCCCGACTACTGGCGCAATTACACCGTCATCGGCACGGAAGGCCGCCTCGAGAACTTCGGCGACTCCCGCGACCCCGCCGTCAAGCTCTGGAACCGGCGCTCCGACTCCTACCGCGAAGAACCCGACCAGGTCATCCCTGTACCCGTGCTCTCCGGAACCCATGGCGGCGCCGACCCGCTCCTCATCGCCGAATTCCTTCGCTTCGTGCGCCACGGCGGCCCCACGAGCGCCTCGCCACTGGCGGCCCGCTACGCCGTCGCAGCCGGTGTCGCCGCCACAACCTCGCTCCGCAACGGTGGCGCACCGATGGACGTACGTCCCGTCGACCCGGACGTGGCGGCCTACTTCGAGCGCAATCAGGAACGCGAATGACCGCCCGCATCAGGCTCGCCCGCGCGGAAGACGCGCCGATCCTCGCCGCCATGCGCTACGACTTCCGCGCCGGCATGAACGCCGCCATCGAAGACCGCGACACGTTCATCGCGCGCTGCACCGAATGGATGACCGCGCGCCTCACCGGTGGCTCACCCTGGCGCTGCTGGGTCGCCGAGGGCGACGGAACGGTCACCGGGCAACTCTGGCTCCAGCTCATCGAAAAGGTCCCCAATCCGGCGCCCGAACTCGAACAACACGCCTACATCACCAACGTCTACGTCGACCCCGCCGCCCGCGGGTCGGCACTCGGCGAACACCTGGTCGAAACAGCGCTCGCCTTCTGCCGCGAGCAACGCGTCGATTCGGTCGTCCTCTGGCCCACAGCGAAAAGCCGCACGCTCTACACCCGCCACGGTTTCGTGGCCCCCAATGACATCCTCGAGGCCATCCTCGACCCCGGCCGCGACCTGCACTGACTACTCGGACGGTGGCTTCGGCGCGAGGCCCGCGTCGGGGTACGGCGGCAACGTCGGCGGTGTCGCAATCGGCCACGGGTTCGGGTTCAGCGTCGGCCCCGGTGTCGGCGTCGAAACGGGTGTCGGCACGGGTGTCGAAGGCGCCTCCGAAGGTGGCGCCGCGGGTGTCGCGGGTGCTGCGGTCGTTGCGGTGGGTTCCGCTGAAGGCGTCTCTCCTGGCGGTGTCGACGGTGGCCACCAGCTGCCCGTGCCCGAACCACCCCAACCGCTTCCACCACCGGGGACGGTCACCGTCGTGGGTCGCGGCCTCGGCAAGTTCATCACCTGCCCGAGCGTCAGCTTGACCGGCGTCGGAGTCGCCGTCGCCCGTGGTGTAGCCGTCGCCGGGGCTTTCGGTGTGGTCTCAGAGTGCGCCAACTCCTTCGTCGCCGTCGCAACTGGCGTGGTCTCCACCACCGCCGGACGCGAGGCGCCGGCGCTCGAGTTCATGTAGAACATCGCGCCCGCCCCGAGCACACAGCCAACCAGCACGATGCTGCCCTTGTTCACGCACGGCTCCCCATCGTGGGGATCGGCACAAGTGCCACCCCCACGCGTAGCCCGCCGGTTACGAACCGGTGTCAGCCAGCGGCAGCCACACGGTGAACACCGCCCCCTCGCCCGGCTCGCTCGCAACCTCGATAGCGCCGCCCATCGACTCTACAAACTCGCGCGCAATCGCCAGCCCCAGCCCCGCGCCACCGCTCTCCCGGTTCCGCGATGACTCCCCCCGGTAAAACCGCTCGAACACGTGGGGCAGGTCCGCGGCCGCGATCCCCGCGCCGGTGTCGCGCACCTCCATCCTGCCGCGCGCGTTCTCGGCCTCCATCCGCACAAGGACGATGCCGCCCGCCGGCGTATGGCGAATCCCGTTCCGGACGAGGTTTTGAGCGACTGCGGATAGCCGCCGAAGGTCGCCGCGAACCGCCATTCCATCCCCCGGGAGTTCGAGCGCCAGCGAAACCTCGGCTTCGCGCCGGGCAAGATCCACCATCGGCGCAAGCGCCTCCCGCACGCACGCCACCGCATCGAACGGTGTGGCTTCGAGCGCGGCCGCCTCCGCTTCGGCCGAAGCCAGCGCGAAGAGGTCCGACACCAGTGCGTCCAACTGGTCGATTTCGCGCAGCGCCATCGCGATCCGTGGCGTCTCCTCGCCCTCCTCGGCGAGCGCTTCGAGCTGTCCGCGAATGAGCGCCACCGGCGTCCGCAGTTCGTGCGAGACGTTCGCCACCAGTTGCCGGTTCGCATCGAGCAACCGCACCGCACGCTCCCGCTCGAGCGTTACTTCGCTCATCGATTGCTCCAGTTGGGCCGCCATCGTGTTGAAGCTCGCCCCGAGCGACGCCACTTCATCTTCGCCGTCCACCTTCGCTCGCGCGGACAGGTCACCCGCAGCGAGTTCGCCCGCAGCCACCGAAAGCTGCCGCACACGCCCGCCGACAGAGCGCGCCGCGAAGATCGCGAGCGCCGTCGCCACAGCCGCGCCCGGGAGAGCCGCGATCACCGTGCCAGCCCAGACCGTCGCCACCACCGGCCGGATCTCCGCCCGCACGATCGCCATCCCACGCGGCGCCTGGATCTCCCGCTTCTCCACCACCACCACCACGCCGGACGCGACCGGGTACGCCCCAACCCCGGCCAATCCGCCGCCCGGGTCGCTCTTCGAAAGCCGTTCCAGCGAGGTGGCGCCGCCCGCCGCCGCATCGGCAACTGCCTGGCTTGCCGGTCCACCCGCGTACCCGCTACTCGCAACCACCCGGCCGTCCTTCATCACGAGCGCGATCCCGCTGGTTCCCTTCAGCTGTTGCCTCGGTCGCACGTCGAACTGGTTCACCTCCGCGGCGCGGTAGAGTGCCAGTTCGCCCGTCGTCAGCGATTCGAGAGCGCCCCGAATCTGCCCTTCGTCAGCCGCGCCGTCCGTTGCCACGAGGCCGCTGGATACGAGAAAGTTCGCCACCGCCCTGGCGTCGCCGGCCGGTTCCTCCGCCGCGTAGTTGCGCGCCGCCGCCGTGATCGCCGCCAGCACACCCACCAGCACGAGCGCCGTCGCAAGCCCCGCCACCAGCGTCGCAAGGTTGTACCCGGCAATCCGCCACCGCAAACTGCGCCGCGCACGCCTCCGGTACGCCGGAATGGCCGGCCACACGAGCAGGTACTTCGACCCTCGTAGCCACCGCGTCACCCTGCGGCGCATCTACGGCGCCTTCACCCGGTACCCGAGTCCCCACACCGTCTGGACCGTCGCGTCGCCATCCCCAAGCTTCTTCCGGAGCCTCTGGATGTGCGTATCCACCGTGCGGTGCCCCACGTCAGGCTCGTCCTTCCACACCCGTTCGAGCAGGAAATCGCGGCTGAACGCCCGCCCCGGGTTCGAACAGAACAGGTCGAGCAGTCCGAACTCCGTGGGCGTCACCTCGAGCGCTACACCGCGAAACGCCACCGTCCGGTTCGAACGGTCGACCTTTAGTTCACCACAGCGCACGACCACATCATCCGTCCGCGACTCAACCGGCCCCGCGGCGAGCGACGCCCGCCGCAGCAGCGCCGCGATTCGCGCCCGGAGCACCCGCATGTGCGTCGGCTTTGGCAGATAGTCGTCGGCGCCCGCTTCGAGTCCGTCGACAATGTCGCTCGCCTGTCCGCGCGCCGTCAGCATCAGCACCGGTACGAGGCTCACTTCACGGAGCTTCCGCAACACCGTGACCCCGTCCATCCCGGGCAGCATCCAGTCGAGCACTACGACATCGAACGCTCCGTCACGCGCCATCTCGAGCGCCGCCACCCCGCTGAACGCCTGCTCCACCTCGTAACCGTGCGCGCGCAGATTCTCGGCCAGCAGGTCGTTCAGCGCGCGCTCATCTTCCACGAGGAGGACGTTCGCCATGCCGCGCATCGTCCGCGCTCGAACTGCCGTCGCGCAACGTCCCCTGTGACATTTTCGTGACCGGTGTCCCGCACGATGCCACTGGCGGCCACCAGCGCCGCCAGAAAAGGAGGCGACACAATGCGTGCCCTTGCCATCGTTATCCCCATCCTCGCCTTCGCGGGCCTCTACATCTTCATCGAACACTTCTGGCCGTCGATCCGCGGACAGAAGCGCTTCCGGACTGGCTGGCGAACCGACATCGCCTGGTTTATCTGGCAGCCCACACTTGGCAGGATCTTCTCAGCCATCCTGGTCCTCGTGTCCGTCATGTCCCTCGGGGCGCTCCTCATGTCCCCGATTCCAACCGATGAACTGCGCGGGCTCAGCCCCCGCGAGACCTGGGTGAGTGGACAGCCGATCTGGTTCCAACTCCTCGGCGTACTGCTCCTCGGCGACCTCATCGGCTACTGGCAGCACCGCGCGTTCCACACCATCGGCGTCCTCTGGAAGTTCCACTCCATCCATCACTCCTCCACCGACCTCGACTGGCTCTCGTCGGCCCGCGTCCACCCTATCAACGATGTGCTGAGCAACATCGCCGGCGCCCTTCCGATCCTCTTCCTCGGGTTCAGCCCCGCGGCCTTCGCCGCCTACGTGCCCATCCTCACCCTCTACGCCGTCATGCTCCACGCCAACGTCCGCTGGACATTCGGGCCGGTCGGCCGCGTCATCGCCAGCCCCGTCTACCACCGCTGGCACCACACCAGCGAACAGGAAGGCCTGAACAAGAACTTCGCCGCCCTCTTCCCCTGGTACGACCGCATCTTCCGCACCTACTACTGCCCCGACGGCGTCCAGCCCACCCGCTTCGGCGTCGCCGGCGAGCGCATCCCCGAGAGCTTCCTCGGCCAGATGACCTACCCCTTCCGGCGCCGGAAGCGAACAGCGTCCGGTAGCGCCACCGCCGTCATTTCCCAACCCGCCGTCAGTCAGTAGCCACCCTCGCCATTCGGTTTCGAACCGCCCCGACGCAAAACGCCCCACGGAATCCGTGGGGCGTTTTCGTTGTGCGTTGCTGGCGGCCTTTGCGCGCCTCGCGCCTTAGCGCTTGGTGAACTGCGGCGCCTTGCGGGCCCGCTTCAGACCGGCCTTCTTCCGTTCCTTCATGCGCGGGTCGCGGGTGAGCAGGTTGTCGGGACGCTTGAGCGCCGGCTTCACTGTCGCATCACTGGCAACCAGTGCGCGTGCGATGCCCATCTGGATGGCGCCCGCCCAGCCGCTGACTCCGCCACCCTCACACTTGATCTGGGCACTGAAGCGGCCCTCGCGGCCAAGCCGCACCAGCGGCGAAAGCACTTCCGCCCGGTGCGTCTCCCGCGAGAACACCTCGTCCAGCGGCTTGCCGTTCACGACCACAGCGCCATTGCCCGGATAGAGACGCACCCGCGCAACAGCGGTCTTGCGGCGGCCAGTGCCATAGAAGTATTGGTCAGCCATGGGTTACTCCTCGGTCCCTTCGGACTTTGCCGCGGCCCGGCGGCGAGTTGGTTTCGGGGCTTCTTCCCCCGCTTCGGCGGCAGGAGCGTCAGCGCTCTCCGCAGCCTTGCGGCGTGGCGCGCGCTTCGGCGCTTCAGCTACGACGGCCTCTGCCTCCGCCGGCGCATCCGCGACGGCCGCCGTCACTTCTTCCACTTCGACTGCTGCGGGCGCTTCCTGGCGCACGCGGGCGCGAGCTTCCCGCGCCGCGGCGGCAGCCGGCGAAACGGCCTTCGCCTGCGACTCCTCGATCTCTTCGACCACCGGCACGCTCAGCGGCCGCAGGCGCTTCACCTTCACCGGCGCGGTTGCCAGTTCGGCGGCAAGCGTTTCGCGACCAGCCTTCGCCTTGTCGCTGCCCGCGAGCTGCGACTGGTGCGGGTGATTCGCGCCCTTGTACACCTTCAGGTGCTTGAACATCGCCTTGCCCAGCGGCCCCTTCGGCAGCATGCCCCAGATCGCGCGCTCCAGGATGCGCTCCGGGAACCGCTCCATCTGGTCGTTGTACGAGCGCGCTTTCAGGCCGCCCGGGTAGCCCGAGTGCCGGTAGTACGTGATCTGCTCGGACTTCCGCCCTGTCACCTTCACCTGCGCCGCGTTCACGACGATCACGAAATCGCCGTCGTCCAGGTGCGGCTCATAGGTGGGCTTGTGCTTGCCTTTGAGCAGGTAGGCGACTTCGGTGGCGACACGGCCCAGCGGCCGATCCGCGGCATCGATGACGTGCCAGTCCTTGTACACCTGCGATTGCTTGATTCGCACTGTCGTGTTCATGCCGTATATCCCTCGTCGTACCAGACCTTCTGAAGGCACAACCCATGCGCCGGGGCCACGTAGGCCATCGAACCGGGCGATGCCTGTTCCAGCAGGCGGACGAATTCCTCCACTGTGGCGGCCCCGCGCCCGCACCGGATGAGCGCGCCGGTTATCCGGCGAACCATCTGGGGCAGGAACGCGTCTGCCTCGATATCGAACTGGAGCGTGCTGCCTTCGCAGCTCCACTCCGCTCGCGCAACCGTTCGCACCGGAGTGCGCCCGGGTTCCAGGTGCCCGGAGAAGGCACTGAAGTCCCTCCGTCCGAGCAGCGCGCTCGACGCATCGCGCATCGCCTGCAAGTCGAGGTTCCCCTCGACGTACCAGGCCGTGCCCCGCGTCAGGGGCTCGCGCGATTCGCCGTTCGCGACCGTGTAGCGGTACCACCGCCGGCGCGCCCAGCGCCTCGGGTCGAAACCCTCCGGCGCCTCGCGCACAGCGCGCACTGCCACATCTTCCGGCAGGTTGGCGTTGAGCGCCTTCCTTACCGTCGCCGGTTCGTGCCGGGTCTCGGCACTGAACGCGGCTACCTGGCCAACGGCATGAACGCCCGAATCCGTGCGTCCCGCCAGTTCCACGCGGGTGGCTGTCCCGAAGAGGACCGCCGCCGCGGTTTCCAGTTCTTGCTGGACGGTCCGCCCGTTCGGCTGGATCTGCGACCCAACGAACCTCATCCCGTCGTAACTCACCGTGGCCGCGAAACGTCTCGCGGTCACGAAGGCTATGCCTCCGCTGGCTTGTCCTCATCCGCGGCCGCAGCCCCGGATTCGGCGTCCGCTTCGCCCTCGGCGATCTCCTCGGCCACCGCTTCCGGCGCCTCGGTCGCCGTTTCGAGCGACTCAATCGTGTCGGTCGCTTCCGCCGCTTCTGCTTCGGCTTCCGCCTCATCGGCCGGCGCGGGCTCGGCAACCGGCGCCGCTGCCGCCGGGCGCGCTGGCGCCGTCGGAGCCGCCGTCACCCGCTGCGGGCGCGGTGTCGCCGGCGCATCGACAAAGTCGACGAGTTCGATAACCGCCATCCGTGCCCCGTCGCCCTTGCGCGCTTCCAGGCCCGTGATCCGCAGGTAACCGCCCGGCCGGGTCGCCATCCGCGGCCCGATCTCGTCGAACACCTTCTTCACGACCTTCGGGTCGAAGACGAAACGCATCGCCTGGCGGCGGGCGTGAAGGTCACCACGGCGCCCGAGCGTGATGATCCGCTCCGCCATCGGCCGGATCTCCTTCGCCTTGGCCTCAGTCGTCGTGATCCGCTCGTACCGCAACAGGTCGGTCACCAGGTTGCGGTAGAGCGAAAGGCGGTGGCTGGTGTCGCGGCCAAGGTGACGGCCGTGTACGCGGTGTCGCATCGTTTAGTCCTCGTCGTCCGCGCCGATCAGATCCTCGGCGCTTCCGTCTTTCAGCAGTGCTTCCTTCAGCGCCTTGCCAAGCGCGCTCAGGTTCTCTTCCTCTTCGTCTTCGTCCATGATCACAGCCGACGAGCGAGGCGTTGGCCGCGCCATGGGGCGGCCGGAAGCCGCTGGCGCGCGCCCGCCCGCCTTCGCCACAGGCGTGTCCACGATCGGCACGAGCCCTTCGGCCGTCCCGTCCACATACCCGAGCTCGATCAGTCGGTCGCGCAGTTCGTCGTACGACTTCCGCCCGAAGTTGCGCAGGCCGAGCAACTCGTCCTCCGACTTCTCGAGCACCTGGCCCACCGTCATCAGCCCGCTCCGCTTCAGGCAGTTGTACGCGCGAACACTCAGTGCCAGGTCTTCGATCGGCGTGTTGTACCGATCCGGCGCCATGATGATGCCCGAAATCGACGGTGCGCTGATCGCGCCCGGCGTGTACGTCGACATCGTGTACTCGGGCCGGCCCATCTGGCTGAACAGCGCGAACTGGTCCATCAGGATGTCCGCGCTCTGCCCCACCGCCTCGACCGGGCCCATCGTGCCATCGGTCCAGACTTCGAGGACGAGCCGGTCGTAGTCAGTCGACTGGCCGACACGCGTCTTCTCCACGCGGTAGTTCACCTTGCGAACTGGCGTGAAAATCGCGTCGACCGGGATGTGCCCGAGCGGCAGCCCTTCCGCCGAACCCGCCGGCACGTACCCCTTGCCGAGCCCCGCATGGAACTCGACGTTGAGCCGAGCCTTGGGCGTGTCAATCGTGCACAGGCGCAATTCCGGGTTCACAACTTCGAAGTCCGCCGGCACCTGCAGGTCGGCTGCCGTCACGACAGCCGGGCCTTCGATATCGAGCGAGAGCGAACCGGAACGGTTGCTCACCGCCCGCAGGCGAATCTCCTTGGCGTTCAGCAAGAACTCCGTCGTGTCTTCCTGCATCCCGGGTACGGTCGAAAACTCATGCTGAACCTGCTCGATCCGCACCGACGTAATGGCGGCGCCCTCGAGCGAGCTCAACAGCACGCGCCGCAGCGCGTTGCCAAGCGTGATGCCATAGCCGGGGTCCAACGGCCCGGCGACGAGACGGGCGTACTTCTCCGTCTCTTCTTCGACGTCGAGCTGCGGGGTAACGCTTTCCGTCACCTGGCCGATCAACTCAAGGGAATCCATCATGATGTTCGGGGTCCTCTGTTCCTCGCGTGGTCGTGCTGGGTTAGCGCGAGTAGTACTCGATGATGACGTTCTCGTTGAACTGGTGCGTTTCGCCATGGGCGACGATTGGCGGCGCGGTCACCTTCCCCGACATGTTCGCCAGGTCGAGCGCCAGCCAGGTCGGCGGATTCTTCGACTTCATCGTCTCCTGGACGATCTTGTAGTACTCGCTGCGGATGCCTCGCGGCGTGAACCCCACAGCGTCGCCGACTTTGAGGTGCGCCGAAGGCACATCGAGCTTCCGGCCGTTCACGGTGATCAGCCCGTGCCGCACAATCTGGCGGGCCTGGCTGCGCGAATCGGCGAAGCCGAGCCGGTAGACAATGTTGTCGAGCCGCGTCTCCAGCAGGCGAACCAGGTTCTCACCCGAAACACCCGTCGTGCGGATCGCCTGCTTGTAGTAGCGGACGAACTGCTTCTCGAGCACGCCGTAGAACACGCGCGCACGCTGCTTCTCGCGCAACTGCAGACCGCGGTCCGAGACCTTGCGGCGGCGAGCCGGGCGCGGTCCCGGCGGGTTCGGCCGGCGATCGAAGCTGCACTTCGGCGTGAAGCAACGGTCGCCCTTGAGGAAGAGCTTTTCGCCATGACGGCGGCAGAGACGGCAAACGGGGCCGGTGTAACGTGCCATTGACTCAGGTGGCTCCTATACCCGGCGCCGCTTCGGAGCGCGGCAACCGTTGTGTGGGATGGGGGTGACATCGCGAATCGCGGTGACGTTCAGGCCAGACGCCTGGAGCGAGCGGATAGCGGCTTCGCGACCACTCCCCGCACCACGCACGTACACCTCGACCGACTGCAGGCCGTGTTCCATCGCGCGGCGGGCGGCGTTTTCGCCGGCCAGCTGGGCCGCGAACGGCGTCCCCTTGCGCGAACCCTTGAACCCGGACCCGCCCGAACTCGCCCACGAAATCACGTTCCCGTTCGGGTCCGTCAGCGTGACCAGCGTGTTGTTGAAGGTCGACTTGATGTAGGCCCGTCCGCGAGGGATGGACTTTCGCTCGCGTCGCTTCAGGCGGCGAGTCTTGTCGGCGGCTCCGCGTTTTGCATCTGCCATGAGGGCCTACTCCTACTTCTTTCCTGCGCGCTTCTTGCCGGCCACGGTCTTGCGCGCGCCGCGCTTCTGCCGGGCGTTCGTGCGGGTGCGCTGCCCGTGAACCGGGAGGTTCCGGCGGTGCCGCTGCCCGCGATAACAGTTGATCTCGATCAACCGCGCGATGTTCTGCCGAACCTCGCGCCGCAGGTCGCCCTCAACCGTGTAGTGCTTGTCGATGTAGTCGCGGATCCGAAGGACATCATCGTCCGTCAGCTCCCGCGCCCGCGTATCCGGGTTGATACCCGTCTCCGCAAGAATGGCCTTCGAGCGCGTCGGCCCGATGCCATAGATGTACGTCAACGCGATTTCCACGCGCTTGTCGTTCGGAATATCGACGCCGGAGATACGTGCCATCGGGCTACCCCTGCCGCTGCTTGTGCTTTGGATTTTCGCAAATCACCATGACGCGTCCGTGCCGGCGGATGACCTTGCACTTGTCGCAACGTGGCTTAACTGATGCTCGAACTTTCATCGTTCTCCTGTGTCGGCGGCGACGGACGCCCTACTTAAACCGATACGTGATTCGCCCCCGACCGAGGTCATAGGGCGAAAGCTCAACCAGGACGCGGTCTCCAGGAAGGAGCTTGACGAAGTGAACCCGGATCTCCCGGCCGAGATGCGCCAGCACCTCATGACCATCCGCCAACTGCACTTTGAACATCTCGTTCGGCAGCGGCTCGGTCACCTTTCCTTCCACTTCAATCGTCTCCTTCTTTGCCATACACCCTCGTTTTTGCAGAGATGGACTTACGGGAGCGTGAGGACTTCGGCCTCACCTCCCGCGCGAATAGCTATGGTATGCTCGAAATGACAGCATAAGCTACCGTCTTTCGTGCTTACAGTCCAGCCATCCG
>CAYYDX010000085.1:0-12832 GCA_964470735.1 uncultured Anaerolineaceae bacterium
ACGGTATGGCCTTCGACCGCGGCTACATCAGCCCCTACTTCGTGACCAACCCGGATCGCATGGAAGCAGTCGTTGAGGATCCCTACATCCTCATCACCGACAAGAAGATCTCGGCCGTGCAGGAGATCCTCCCGGTTCTCGAGAAGATCCTCCAGGTCTCGAAGAACATCGTCATCATCTGTGGCGACCTCGAAGGCGAAGCACTCGCCACGCTCGCGGTCAACAAGCTGCGCGGGACGATCAACATCCTCGCAGTGAAGGCCCCGGGCTTCGGCGACCGCCAGAAGGACAACCTGGGCGACCTCGCCACGCTGACCGGCGCGACCGTCATCTCGGAAGAGATCGGGCGCACGTTCGAAAGTGTGGAAGTGGCGGACCTCGGCCGCGCCCGCCGCGTCGTTTCCTCGAAGGAAGAGAGCACCATCATCGAGGGGAAGGGCAAGAAGAAGGAGATCGACGCTCGCGTCTCCCAGATTCGCGCCATCCTCGAAGAGTCGAAGAGTGACTGGGACCGCGAGAAGGCCCAGGAGCGCCTCGGCAAGCTCGCCGGTTCGGTTGCCGTCATCAAGGTCGGCGCCGCCACCGAAGTCGAGCTGAAGGAGAAGAAGCACCGCGTGGAAGACGCCCTCAGCGCCACCCGCGCGGCGGTTGAGGAAGGCATCGTCCCCGGCGGCGGTGTTGCCCTCATCAACGCCCTCCCGGCGCTCGACAAGGTGAAGCTCGACGGCGACGAAGCCACGGGCGTCCGCATCCTTCGCCGCGCCCTCGAAGAGCCGCTCCGCCGCATCGCCATCAATGCTGGCAAGGACGGGTCGGTCATCGTCGAAGAGGTGAAGAAGCTCGGCAAGGGCCAGGGCTACGACGCGCAGAAGGGCGAGTTCGGCGACATGGTTGCCAAGGGCATCATCGACCCGGCGAAGGTCACCCGCTCGGCCATCGAGAACGCCGTCTCCATCGCCGCGATGGTGCTGACGACGAACTGCCTCGTCACCGAGAAGCCGGAACAGGCCGCCGCCGGCGTGCCTGCCGCACCTCCGATGTACTAAATCGCCCTACCCGGCGAACAATCCCGAGGGGGTGGAGGCGAAAGCCCCACCCCTTCGTGCTTCTCCGGCTGACGCCGGGGGAGTTGAAAGGCGACAGGCGAAGGGCAAAGGTGAGGTCACCCGGCCCACACCACGAAGGGATGAAGACCATGCGGAACGAAAACGGCATCGAGGTCGACCGCGAGGCGCTGGACAAGCTGCTCTCGACGGCGGACCTCATCACGATCGGCTTCACGCTCTTCCCGGAGCGGCTGCTCGTCGATACGCGTTCGAACGAGAGCGACGGGCAGTTTGCGGCGATGGTGGAGCCGGTGGCCTCGGTGCAGGAACGGTATCTCTGGCTGGGCAAGCACCGCAGCGGGTTTGGCGCGCCCGAGGGATTCGCGTTCTTCATCTGGCCGCACACGGTGCGGGGGCTGATCGAGCGCGATGCGTTCGCACCGTTGCGTGCGCGTCTCACGCCGGACACGGTGGAGAAGCTCGACGAGGCGCTGCTCGTGGCCCTCGAACTGGAGCGCATCGCGATGCTCGAGGCGGTGAAGGGAAGCGAACGCTGGCCGACGATCTGGCAGCGGACGGCGGCGTAGGGCGAAGGCGAAAGTCGAAAGGGAGAAGGCGAAAGTCGAAAGGTCCCCCGCGTCTCCCCCGGTGAGTCGCTAGACCTTTTCGCGTCTTCGTTTGCGGGTTTCCTCGCGGAACTCTTCCTGGGTGGCCTGCCAGGCGCTTGGATGGGTGGTCTTGCGCACCTGGACGGCGGTGACTTTGTACTCAGGGCACTCGGTCGCCCAGTCGGCGAACTCCGTGGTGACAACGTTCACGGCTGAGCCGGGGAAGTGGAACGTGGTGTAGACGACGCCGGGTTGCATCCGTTCGGAGATGCGAGCGTGGAGGGTGGTGGCGCCGGCGCGGCTTGCCAGTTCCACCAGGTCGCCGTCGTTCACGCCGCGGTTCTCCGCGTCCCACGGGTGAATCTCGAGGACGTCTTCGTCGAACCACATCACGTTCGCGGTGCGGCGGGTCTGGGCGCCGACGTTGTACTGGCTGAGGATGCGGCCGGTGGTGAGCAACAGCGGGAAGCGGTCAGTCGTGCGCTCATCGGTGGCGACGAATTCGGTGATCATGAACTGGCCCTTGCCGCGGACGAAGCCATCGATGTGCATCACCGGCGTACCTTCAGGCGCTTTGTCGTTGCAGGGCCATTGCACGCTGCCGAGTTCGTCGAGTTTCTCGTAGGTCACTCCCGAGAAGGTGGGCGTGAGGCGGGCAATCTCGGCCATGATTTCGGCCGGGTGGGTGTAGTTCATCTCGAAGCCGAGGGCGTTCGAAAGGAGTTGCGTGATCTCCCAGTCGGCGTAGCCGGCCTTCGGGGCGACGGCTTTTCGAACGCGGCTGATCCGCCGTTCGGCGTTCGTGAACGTGCCGTCCTTCTCGAGGAAGGTCGAACCGGGGAGGAAGACGTGCGCGTAACTGGCGGTCTCGTTGAGGAAGAGGTCCTGGATGACCACGCACTCCATCGCGGCGAGGCCGGCGGCGACGTGCCGGGTATTCGGGTCGGACTGGACGATGTCTTCGCCCTGGATGTAGAGGCCCTTGAAGGTGCCATCGACTGCCGCATCGAGCATGTTGGGGATGCGGAGGCCGGGTTCGGCGCCGATGCCAACGCCCCAGACCTCTTCGAACATGCCGCGCACGCTCTCATCGGCCACGTGGCGGTAGCCCGAGAGTTCGTGCGGGAACGAACCCATGTCGCAGGAACCCTGGACGTTGTTCTGGCCGCGCATGGGGTTCAGGCCCACGCCGGGGCGGCCCAGGTTGGCGGTGGCCATCGCGAGGTTCGCCATGCCCATCACCATCGTCGAACCCTGGCTATGTTCGGTGACGCCGAGGCCGTAGTAGATGGCTGCGTTGCCCCCGGTGGCATAGAGGCGCGCGGCGGCACGAACCTCGGCCGCAGGCACGCCGGTCAACGCCTCGACCGCCTCGGGGGAGTTGCGTTCTTCGCTGACAAAGGCCCGCCAGCGGTTGAAGCTGGCGGTGTCGCAGCGTTCCGCGACGTAGCGCTCGTCGATGAGCCCTTCGCTGGCGACAACGTGGGCGAGCGCGTTGATGATGGCGACGTTCGTGCCCGGGAGGAGGGCAAGGTGGTGCTGCGCCGCCACGTGCGGCTGTTTCACGAGGTCGATCCGGCGCGGGTCGATTACGATGAGTTTTGCGCCGGCACGGAGGCGCTGCTTCAGGCGCGAGGCGAACACCGGGTGGGCGTCCGTGGGGTTCGCTCCGATGACCATGATGACGTCGGCGTCATCGACCGAATCGAAGTCCTGTGTGCCGGCGGAAGTGCCGAGCGTGGTCTTCAGGCCGTAGCCGGTGGGCGAATGGCAGACGCGCGCGCAGGTGTCGATGTTGTTGTTGCCGAACCCCGCGCGGACGAGTTTCTGGAGGAGGAAGGTTTCCTCGTTCGTGCAGCGGGACGACGTGATGCCGCCGATCGAGTCGCGGCCGTACTGCGCCTGGATGCGCTTGAACTCGCTCGCGGCATAGCCGATCGCTTCGTCCCACGACACTTCGCGCCAGGGGTCGGTGATCTTCTCGCGGATCATCGGGGAGAGGATGCGGTCCTGGTGCGTGGTGTAGCCCCAGGCGAAGCGGCCTTTCACGCAGGAGTGGCCATGGTTCGCCTTGCCGTCCTTGTAGGGCATCATCCGGATGACTTCGCCGCCCTGGAGTTCGGCTTTGAACGAACAGCCGACGCCGCAGTAGGCGCAGGTGGTAATGACCGTTTCGGTGGGCTGGCCCGCTTCGATGACGGACTTTTCGATGAGGGAGGAGGTGGGGCAGGCCTGGACGCAGGCGCCGCAGGAGACGCACTCCGAATCGAGGAAGAGCATGTCGCCGGGGGCGATCTTGGATGCGAAGCCGCGGCCCTTCACGGTCAGCGCGAAGGTGCCCTGGATGTCGTCGCAGGCGCGCACACAGCGCGAGCAGACGATGCACTTCGTGGGATCGAAGCTGAAGTAGGGGTTCGAGTCGTCGCCCGCATCGTGGAGGTGGTTCTTCCCCTCGTACCCGTAGCGCACTTCCCGCAGGCCGACGACGCCGGCCATGTCCTGCAGTTCGCAGTTGCCGTTGGCCGGGCAGGTGAGGCAATCGAGCGGGTGGTCGGAGATATAGAGTTCCATGACGTTGCGGCGCATGCGCGCGAGCTTGCCGGTCTGCGTGGTGACCTTCATCCCGGGTTCGACCGGCGTCGTGCAGGAGGCGGGTGTGCCCTTGCGGCCTTCGATTTCGACGAGGCAGAGGCGGCAACTGCCGAACGCCTCGAGACTGTCGGTGGCACAGAGGCGGGGCACGCTGACACCGGATTCGGCGGCGGCGCGCATCACCGAGGTTCCTTCGGGGACGGTCACCGTGCGGCCATCGATTTCGAGCGTGACACTGGCCGACGACGCGCGCGCCGGTGTGCCGTAGTCCATCTCTTTGAGCAGAGTCATCGCGAAACCCCCTCGCGTGGAACATCCCGGTCGAAGTCTTCCGGGAAGTGGCGGAGCGCGCTGGCAACAGGATACGGCGTGAGGCCGCCGAGGCCGCAGAGCGAACCCTCCTGCATGACCTCCAGGAGGTCGTCGAGCAGTGCGAAGTTCATCGCGCGGTCTTCGCCGGCGATAATGCGGTCGATCACTTCCACCCCACGGGTGGAGCCGATGCGGCAGGGTGTGCACTTGCCGCAACTCTCTTCGGCGCAGAACTCCATGGCGATGCGCGCCTGCCGCGCCATGTCCACGGTGTCGTCGAACACGACCACGCCGCCGTGGCCCAGCATGCCACCGCGCTCGCTGAAGGCTTCGTAGTCGAGCGGCGTGTCGAGCAGCGACTCCGGGAAGTAGGCGCCGAGGGGCCCGCCAGCCTGAACCGCGCGCAACGGCCTCCCCGATGCCGTGCCGCCGCCGAACTCCTCGATGAGTTGGCGCAGGGTGAGTCCGAAGGGGACTTCGACAAGGCCGGGGTACTTCACGTTCCCGGCGAGTTGCATCACCGCGGTTCCGCGCGACCGTCCCACGCCGAGCGAGGCGTAGGCTTCGGGGCCGCCGGCGAGGATCATCGGAACTGTCGCCAGCGTGAGCGTGTTGTTGACCACGGTGGGCCGACCAAAGAGCCCGCGGATGGCCGGGAGCGGCGGGCGCGGCCGGATGAGGCCCTTCTTGCCCTCGAGCGATTCGAGCAGCGCCGTCTCTTCGCCGCAGATATACGCCCCGGCGCCAAGTCGCACCTGGATATCGAACGCCCGGCCGGAGCCGAGCACCGAGCTGCCCAGGTATCCGCCCTGGCGGGCTATCTCGACTGCGCGGTTCATCGAGGCGAAGGCGTCCGGGTATTCGGATCGAATGTAGATGTAACCCTCGGTTGCGCCCACGGCGAGTCCCGCGACGACCATCCCTTCGATGATGGTGAAGGGGTCGCCCTCCATCAGCATGCGGTCGGCGAAGGTTCCGCTGTCGCCTTCGTCGGCGTTGCAGACGATGTATTTCTGACCGGCAGGCTGTTCGGCGACAGTCTTCCACTTCAGACCGGCCGGGAACCCCGCGCCCCCGCGCCCGCGCAGACCCGAAGCGGTTACCGCTTCGACAATGGCCGCGGGCGGGAGTTCGAGCGCCTTTCGCAGGCCGGTGAAGCCGCCGTTCGCGCTGTAGGCGTCGAGCGAGAGCGGTTCGATCAGGCCGCAGCGCTGGAAGGTAATGCGCTGCTGCCGGGCGAGGTAGGGGATGCCGGCAACCGGTCCCTGGCGCAGCGGGTGCGCGCCGCCTTCGAGGAACCCGGCGTCGAACAGCCCGGCGACGTCACTCACTCCGACCGGCCCGTAGGCGACGCGCCCTGGCGGCGTGTCGACCTCGACCATCGGTTCGAGCCAGTAGAGGCCGCGCGAACCGTTCCGTCGGAGGTCGACGGACAGGCCGCGGCGGGCCGCTTCGGCCTGGATCGCGTTCGCCACGTCGTCGGCGCCGACGGAGCGCGCGCCCGAATCGAGCGGCGCCCAGGCGCTCATCGCAATCCCCCGGCGAGCGCCTGCGCGCGTTCGGGTGTCAGCCGCCCATGGAGCCGCCCGTCGATGGTCAGTGCGGGCGAAAGGGCGCAGTTGCCGAGGCAGTAGACCGGCGCGAGTTCGACCGACCCGTCGGCGCTGCGACCGCCCATGTCCGCTCCGAGCGCGCTGCTCACGGCTTCGACGACGGCCGCGCCACCCATCGCCTGGCAGGATTCGGAGAGGCACACGCGCACCTGGTGCGCCGCGGGTGGTGTTCGCCGGAAGTCGGCGTAGAACTCGACGACGCCGGCAACTTCGGCGCGGGAGAGGTTCAGGGCGCCGGCAACGAGCGGAATGGCCTCGTCGTGGATGTAACCGAAGGCGTCCTGGAGGGCGTGGAGGATGGGGAGGCAGGCGCCGGGGAGGTCCTTCAGGCCGTCCACGATGGCCCCGGCCCGCACGAGATCCCATGTGGCGAATGGCTGGTCAGTTGTCACGGATGCGCTCTCCTCCCGCGTAGATGTTGAAGCCGTTGGTCCTGAGGAAGCCCACGAGGGTGATGCCGAAAGTCTCCGCCATTTCGACCGCAAGGCTCGACGGCGCGCCGACCGAGGCGACAACCGGGACTCGCGCCCGCAGCGCCTTCTGCAGCAATTCGTAGCTTGCACGGCCGCTCAACAGCAAAACCGAGGTTTCGAGTTCGGCGAGCGAACCGGCGCGGAACGCCGTGCCGACGAGCTTGTCGAGGGCGTTGTGGCGGCCGACGTCCTCGCACAGGCAGCGCAGTTCGCCGAACGGCGAAAAGAGCGCGCAGGCGTGGACGCCGCCGGTCGACTCGAAGCTGCTCTGCGCTGCCGTCATCGCCGGGGGAAGCGCCAGCAACGTGGCCGGCGACACGTGTAGCTCCCGGCGCACGGGGCGGCAGCCGTCGTGGACGAGGGCATCGAGCGATGCCTTGCCGCAGACGCCGCAGGCGCTGCTCGCCGCGAAGGTTCGCTGGAGCCGACCGAAGTCGACCGCCACACCCGGGGCGAGGCGGACGAGGACGGTGTTACGATGCTCGGCTGCATCCTCCACCGCCGGGTCGAAGCAGATTTCTTCGATGTCGGCGGGCCTGGCGACGATGCCTTCGGCGAAGAGTAAGCCTGCGGCGAGGTCGAAGTCGTGCCCGGGGGTGCGCATCGTCACGCTCAGCGGGCGCACCTGGCGTTCGCCATCGACAACGAGGCTGAGGCGGATTTCGAGCGGTTCTTCGGCGGCGACAACGTCGCGCACGCGCTCGCGGCGGCCGTCGCGGACACGGTCGATCTCGTGGGCGACGAGGCTGGCCGGGCAGTTCAGAGCGCGCTTCCTCCGGCTGGGCAGTGTAGCACCGTGGCGGCCGGGCGGAGGATTGGGGCGTTTGCGAGGACCGGGCAAAGCTGCCACGCTTCACGCCCACACGAACCCGCAGAGCCGTCGCCACCGGGCGTCGCCGCAGGCGACGGCTACCGCCAGGCCTGCGTGAATACTGCGCCGAAGGAACGCTCGATGGCCTCATCTTCGCCTGACTCAACTGCCCCCGAAGCCCGGCTCGAGGTTTCCGGCGCGGTCGCCGAAGTCATTCTCAACCGGCCCGAACGGAAGAACGCGGTAACCGGCCCCCTCGTCGAAGCGGCGAGCGCGGCGGTCGCGGCGGCTGAAGCGGACCCGGCGGTGCGCGTCATCCTCCTGCGCGGCGAGGGCGGGATGTTCTGCTCGGGGCTCGACCTCAAGGAGTTCAATGCCGACCCGCGACCGGCCTGGCAGCCGCGCTTCCAGGGGCTCTGGCGCGGGCTCCACGAGCGGCTGTTCGGCTGCGACAAGGTGGTGGTCTGCGCACTCGAGCGGTATGGGATCAACGCCGGGTCGGCGCTGGCGCTCTCGGCGGACTACATGATCGTGGGCGAGACGGCCTTCCTGCAGGTGGGCGAAGTGCGGCAGGGCAGGCCCGCGCCGATGAACGTCGCCTGGCTGCTGGCGCGCCACAGCGATGCGGTCGCCCGGCGGGTGATGCTGCTCGGACGGCGGATTCCGGGGCCGGAACTGCGCCAGCTTGGTATCGCGCACGCAGTCGTGCCGGATGATGAGGTGCTGGCTTCGGCGCGGGCGCTGGCGGGAGAACTGGCCGAGATCCCGCCGGAGGGCATCGCGGGGACGAAGGGCATCCTGCGAGCGCTGAACGCTCGTGAGGCAGGCAGCTGGTTCGACACCGTGGCCGCCGCCGCGGCGAAAGTCTCGGTTCCGCGCGGCCCGATCCCAAGCCTCAAGGAGTAGTTCGAACCGCGAACGACGAGCTTCGAAGCCGGCTCAGCGTCTCCTGAGGAGCCGGCCGTGGACGCGGTAGATGTGGTGGAGGCGCGGGGTGTCCTTGAGCCGCCACTCGAGGTCGTCGACGGTTCGCGTCGTTTCGAGGCCCGCGGAAGCGAAGAGCGCGTCCCACGCCGCGGATGTTGTGCGCCAGCGGGCTCCCGGGGTGGTTCGCAGGTTCCAGGAGTCGGGTGAGGCGAAGAGCAGCAGGCCACCCGGCCGGAGCAGTTCGACAGCGCGGGCGAGCGCGGCCTCCGGGTCGGCCACCGAGTCAAGGACGTTGACGAGGCAGACGAGGTCGAATGCGGTGGCGAAGGGCGGGCGGAAGAGGTCGCCGGCGACGAAGCGCACGGGAGCGGGTACTTTGCGGCGCGGCATCTCGCCGACGCCGAAGGTCGCAGCGTCGAGGCGGACCGGGAACGCGAACGGTTCGCCGCTGGCGGCCCGGTTTGCCCAGAGGAGCAGGTGGGGGTCGGTGTCGAGGCCGGTGACCGGTGCACGGAGGCGTTCGGCCAGTTCGAACGCGAGGTTGCCCGCGCCGCAGCCGACATCAAGCGCGGAACGTACGCCGGAGACTCCGCCGAGCAGCGCCTCGCAGAGGTCGGCGTAGAAGGTCTCGCGGGCACGCTGCTGGAGCGCGAGAAGGAAGATGGCAGCGCGCGACGTGCCCGCGAACGCGTCCGAACCGGGCCGGAGCTTCGCCAGCCACGCGCCGAGGTCTCCGGTTGCGGCGGGCGGGCGCTCGCTCACGCGAGGGAGAGGACGACTTTGCCGAAGTTCTGGTTCGCGGCCATGTACTCGTGCGCGGCGGCGGCTTCGGCGAGCGGGAAGACGCGGTCGACGATGACGCGGATGCGGCCCGAAGCGATGTGCGGCAGGACGCTCTTTTCGAATGCGCGCGTGGCCTCGGCCTTCTCTTCGAGCGGGCGTGCGCGCAGGGTGGTGCCGCGCACCGAGGCGCGTTTCGCGAGGAGCACACCGAGGTTCGCGTTCACGGTGTTGCCGCCCATCATGCCGACGAGGACCATCCGGCCGCGGATGGCGAGGGCGCGCATGTTCCGCTCCCAGTAGTCCGCCCCGATGACGTCGAGGATGACGTCGGCGCCGCGGCCGCCGGTGGCCTGCAGTGTTTCTTCGGCGAAGTCCTGTTCGCGGTAGTTCACGCCGACATCGAGGCCGAGCGCCTTCGCCTGGTCGAGCTTGGCGGCGCTGCCGGCGGTGCCGATGACCAGCGATGCGCCCATCGTCTTCGCGATCTGCGTGGCGGCGACGCCCACGCCCGAACCGGCGGCATGGATGAGCACGGTTTCGCCGGAGACGAGGCCGCACTGGCGCAGGGCGTCGTGCGCGGTGATGTAGACCTCGGGGGTGGCGCCGGCTTCGTGCCAGCCGAGGTTCGCCGGGACCTTCGTCGCGAGGCGGAAGTGGGTGACCACCTGTTCGGCGTAGCCACCGCCGCTGAGCAACCCCATGACGCGGTCGCCCGGGGCGAAGCCTTCCACGCGGGCGCCGGCGGCGATGACCTCACCGGCGTATTCGAGGCCGGGGACTTCGAACGCGGGCCGGGGGCCAGGCTGCGGGTAGCCGCCCTGCCGCTGGAGGAGGTCGGCACGGTTGAGGGCGGCGGCGTGGACGCGGACGAGCAGGCCTTCGGGACCGGCGACGGGGTCGGGGACCTCCTGCATTTGGAGGACCCCGGGACCACCCGGTTTCGTGATGACGACGGCCTGCATGTGGGGCAACCTCGGTGCGAACTGCGGGTAGGGTAGCAAGTTGGTAGTGGAAAGTTGAAAGGACTGAGGACCGAGTGATGGGCAGGCTATGATCGGCGGGTATGGGGCTGCGAGCAGTGCGAGGAGGGGCCGGTTGAGCGGGGGTTCGAACGCGCCCGGGGGGCTGTTCGGTGTGGCCTTTCGCTGGAGTACGTACTCGCGAACGCTGTACCTGCTGCTCGGGTTCCCGCTTTCGCTGGCGAGTTGGGTCACGCTGGTTGTGCTGCTCTCGGTAGGCGGCGGGCTGGTGATCACGGTGGTGGGCGTGCCGCTGTTGCTCGTGACGGTCTACCTGTGGTGCTTCGCGGCCGACCTCCAGCGGTTGTTTTCGAACACGCTGCTGGGGACGAACATCCGTCCGCTGCCGTTTGGGGGCGAAAGCGGCAGGCTGTGGTCGCCCGGGCGGCTGAAGGCGCGCCTTTCGAACCGGTATACGTGGCGCTCGCTCGGGTTCCTGCTGGTGGTCCACTTCCCGCTGGGGATCGCGGGGTTCGTGTGGGTGACGACGGTCATCGGGACGGTGTTCAACCTGTTCGCGGTGGCGTTCACGCTGGTGATCGGGGCGCGGACCGACTTCTACGGGATGACGCTGGAGGAGCCGCTGCTGGCGCCGCTGTTCTTGCTTGGCGGGCTGGCGGCGATCCTGCCGGCGCTGCACCTGCTGAACCTGGGCGGGTGGCTGGCGGGACGGGTGACGACGTGGCGCCTGCAATCGCCGCCGACCGATATGCCGCAGCCGCAGGGAGAGGCTCTCGACCGGGTGGCGACGGCGGCGGTGTCGTGGCCGGGTGTGGCCGCCCGCCGCGCTTCGGAGGGGGCGCGGCGGGAGCGTTCGCTGCAGACGAAGGTGTGGCTCGGGCACCTGGCGTTGTACGTGGCGGTGATGCTGGTGTTGTTCGTGATCGATGCGCTGACACGCCCGGGGGAGTGGTGGGTGCTGTGGCCGATGTGGGGCTGGGGAATCGCGCTGGCGCTGCACACGGGGTACCTGCTCGGCGGGTTGCTGGGCGGGCATGCGCTGGCGTTCGCGGTGGCGAATACCGGGTTCTTCGTGATCGACGTGGAGTTGGTGACGGATTCGACGTGGTACTTCTGGCCGCTGCTGAGCTGGGCGAGCGCGCTGGCGCTGCATGCGTTCCTGTACTTCGGGTTCGCGCCGGTGCGAAGCGACGAATGAGCCGCAAAGGAACGAAGGACGCGGAGGGCGCGGATTCGCGATTCGCGATGCGGACCGGGGTGCGGACTACCCGGGGTTCGCGAAGATTTTTTGACTTCTTGAAGTAGTGGGAAGAAGCCCGGGGCACTTCTTGAGGCACTTCTTGGGGTGACTTGTTGGACTTCTTGCGATGGACTCGTGTGGACTTGTTGGGAGCGTCGGCAAAGGGGCCCGGTGGGAACGGCGGGCAGCGGGTTGCGCAAGTGACGAAGCGGCGCCGGGCATGTCGTGAGGGTAGGCGGTTGGGTGGCGGAGCGGCGAGGGGCGAGTGTCGCGAGGAGTTGGGGAGTTTGGGGGTGCGCTGCGGGGCGGTGGGATCAGGTAAATCGAGGCCGGGTCAGTCGACGCGCCGAAACGAGGTCATTTCCTCAAGCTGGCTGCGAGAGACGTATGTCTTACGGTCGCCAGGGCGTCGATAGCGCGCCAGGCCTGCCTTGAAGAGGCGAAAAATCGTACTGCGAGAGATCCCGTACTCGACCACAGCATCGTCGACCGGGACCAGGTCAGAGGGTGTATTGACAAATGGCTCTAACTGTGTCAAAGTGGCGCTAACCATTGCGAAGAGCTACCGAAGTGGCAATCAGATCGAATTGGGCATTCGTCGCACCGTGGCCTTCCGGGCACACAGATGCGCATCGTGAAATCGAGCACGGCGTAATTGTAGTCCCGGAACGGCCCGATGGGCGTCAGGGAGTCCGCGAGATCAGCGACCCATCGTTTGCGACGTGTTTCGGGGTCATAGGGGCGGCCTTCGAGTCGTGCGAGCCACCGGGCGACGTTGCTGTCGATGATTACCGCCCTCCTTCCGCGATGGAGACTCAACCATGCCGCAGCGGCATACGGTCCAATGCCTGGAAGGGCCAGGAGTTGCTCCAGGTCCTCAGGCGGTGCGCCGCCAGACTGGCTAACCCGCTCGGCAGCGTCATAGAGCAAAGGGCCCTTCCAATGCAGGCCGGTGCGCGAGGTGATCTCTCTCGTCACTCCGGGTCCTGCAGCGACGAGATCCGTAGCCCGCGGAAACTTCGCACGGAGGTCGAGGAACACCGCCTCAGCCTGAGCCGCGCGGGTTCTCTGGAGCAACATCTCAGCGACAAGGGCCAGCCATGGGTCTGACTCAGAACGCCACGCGTAAGAAGCGAAGTTGGAGCGACCCCACTTCAGGAGACGGCGACGAATGCGGATGGCTCTTCGAGAAGCCGAGCCGTCACCAGTTCCCTTGGCGGTGCGAGCTCGATCTGACGAGGGCGAAGCCATTTTGCCATCTCCTGGGCGACGGCCTCGACAACCGGCACGACGACCGAGTTGCCGAACTGTTTATAGGCCCGAGTGTCACTGACCGGGATGACGAAGTCATCCGGGAAGCCCATGATCCGAGCGCACTCCCGCGGAGTGAGTCGCCGAGGTGGGAGATTGTCGCCCTGGTCGAGCAAGATCTCAGAGCCGTCCTTGT
>CAYYDX010000086.1:0-12827 GCA_964470735.1 uncultured Anaerolineaceae bacterium
GCCGGGGCCGGTGTGCCCGCGTCGGCGGCGTCTGCCTGTGTCACGGGCGCCCCCTCCCGCGAATCGGCAGCCACAGCCACCGTCGAGTCATCCTCAGTCGAATCGCCCCCGGACGGGATGAAGAACCCCAGTACGCCGCCCGCCAGGAACGACACGGCGATCAGTCCGGGAACGGCTACCCTGCCCAGGCTCAACATTGGTGTGGACCTCCGAGCCTTGATCTGGTGACAGGCTCTTCCCTCACTAAGGCGTCATCCCGCCGTGAAGTGACGGAGGCCGTGAAAAGCGTTTGTAAAGACGCGCGACCGAAGCCCGCCCGTACGCGCCGGGGGTTCGCAGCCGGCTGGCCATCCAGCGGCCGAAGGCAGAGACTGCGCGCCATGAGTAACGGCCGAAACCTGATCCCGCCCTTCGGGGAGAAGTTCAACGTCTCCGATTTCGACACTTCGCGTTCCGACGGGATGACCAAGGAGGAGGGCGTACAGAAGATCGCCGAACTGCGCGTCCGCCTGAATGAACTCCAGGACCTCCTCTACGCCGACGCCCGGTTCGGCCTGCTCGTCGTCCTCCAGGGAATCGATACCGGCGGCAAGGACGGGACAGTCAAGAGCGTCTTCCAGGAGGCCGGACCCCTCGGTTGCCAGGTGGTCAGCTTCAAGGTGCCAACGCCCGAGGAGCTGGCGCACCCCTACCTCTGGCGCTACCAGCGGCAGACCCCCGAGCGCGGCCACATCACCATCTTCAACCGTTCGCACTACGAGTCCGTCCTCGTCGAACGGGTGAAGAAGATCGTGCCGAAGGATGTCTGGGAACGGCGCTACGACGACATCAACGAGTGGGAAGAGTTCCTCGTCCGCAACAACACGGAGGTGCTGAAGTTCGCACTCCTGATTTCGAAAGACGAACAGCGCGAACGGCTGCAGGAACGCGTCGACAACCCCCGCAAGCAGTGGAAGTTCCGGATGGCCGACCTCGACGACCGCAAGCTCTGGGACGAGTACCAGGAGGCCTACAGCGACGTGATCACGAAGACGAACACGAAGCACGCGCCATGGCACGCCATCCCCGCCGACCGCAAGTGGTACCGCGACATCGTGGTGGCCGAAGCCATCATCGAGAAACTCGAATCGCTGGATCTACGGTTCCCACCGGCCGACCCGGAGATTATCGGCCTGAAGGTGGTCTGATCGCTCAATCGTCGTAGAAGCGGCGTGCCTCGGCTTCGAGTTCGGCGCGCTCCGCGGCGCTCATCGCGATGAAGTTCGAAGCAGTCGCCACGTTCTCGCGGACCCGGCCGGGAAAGCGCGCGCCGGGGATAGCGACCGAGACGGCGGGGTTCGAAAGCACGTAGCGCAGCAGGTTCGCGGGCGTGAGCGGACCGGCGTACCCGGCGGCGATGCGGCCCCGCATAGCGCTTGTCCGGCCCGAACCGCCAACCGGCCGCATCACGATGACGCCGACACCACGCCGGGCGGCCAGTTCGATGAGCGGCGCCGAATCGGGGTAGAACGCGGAGTACTCGAGCATGATCGTCGCGAACTCACCGGATTCGATGGCCAGGCGGGCAATCTCCAGGCTGTGCGTGGAAATGCCGATGTGGTCGATCAGTCCACGGAACTGCGCGGTCTTCAGCCCTTCGAGCGCACCGCCATCGCCCATCGCTTCCTCCCACGCGGACGGCGTCGAAATGTCATGCAACTGGTAGAGGTCGATGCGGGGCACGCCGAGGACACTGAGCGAACGGTCGATCTCCCACTGGGCGCCACTCGCCGAGTGGCTGAAGGTCTTCGAACCAACAGTGAACTGCTTGCCGCCGCGCTCCCGGATGACCCGGCCGAGGAGGAACTCGCTCCCCTCGTAGCCGCGCGCCGTATCGATGAAGTCGACGCCGAGATCGAGCGCGGTGGTCACGGTCTCGAGCGCTGCGGGCGAGTGCGGCGTGTCCATCGCGCCAAGCCCGAGTTCGGCGACGGTCAATCCGGAGTTTCCGAGCGGCCTGCGACGTAGGGTCATGCCGGCAGGCTACCGCCGAACGCCCCGCTCAGGAAGCGCGCGTGTCTCCGATGATGCCTTCGCGCTTCTCTTCTTCGTACAGCCGCTCCGCGACGAATCGGCGGGCAAGGTCGAGGTAGCTGACACCTTTCTTTTTCGCCAGCGCCCTCAGCCGGTCCGCAAGATCCGCGTTAAGCGAGAGGGAGACGCCCATTGGCCCGCTGCTTTCGGAGTGAACCGGTGGCAGCGAATCCCACAGCTCGTCGCTCATCGTGTGCGTGTCCCAGAACTCCGCCTCTTGTCGCTCGGTGGCGAATTCAGGAACCTCGCTCAGACTGTTGATTACCGTCAGTTGCGGTGACCGTGCCATTACTGCTGCATCTTAGTCTATTTCGACCGATACATGCGCCGTTCCCGGAACGTCGCATCGTGGGCCGTCACTGGTCGGACAGCGCCATCACGGGTCGTGAACACAAGGAACAGAAGTCGTCCAGCATCGGTTCTCCCCAGTGCGGCACGTCGACCCTCGTGGCTGGCATGTGACGGGCGAGTCTTCTTGCGAGGGTCCTCGTAGGCAGATTCCCACTCGTCGATGGTGACTCCGTGCCGGGCGACATGGTCTTCATTCGCTTCATCCCACTCGAATCTCACGAACGCGCATCATACCCGCGCTACCGCCGGTACCGGCGACCGCGATCCCGGCCACCCGCCTGGCTGCGTCCGAACCGCATCGGCCCGCGCCTGCCAGCCGCCTCCGCGAACGCCGCCAGTTCCTCCGCGTCGGTGCCGACCAGTTCGCGGCGCAGTTCGACCACTTTGTCGCGCAGCGCCGCCGCCTTTTCGAACTCGAGGTTCTTGGCAGCAGTCTTCATCTGCGTTTCGAGTTCCTTCACCATTCGCATCAGTTCATCCTTCGACATCGAGGCCGGCACGCCAGCGTCATAGGTGTCCTTCTCCTCGGCCACCATCCGAACGTGGTCCGTGATGTCGCGAACCGCCTTCACGATGCTCGCCGCTTCGATGCCGTGCTCGCGGTTGTACTCCTCCTGGATGCGGCGCCGGCGGTACGTCTCGTCGATGGCGTTCTGCATGCTCATCGTCACCTTGTCCGCATACATCACCACGCGCCCTTCGAGGTGCCGCGCCGCCCGGCCGATCGTCTGGATGAGCGAGCGGTTCGAACGCAGGTACCCCTCTTTGTCCGCGTCGAGAATGCAGACGAGCGACACCTCCGGCAGGTCGAGTCCTTCGCGCAGGAGGTTGATACCCACCACCACGTCGTACACGCCGAGCCGCAGGTCGCGCAGGATCTCCACGCGGTCCAGCGTTTCGACCTCCGCGTGGATGTAGTGGGTCTTAATGCCCATCTCTTTCAGGTAGTCCGCCAGGTCCTCGGCCATCTTCTTCGTCAGCGTGGTGACAAGGACGCGCTGGCCCTTGTCCACCGTCCGCCGAATCTCGTCCATCAGGTCGTCCACCTGGTTCTTCGTCGGCTTAATGGTGATTTCAGGGTCAAGGAGACCCGTCGGCCGGATAACCTGCTCGACCACCTGGCTCGACATCTTGATCTCGTAGTCGCCCGGCGTCGCCGAAACGAAGATCGCCTGGTTGATGTGCCGGTCGAACTCCTCGAACGTCTGCGGCCGGTTGTCGACCGCGCTCGGCAGCCGGAACCCGAACTCCACGAGCGTGTCCTTCCGCGCCCGGTCGCCGAAGAACTGGCCCTGCACCTGTGGCAGCGTGTTGTGCGATTCATCGACCACCAGCAGCCAGTCGTCCGGAAAGTAGTCGAGCAAGCACCAGGGCGTTGAGCCGGCTTCGCGCATCTGCAGGTGCCGCGAGTAGTTCTCGACCCCGGGACAGTACCCGGTCTCGCGCAGCGACTCGATGTCGTAGTGCGTGCGCTCTTCCAGCCGGGCCGCTTCGAGAATCTTGCCTTGCTTGCGGAAGATCTCGAGTTGCTCCTCGAGTTCCTTCTCGATGCTCGCGATCGCCGGTTCCATCCGGTCACGCCCCGTGACGAAGTGCTTCGCCGGGAAAATGTCGACCTCGTCGCGCTCCGCCAGGATCTCGCCGGTGAGCGGGTCGAGTTCGACGATCCGTTCGACTTCGTCCCCGAAGAAATCGACGCGCACGGCCAGTTCGTCGTAGCTGGGGATGACCGTGAGCGAATCGCCGCGCAGGCGGAACTTGCCGCGCACCATGTTCATGTCGTTCCGCTCGTACTGCATCGCCACCATCTTGCGGATGGCATCGCCGCGGTCGAAGCGCTGGCCGCGTTCGAAGTGGAGCACGAAGCCCTCGTACTCGCTCGGGTCGCCGAGGCCGTAGATACAGCTGACCGAGGCGACGATGATCACGTCGCGCCGCGTGAGCAGCGCGCGCGAGGCCGCGTGACGCAGCTTGTCGATCTCGTCATTGATGTCCGCGTCCTTCGCGATGTAGGTGTCGCTGCGCGGGATGTAGGCCTCGGGCTGGTAGTAGTCGTAGTAGCTCACGAAGTACTCGACCGCGTTCTCGGGGAAGAACTCCTTCAGTTCGGCGCAAAGCTGGGCCGCCAGCGTCTTGTTGTGCGCGAGCACCAGCGCCGGGCGCCCGGTCTGCTGGATGACATTCGCCACCGTGAACGTCTTGCCCGAACCGGTGACACCGAGGAGCGTCTGGTAACGGTCGCCCCGGTTCACGCCCTCAACAAGCTTCTCGATGGCTTCCGGCTGGTCGCCGGTCGGCCGGTAGTCGGCGATGAGCTTGAAGTTCGCGGGAGCGGCAGCCGGGGCATGAACGGACATACCCCGAGTGTACCGGATGGCGAAGCGCCGATGGTGATGATTCCTGACAGGGGGATGTCAGGAGGGTGCGCCGTTCGGTTGCAGCTGGACCCTATCGCCCGTTGGTAGGGGCGTATTGCAATACGCCCCTACGACCAGGATGGCCGACCGCAGTGGGTCGCAAGCTCATTGGCGCCGCCCGCCAACCGCTGTCGCCGTGACACCGCTCGCTGTGCACAACCCGCCCACATGGCGCACCATCGGGCCATGCGAATCCTCGGTATCGACCCCGGGCTGAACACCACCGGCTGGGGCCTCGTCGAAACAGCCGGCGCCGACTGCGCCCACGTCCGCCATGGCGCCGTACGGACCAAGCCCGCCGACATCAAGAGCCACCGCCTCCTGATCCTCCGCGACGCCGTCTGCGCGCTGGCGCGAGAGAACGGCGCGACCCACGGCGCAATCGAGGCAGGCTTCGTTGGTTCGAACGCGAAGAGCGCGATGGCGCTGGGCGAGGCGCGCGCCGCCTGCATTCTCGGCCTCGCCGACGCCGGCCTCGAGGTCATCGAATACTCGCCCGCGGTGGTCAAAGCCACTGTCGCCGGCTATGGCCGTGGCGAAAAGTCGCAGATAGCCGAAATGGTGCGCCTCCAGCTTCGCCTCACCAGCCTGCCAACCCCCGAAGACGCCGCCGACGCCCTCGCCGTCGCCATCACCCACTGGGCCCACGCCCGCCTCGCACGCTAAGTTCGGAGCCATTTAGGAACAAAGGAACGAACGCCTGGAAGGGCTCGGAACGGCTTCGCCTTCCTTCGTGTCCTTCGTTCCTTTGTGTTGGCCCTTCGCCATCCAGTTACAATCGAGGCGCTACATTTCTCGAGGTGATGCGCCATGGACGAACAGGTCGCGGCGGCAAAGAAGACCATCCTGCGGACGATTCCCTACGGGCTCTACGTGCTCGGCGTGAACAACGGCGGCGAAGACTCCGCCGCCTGCATTAACTGGGTCACCCAGACCTCCTTCGACCCGCCCCTGGTGGTGATGGGCGTCAAGAAAGACAGCGGCGCCTACTCCCTCCTCAAGCAGAGCGGGAAGTTTGCGCTCTCCTTCCTCGAAAGCGGCCAGAAAGACCTGGCGTTCGCCTTCTTCAAGCCCACCACGGTCGAAGGCAACACCATCAACGGCACGGAATTCGAACGGGGCGCCCACAGCAACGCACCGGTCATCTCGGCCACGCCAGCCTATGTCGAAGGCAACTACGTCGGCGAAGTGGAAATCGGCGACCACTCCTGCGTCGTCGGCGAAGTGACCCACGCCGTGCTCAAGCGCGAATACTCCATCCTCACGCTCAAAGAATGCGGCGTGAACTACGGCGGCTAACCCGAGCGCCAGTCACCACACCGCATCCCCAACGACGAACGTCGAACATCGAACGGCGCCGATCCACCTGCCGTCCCGCCCAACCGTCCTTCGAAGTTCGTTGTTCATCGTTCATCTGCCTTCCCGCCAACCGTCCTTCGAAGTTCGTCGTTCATCGTTCATCTGCCTTCCCGCCAACCGTCCTTCGAAGTTCGTCGTTCATCGTTCATCTGCCTTCCCGCCAACCGTCCTTCGAAGTTCGTCGTTCGCCGTTTCGAACAGCCCCGCCGCCAGGGATGGGCACGACCCGCATCCCCTGGCGTTAGGCGCGGCGCGCCACCCACGCCCGCAACGCCGCCTCCGTGCTGTCGAATGCGATCTCATCCCACGGGATCTCGGTTGGGGCGAACCACGCGATCTCGCTCGTTTCGTGGCTCGCTTCCGGCTCGCCCACCGCTTCCGCTTCGTAGACGATGACGACAACTCCCGGTTCGATGCGCGTGTAGACGCCGAGCAGTTCGAGGTTGCGCACCTCGAGGTGCACCTCTTCGAACGTCTCCCGGACGGCCGCCTGCTCGGCCGATTCGCCGACATCCATGTAGCCGCCGGGGAACACCCAGAAGCCGCGCCGGGGTTCGATGTCGCGCCGGCCGAGCAGCACCTTACCGTCGCGGACGGGGATGGTGCCGGCGACCGGGCGCGGGTTCAGGTAGTGGATGAACCCGCAATCGAGGCAGACCATGCGGCGGCGCGTGTCCCCTTCCGGAATGGCCGTCGTGAGCCGCTGGCCGCAGTGCATGCAGTACCGGCTGAAGGCGTGGGGGTGGCTCGTCATCGGTTCAGCCGCCGCGCATCGTGGCCGGGGCCTGTTGGATCCCCATCGATTCGGGGCCCTCGATCCACTCTTCGCCGTCCTCCCACACCTCTTTCTTCCAGACCGGGACCTTCTTCTTGATCTCGTTGACCAGCCAGTGGCCCGCTTCGAACGACGCCGCGCGGTGGCCGCAGGAGACGGCGATGAGCAGGCTCGCCTCGCCGATTTCGAGCCGCCCGGTTCGGTGGAGGACGGCCACATCTTCGAGGTCGAACCGCTGGCGCGCCTCCTCGCCGAGTTCGCGCATCACCTTCTCGGCCATCGCCGGGTAGGCGTCATATTCGAGGTACTGGACCGCCCGGCCGAGGTTGTTGTTGCGCACGACACCAAGGAAGACGTTGACCGCGCCCGCTCGCGGCGAACCAACGGCGGCGACCGCCTCGGCGGTGTCGAGCGCGTCCGGCGTGACGCGGATGAGCATGAGTTAGCCTCCCGAGACTGGCGGAATGAGGGCGAGCGTGGCGCCCGCGGGCACAGCGTCCGATTCGCCCGCGTACTCCTCGTTGAGCGCATAGAGGAGTGTCGGCAGCGCGCCACGCAGTTGCGGATACCGTTCGACCACGCGGTCACGGACGTTCGCGACGGTGTCGCCGGCCTGCAGCGGCATTGTCAGGCTGCGAACACCCGCCTTCTGGGCAACCGAAGCGAAGAGCAGGACGGTGACTTCCACGCGCTCCATTGTGCCAGCCCGCGCGCACATCCGTCGCTACACTGCGCGCATGCTGCGCAGCGGGCTCTCCCGGGCCGCGAACCTGCTCTTTCCGCCACGGTGCGCCGCTTGCGGACGGTTCGATACACCCCTTTGTGAGCCCTGCGCGAGGGACATGACCCCGGCCACCGGCCCGGGACGCTGCGGCTTCTGCTCCGCCACGTGGGAGGGCGCCGGCAACTGCCCGCGCTGCTTCCATATGTACGCGCTCGAAGGCGCCCGCGCGGCGTTCGAAATGGCCGGGGCCGCCCGCCAGCTCGTTCACGACCTGAAATACCGCTACGTCCGCACCTCCGCCCCGGTGATGGCCGGGTTTCTGCCCCAACTCGCGGCCGGCCTCGCGATTGACGCCTACTTCGCCGTTCCGCTGCACCCTTCGCGCGAGAAAGAGCGCGGCTTCAACCAGTCGCAACTCCTCCTGCGCGCCGCCGGGTGGACTCCGGTGGGCAGCGGACTCGTTCGTGTTCGGCGCACGGAACACCAGGTCGGCCACGGCCTGGCCGACCGGCGGGCGAACATCGGCGGCGCATTCGCCTTTCGCGGCCCGAGGCTCGACGGCCTGACGGTGGCCGTCGTGGACGATGTCATCACCACCGGGGCGACCGTGGCCGAATGCGCGGCCGTCCTCAAGGATGCCGGCGCCCGGCGCGTCTGGGCGCTCGCCTTCGCCCGCGCCAGCTACCGCGACGACACCGGTTTGCCCGGCGCGTGAGGTCTGTTTCGAACACGAAGAACGCAACGACCACGAAGAGCACGAAGAATCGGCCTGGTGGTTCCCTCAGGAAAACCCCATGAAATCCTTTGTGCCCTCCGTGTCCTTCGTGCCCTTCGTGTCCTCCGTGTCCTCCGTGCCCTCCATGCCCTTTGTGGCAAATCGCCGCTCGCCTTCGCCCGCCCGGCGCGTGAGGTCTGTTTCGAACACAAAGAACGCAAAGACCACGAAGAATCTGCTTGGTGGTTCCCTCAGGAAAACCCCATGAAATCCTTTGTGCCCTCCGTGTCCTTCGTGCCCTTCGTGTCCTCCGTGTCCTCCGTGCCCTTTGTGTCCTCCGCATCCTCCGTGCCCTTTGTGGCAAATCCGCCGACCCGGGCCGTGTATCTCCCCTTTACTTCGGCTCACCCTACAATTGCCGGACTTCCACCCTCCGGAGATAGCGCTTGGCCGCCGGCGCACACGCCCTTTCCGCACAGTCGGCGGCCGTCGCCGAAACCCTCAGCCGCGTCCGCGCCGAGGTGCACCGTGTCATTGTCGGCCAGGAACCGCTGATCGACCGCCTGCTCGTCGGCATGCTCTGCCACGGGCACATCCTCGTCGAAGGCGTGCCGGGCCTGGCCAAGACGTTGACCGTCTCGACCCTCGCCCGTGCGCTCGACCTCCGCTTCGTCCGCATCCAGTTCACACCCGACCTGTTGCCCGCCGACCTCATCGGCACGGAGATTTTCAGCCAGGCCGAAGGGCGCTTCACCATCCGCCGCGGCCCGGTCTTCGCGAATCTCGTGCTCGCCGATGAGGTGAACCGCGCGCCCGCGAAAGTCCAGTCGGCGCTGCTCGAAGCCATGCAGGAGCGCCAGGTGTCGATCGGCGGCGAGACCATGCCACTCGACGAGCCCTTTCTCGTGATGGCCACCCAGAACCCGATCGAGCAGGAGGGCACCTATCCCTTGCCCGAAGCCCAACTCGACCGCTTCCTGCTGAAGGTGAAGGTGGACTACCCGACCCGCCAGGAGGAGCGCCAGATCCTCGAAATGAGCCTTGACCCCGTGGCGCCCGAAGTGCATACGGTCGCCAACGCCGCGGACCTCGCCGCCGCCCGCCGCGCGGTGAACGAAGTCGCCATCGACGAGGCGCTGAAGGACTACATCGTCCAGCTGGTCTACGCGACTCGCCGGCCGGCGGCCTACCGCCTCCCGGAGTTGGCTTCGCTCATCGCCTACGGGGCTTCGCCGCGCGCCAGCATCGCCCTTGCTCGCGCCGCCCGCGCACACGCCTTCCTCCAGGGCCGCGCCTACACCACGCCCGACGACGTGAAGGCCCTCGCCCACGACGTCCTCCGCCACCGCGTGGTCACCACCTACGAAGCCGAGGCGGAAGAACTTTCGACCGATGACATCATCGACCGCGTGCTCGACGGTGTGGACGTCCCCTGACGGGAGGTTTGGCGTGAAGCTGCCTTTCGCGCGCAACGACGCCCGCCCGGACGCGACGAACGGTCACCGCGCGCCCGGCGGTATCCCGCCCGAACTGCTCGACCGCATTCGCGCCATCGAAATCAAGGCCCGCCGCCTCGTCAACGACCTCTTCCTCGGCGAGTACCACGCGGTCTTCCGCGGGCGCGGCATCGAATTCGATGAACTGCGGCCGTACGTGCCCGGCGACGACGTGCGCTCCATCGACTGGAAGGCGCTGGCCCGCACCGGCGAACCGCTCATCCGGCGCTACCGCGAAGACCGCGACCTCACGGTCCTGTTCGTGGTCGATGTCAGCGCCTCGCAGCGGGCCGGGGCGCTGCCGCAGTCGAAGGCCGACCTCGCGGCGGAGGTATGCGCCGTCCTCGCGCTGGCCGCCATTCGCAACAAGGACCGCGTGGGACTGCTGCTCTTCGCCAGCAAGCCCGAGCGGTACGTGCGGCCATCCGGCGGCGCGACGCACGTCCTCCGCGTGGTGCGCGAGATGCTCTGGGCCCAACCGGCAACCCGGGGCACCGACATCGGCGCGGCACTCGAGTACCTGACCGGCGTGCAAAAGCGCCGCGCCACTGTCTTCCTCGTCTCCGACTTCCTCGCCGGGATCGACAGCCGCAAGTTGCGCGCGGCCGCCCGCCACCACGACATCATCGCCATCCGCGTCCGTGAGCCGATCGACGAAGAACTCCCGGACGCCGGCATCGTGACGATTCGCGACAGTGAGAGCGGCCGGCCGGTCGAAATCGACACGGGTAGCCGCGCCGTGCGCGAAACGTACGAGCGTCGCGTCCAGGAGATGGACCGCGAGCGCAGGCTCGCCTTCGGTGCGCTCGGCATCGACGAAATCCAGGTCACGGTCGGGACGGACTACGTGCCGGCGCTGCTGCGGTTCTTCAAGCGCCGCGCGCTGGGCGCGGCATGAGGCGCCTTGCCGGACTCGTCGCGCTCGCCCTCCTGGCGTTCGCTGTCCCGGGCACGCACATCGCGCGCGCCGATGGCGAAGTGCGCCTTTCCCGGCCGTCCGCGGTCATTGGTGAGCACATCCAGGCGACTTTCCGCGTGACCGCGCCCCGCGGGGCCACCGTGGAGGTCACCCCTGGCGGCGAATCGTGGGCGGGCGTCGAACTCGTCTCGATCGACGCGGTGACCCAGGTTCCCGAGTCCGATGGCGTGCTCTGGCTCATCGAGGCGACGATCGCCGGTTTCGCGCCGGGCGACCTCGCCTTCGCACCAACGGTCTCGGTGGTCACCGGCAACGTCGCCGAGAGCCAGCAACTCCCGGCGGTCCCGCTGCGAGTGCTTTCGACGCTGCCCGGGGACTCGCCGCTCGAACTGACGCCGCTCGCGCCGCCCGTCGCCATCGGCGGGGCCGAGTCGCCGTGGCTAAGACCCGGCATCGCGCTCGGGGCCATCGCCGCCGCCGCACTCGCTATCGCGCTGGGGTGGTACGTGGCGCGAAGTATCGCCCGGCGCCTGGGCCGGAAGCCCGCGCCAGTGGCCGCGCAGGCGCCGCCACCCACCCTCGACGGCGCGGAGCAACTGCTCCACAGCGACCCGGTGAGCGCCTACCGCCTGATGTCGGCCGTGGTGAAGACCGAGCTGGCACAGCGCCACGGCGTCCGCGCGACCGCGCTGACCACCACCGAACTTCGCCGCCGCCTCGAACTCGGCGGCGAACGGTGGGAGGCGCGCCTTGTCGCCGGCCTGCTCGAAGAGTGCGACGCCGTCATCTACGCCGGCTACCGCCCGGCCGCCGAGCGCCGCGAAGCCGACCTCACGATGGCGCGCGAGATCATCGGGGCGGCCGGCTGATGGAACTCGCGCAACCGCTGGCACTGCTCCTCGCGCTCCTCGCTGTGCCGGTCGCCCTCCTCGCTCGCCGCAAGCCGCGCGGCTACACGGTCGCTTCGGCCGGGCCAGTCCTCGCGCTCTCACCGACGTGGCGGCTGCGGTTCGCGCGCGCACTCCCGGCGCTGCGCGTTCTGGCGGTCGTCATGCTCGCGGTCGCGGCCGCCGGCCCGCGCGAAGGCAAAGCAGGTTCGGTCGTCCCCGGCGAAGGCGTCGATATCGCCCTCGCCTTCGACATCTCGAGTTCGATGGACCAGCGTTTCGCTCCCGGGAAGAGCCGTCTCGAGGCTTCGAAGGAGGTCATCCGCGAATTCATCAAGAATCGCGAGAACGACCGCGTCGGCCTCGTCGTGTTCCAGCAGGATGCACTCGCGCTCTCGCCGCCGAGCCTCGACTACGACGCGCTCGACCGCATGGTCGCGGGCCTCAACAGCGGCCTCCTGCCGGACGGCACGGGCATTGGCGTCGGCCTCGCGACGGCGCTCAACATGCTGCAGGACTCCACCGCCGCGAGCCGCATCGTCATCCTCCTGACCGACGGCGAGCACAACGCCGAATCGATCTCGCCCGAGAAGGCGGCCGAACTCGCGACCTCGCTGAAGATCCGCGTCTACACCATCGGCGTCGTCTCGCGCGGTGAGCCCGGCTTCGATTCGGGTGTCGACGAAGAGTTGCTGACCGCCATCGCGGACCGCACCGGCGGCAAGTACTTCGAAGCGGAAAGCCCGCAGGCGCTACAGGCCGTCTACACCGAGATCGGCTCTCTCGAACGCAGTCGCGTCGGCCGCGAATCCTTCGAAACGTTCACCGAGTACGCGCCGTGGTTCGCCGCGCTGGCCGCGCTCCTCCTCGTGAGCGAACTGGTCCTGCGCGGAACCGTCTTGCGGAGGGCCCCGGCATGAGCAGCCTCGACTTCGCCCGTGACTGGATGCTCGTGCTTGCGCCGCTGCCACCCCTCGCGCTGGCCGCCTGGTGGTGGGGTGTGCGCCGCGCCGCTGCCCGGGCGAAGTCGCTTTCGCGCACGCCCAGCGCGCCGCCCCCGTACGCCGCCGCCGAGCACTTCACCCTGGCCGCGCATGCCGCCAACGACACG
>CAYYDX010000087.1:0-12783 GCA_964470735.1 uncultured Anaerolineaceae bacterium
GGCGTGATATACTCCCGCGCGTCCTGAGGGGGGCCGCTAGCTCAATTGGCAGAGCAGCTGACTCTTAATCAGCCGGTTCAAGGTTCGATTCCTTGGCGGCTCACCAACTCCCTCCGGTTCCGAATAGGGCCCTGCCTTGGCGGGGCCTCAGCGCACGCGTGGGGAAGTGTCGGAACTGGCAGACGAGCATGACTTAGGATCATGTGCCGCAAGGCGTAGGAGTTCGAGTCTCCTCTTCCCCACCACTCGAATCAGCCTGGGACAGAACGCGGCTTCGCCGCACCACCCGGTGGGACGGGTGGCCGAAAGGAGAAGGGATGTCGTTACTCGAGGTCAAAGACCTGCGGACGTACTTCTACACTCAAGAAGGGGTCGTCAAGGCGGTTGACGGCACTTCTTACGTGGTCGAGGAAGGCGAAACGCTGGGACTGGTCGGTGAATCGGGTTGTGGCAAGAGCGTTTCGGCCCTCTCCATCCTCCGGCTCATCCCACAGCCCCCGGGAAAGATCGTTTCCGGCGAGATCATCTTCCAGGGCCGGGACATCCTGAAGCTCGACGAGGACGAGATCCGGAAGGTGCGTGGCAACGAAATTGCCATGGTCTTCCAGGAGCCGATGACGTCGCTGAATCCCGTGCTGACGATCGGCCGGCAGATGACGGAAGCGCTCGAGCTGCACATGAACCTGCATGGCAAAGCCGCGCGTGACCGTGCCGCTGAGCTGCTGGAAATGGTGGGCATCCCCGAGGCGCGCAATCGTCTCGATGACTACCCTCACCAGTTCTCGGGAGGCATGCGCCAACGCGTGATGATCGCGATGGCGATGAGCTGCAACCCGAAGCTCCTGCTCGCCGATGAACCGACGACAGCGCTCGACGTGACCATCCAGGCGCAGATCCTGGAGGTTATGAACCGGCTGAGCCAGGAGTTTGGCACAGCCGTCATCATCATCACGCACAACCTCGGCGTCGTCGCTCGCTACGCCGACCGGGTGAACGTGATGTACGCGGGTAAAGTGATCGAAACCGCTTCGGCGACCGAGCTTTACCGGAATCCGAAGCACCCGTACACGGTCGGGCTCCTGAACTCGGTGCCGCGCCTCGACGAGACGCGCAAGGAGAAGCTGGTTCCGATCGAGGGGCTTCCGCCGGACCTTGCGCATTTGCCGCCAGGTTGTCCGTTCTACCCGCGCTGCTCGTGGCGCGTGGACCATTGCCGCGAGGAATACCCGCCCTTCAAGCTCGTCGGTGAGAAGCACTACGCCGCGTGCTGGGAATCGGATCGTGTCGGCCGGGAGGTGCCAGTTGGCGCAGCAAACTAGCTCTTCAACTCGCCAGCGCGTCGGCACGCTTGGCGAGACCCTTGTCGAAGTGAAGGACATGCAAGTGTTCTTCCCGGTGACCGCCGGCGTGATTTTTCAGCGCAAGGTCGCTGACGTCCGCGCCGTCGACGGCGTGAGTTTCGCGGTCAAGCGCGGCGAAACGCTCGGCCTCGTCGGCGAATCGGGATGTGGCAAGAGCACGACCGGCAAGGCCGTCCTCCAGTTGACCCGCCCAACCGCCGGCAATGTCATGTTCGAAGGCACCGATCTGACGAAGATCAAGGGCGGCGAACTTCGGCGCTTCCGCCGCAAGATGCAGATGATCTTCCAGGACCCCTACGCGAGCCTGAACCCGCGTATGTCCGTCGGGAGCATCATCAGTGAGCCGTTGACCATCCATAAGCTCGCAAGCGGCAAGGAGAAGAAGGAGCGCGTCCAGAACCTGCTCCAGACGGTGGGCCTCAACCCGTACTTCGCCAACCGCTTCCCCCACGAGTTCTCCGGTGGTCAGCGCCAGCGCATCGGGATTGCCCGTGCGCTTGCGGTTGAGCCGGACTTCATCGTCGCGGACGAGCCGGTTTCGGCGATCGATGTGTCGATCCAGGCGCAGATCATCAACCTGCTGCAGGACCTCCAGAGCCAGTTCAACCTCACGTACCTCTTCATCGCGCACGACCTCTCGGTCGTTCGCCACATCAGCGACCGTGTGGCCGTCATGTACCTCGGCCACATCATGGAACTGACGGACCGGGACTCGATCTTCGACAACCCGCTCCATCCGTACACCAAGGCGCTCCTGTCCGCGGTCCCGATCCCGGATCCCGATGTCGAACGGAAGCGCGAGCGCATCATCCTCCTCGGCGACGTGCCCAGCCCGCTGCGCCCGCCTCCAGGCTGCGTCTTCAACACCCGCTGCCCGATCGCCATCGACGAGTGCCGCACCCGTAAGCCGGACTGGCGCAACGTCGGCACGGCGGAGAAGGAGCACTGGGTCTGGTGCCACCGCGTCGATGCCGGCGCTGGCACAACCGGTATGGCCTGAGCACTACGCGCTTAGCGTCTGAGTTCTTTGCACACCAAGAGAGAAAGGACTGGCACTTCTGCCGGTCCTTTCTCGTGTCCGCCCGTTCAGTGTTGGGTCGGGCTGGCGATGGCCGTCGTCGTTAGCGGCGGGGTTGGAGTGGTTGAGGCGGGCGACGGACTGGGCGCCAGCTTCGTGGCTGTGGCACTTGGTGTGCGCGTTGGGCCCGGGCTGGCGGTCGGGAAGAGCGTGGGCGTCATCGTTGGAGTCGGCGTGGCGATGGCGGACGCCGTCGGTGGCCTTTGGGTTGCAGTCGGGGCGGACCCGGTGGCTGTGGGCGAGGGGGCCTTGCTTCCGCCCGCCTTGTCATCGCCGTTCGAAAGCACCATGGCCGCCGCGATTCCAACTCCGAGCGCCAGGAGCACAACACCGATGGCGATGAGATTCGCCGGTCCGCTGACTCCCTGGGAAGTTGCCGGCGCTGGCGCCCTCCGAAGTCGAGCCGTCGGCTGCCGGGAGCGAAGTTGCGGCGGACGTCCAGGCGGCGCCGCTACGCTGGCGGCAGCGATGCCACTGGTTGCGGGAATCCGCTGAAGTGCATTCGCGAACGCCGCGGCGGTCGGATAGCGGTCGGCCGGATTGAGTGACAGCGCTCGCGAAAGCACTGCCTCCAATTCGGGTGAAGCACTCCGGGCGAACGCGCGCAACGGTGGAGGCGGAGCGCCGAGCCGCTGCCCCAATGCGGCCCCGGCAGTAGATGCGGTGAACGGTGTTCGACCAGCCACCAGCTCGAACACCATCAAAGCAAGCGAGTAGACATCCGAGGCAGCGCTCGGATTCGCGCCTTCGATAACCTCTGGCGCGAGATATGCGACCGTCCCAAGGAAGTCCTTCGCCTGTCCCGGCGCCATCGTCCTGGTGAGTGATTCGGCCACGCCGAAATCCGCGATTTTCGCGGCGCCGGCCTCGTTGACGAGGATGTTCTCTGGCTTTATGTCGCAGTGGACGACGCCCTTCTCGTGGGCGTACTGGAGCGCCGCGGCAACCTGCGTCCCGTAGCGGATTGCCTCACGTTCGGGCATACGGCCCTGGGTCTCGAGCAACTGCCGCAAGGAGTAGCCATGCACGTACTCCATGACGATGTAGCGCCGGCCCTCGAAGCTTCCTGCGTCAAAGACACCAACAATTCCCGGGTGCTGGAGCTTCGCGATGACGGTGGCTTCCCGTTCGAAACCCGCCACCGCCTCGGCGTCCGCGGACTGGGTGAATGACTCCCTGAGTGCCTTGAGCGCGACCCACCTGCCAAGCCGCTGGTCTTCGGCCAGCCAAACTTCGGCCATCCCGCCAGTTCCGAGCAGGCGCTCGAGGCGGTATCGTCCATCGATGATGTCGGATGCGTTCAAATGGCGCTGAGGCCCTCCGAAATAGTGGCGCGAGAGCGAAACATCGAGCTCGCGCTATTGCTTGGCGGAGTCGCTTTCATCCTGCTCGCGGTGAAATCGTTGGATGCAGCCGGCTTCGCCCTCCCGTCCAATTCCTCGCGGATCGTAACCCAATTCATCGTTTCGGCGCTGGCGGGACACCTGGCGCTTCGCTTGCTGGCGCCGCGAGCCCAGCCCCAGGCATACGCCATTGCCATGTTCCTGACCGCAGTCGGCCTGGCGTTTGTCATGCGGCTGGCGCCCGATTCGACGCAAGACCAGGCGAACTGGGTGTCCGCAGGGGTGGTCGCATTTGCTGGCGCCTGCTGGTTCGGGGGTCGTGCCGAGATGGTGGTCCGCCAGGCGTACACCGCTGGCGTCGCGGCGCTGGTACTGCTCTTCGCGACGGGCATCTTCGGGACAACCATCAACGGCGCGCGCCTGTGGATTGTCGTAGCGGGACAGACGGTGCAAACGACAGAACTCATCAAGGTTCTGCTCCTCGTCTTCCTCGCCGGCTACCTGTCGCGCCATGGAGCGATTCTGGCGACTCCCCACTTCCGCATTGGCGGGCGCGACTACTCGAACCTCCCCTACCTCGTGCCGCTCGCCGGGCTGCTGTTGGCCGCGGTGGCGGCACTCGCGCTACTGAAAGACCTCGGGAGTATCGCGCTGCTTATCCTGCTGACAGTCGCGATGCTATCCGTCGCGACCGGGCGGCTTCGCTACGTCACCGGGGGCGCGTTGCTGCTCCTGCTGACCGGACTGGCCGGATATCTGGCCTTTTCGCACGTGCAGGTTCGCGTGGACACCTGGCTCGACCCAAACGTCGACCCGGGTGGCGCGGGTTACCAGACCTTGCAGGCGACCTACGCGATCCAGGCTGGTGGCGTCACTGGTGAAGGACTCGGGCTCGGCCAACCCGAGACTGTGCCGGCCGCTGCAACGGATTATGTCTACGCCGCTGTTGCCGAAGAACTGGGGCTGGCGGGCGCCGCCTCACTGGTCCTCGCGTACGTAGCGCTGCTCTACGCGGGACTTCGCGGCTCAGCGGCCGCCGCCTCGCGCGAAAGGCAGTACCTCTGCGCCGGCGCCGCCATACTTCTCGCAGTACAGGCCGGTGTCATCATCGCGGGAAACCTTCGCCTCATCCCGACGACTGGCATCACGCTACCATTCGTCAGTTACGGTGGTTCGAGCCTCGTCGTGAACTTCGCCCTCATCGGGCTCATCCTCGGCAGTAGCGCACCCGCTCAGCCGGGGACGAGCTGAAGTTCGACACTCCCAATCGTAATGCGCTCGCCACCGCCAAGGATGGCGCCGGCATCATCTACTCTCCGGCCATTCACGAATGTACCGTTGGTGCTACCCAGGTCGACGAGTCGCCACCCATCCGGCGCCCGTTCGATGGAAGCGTGACGCGCCGACACCGAAACCGCCGGGATGACAACTCCCGAACGACCATCGCGACCGACCAACATCGTCCCGGCGAGCGGGAAGGCGAATCCGCGCTGGAGCCCGGAGTCTCCCGGCGCCAGGACCAGGAGCCGCCAGGACTGTTGCGCCGGCCTACTTGTCCTTCTGGTGGCAGATGCCAGGCCACCGCGCATCGTGAGGGCAACGACCGCGAGGAAGACGAGCATGATGGCGATCAGCCCGAGGCGCAGGGTCAGCAGTTCGGTTGGACCAGCGTTCACGTGGTCTGCTCCAGCCAGAGTGTCGTGCCGCCGAGCGTCACCCGGAGTCCGGGCTCGAGAATAACTTCATCGTCGGCAGTTCCACCAACCAGCAGCCGGTTCCTGCTCCCAAGGTCCCGCATGACAAGTTGGCCATTGCTGGCCTGCGTGATGACGGCGTGGCGGCGCGAGACGGCGAGATCCAGCAGTGTGAGGTCGCAGTCGGTCGAGCGGCCGATGGTGAATGGTGTGTGCCGGAGCGGGACTCTGCCTGCGCCCTCAACAACGATCACGAGGTTACGCTGACGCTTGAGCGCCTCCGTTCCACGACGGTCCGGTGCGCGTTCGACCGCATTGCGCGGCAGCCGGAACGTCGACCGGACACGTATGTCTCCCGGGGCGACGCTTGCCGAGGCGGCGAAGTCGATGGTCCATGAGCCAACCACGCTGGCCCCGGCGGCGGCACGATACGCCTCGAGCGCTTCAGCGGCGGCTTCGCTCAACTGCGCAATGGACGCCGCCAGCATACCTGCATCCGACGGCGCTAACTCGACGTCGTATGCATTAGCGATCTGTCCGTTCGAGGTCGAGCGGCGAGCTTCCTCTTCGATAGCCTGCAACACCGCGATGGGATGGACACCGGCGCCCGACGCTACGCGAGCGACACTTGCCAGCAGGCGCTCCAGCTTCGAACCCTCTTGCGTCATCGGGCCAATGCCGCCCGGATAACCTGGCCGGCGATGGGCGACGCTACGATACCGCCCTGCCCGCCGTGTTCGACCACCACCGCAACCGCTACCGTCGGTGACTCGGCCGGTGCGAATCCGATGAACCATGCGTGGGATGTCCCGTCGCCGGCCTCAGCCGTACCGGTCTTCCCCGCCACCGCAACGCCCGGCTGTGCCACACCGTTCGCCTGGCCATTTGCCACCACCGACACCATAAAATCGGTCATCGTCCTGGCGAGATCCTCGCCGATGACGCGATGCGAGGACGGTGATTCCAATGGCGTGATCTCACCTCCGCTACGTTCACCCAGGGTCAGGTGGGGGCGAACCGTCACGCCGCCGTTCGCGATGGTCGCTGCCACGAGTGCCATCTGCAGTGGTGTTGCCAGCAACTGCCCCTGCCCGAAAGCTGTGGAGGCCAGCAGCGTAGTCGTTGTCTCTGCCCCGGGCGCATGAAGCTGGCTCTTCGCGGTTTCGAGCGTGAAGTCGAGATTCGAGTCGAAGCCGTAGCGCCGCGCGATATCAGTCAGGCCACGCCAGCCGAGTTTCACGCCAAGTTCGGCAAAGACGGCGTTCACGGAGAACGTAAATGCGTGCTTGAACGGGTAAGTTCCTACCCCCTGCGAAGTGTTCGCGCAGGAGATCGGGAACCCATCGATTACCACTTCGCCGGGACACTCAACGATGGTCTTCGGCGTGGCAATTCCTCTTTCGAGGATGCCTGAAGCAGTCACCGTCTTGAAAGTTGAGCCGGGTGGATAGAGTCCCTGAGTCGCCCGGTTGAGCAAGGGCGAGGCCTGGTCGGAAAAGAGCGCGTCGCCGGCGGAAGCAAGCGCCCCAGGGTCATAGGTGGGCACACTGACCATCGCGAGGACGTCGCCGTTGCGCGGGTCGAGCACGATAACGGCGCCAGCGCGGCCACCGAGCGCCGACGCCGCGGCGCGTTGAACCAAGGGGTCGAGCGTGAGTACAACGTCGTTTCCCGCGCGTCGGCCACGGTCGAACTCGGCGCGCATGGCGCCAGCCCATCCGGACGGCGCCGTGCCGGAGAGCACGTCGTTGAACACGAGTTCGATACCCTGCGAACCGTAACGGGGATCCAGGTAGCCGACTGCGTGCGCTACCGAAGCGTCGGTGTAGTGGCGTGTTCCGTCCGGCAGTGATTCGGCAAGAACGTTCCCTTTGCGGTCGAGGATGCGGCCACGCTGAGGGTCGTGGAAGGCCGAGAGCACCCGCGGATTGCGGTCGGCGTTGGCGAGGTCCACCCGGAAAACCTGCCAGTAGACCAGCGCGCCAAAGAAGACGAACGCGATGAGCAGCGCCGCCGTGCCTGTCACGTTCAGCCGCCGCGCGAAGCCCGCGGGTTCAAGCATCAAGCCATTCTACCGGCCACACGAAAACGGGGAGCCTCCGTGGCTCCCCGTTTTTCGGTGACCGAAGGTCAGAACCTAGCCGCGTGGAAGGCCAAGGCCCCGAGTGGCAATGATGTTCCGCTGGATTTCGTTGCTCCCGCTGTAGATGCTCGACGGCACCGCCTGCAGATGGTTTTCCGGCATTTCGCCGCCGAGCGGGGCGCGTGGTTCTTCCGGCATCATTTGCCCGGCCAGGCCCAGCATATTGACAGCGAAGTTGTAGATCCGCTGGCCGAGTTCCGACTGGAAGATCTTCACGACGGAAGCTTCGTAGTTCGGAACCATGCCGTTCGCCTGGATGTAGCCGATGCGATAGCCAAGGAAACGCCCAACATTGTTCGCGACGACGTGCTCGGCGAGGCGCGTGCGGTACGCCTGCCGCCGGTCCTTCGGGCCATTGCGGAGGTTCGCAGCCAGTTCTTCAAGCGTTCGCTTCTGCGACGCCGTGGTGCCGATGCCCGAGCGCTCGAAGTCGAGTAGCGTCATACCCACATACCAGCCGCGGTTTTCCTCACCAACAAGGTTCTTGGCCGGGACGCGCACGTCCTCGAAGAAGACCTCGTTGAAGTGGTGGCGGTTCGCCATGTTCACGAGCGGACGAATGGTGAGCCCAGGTGTGTTCTTGATGTCGTCGATCAGGAGGAAGCTGATCCCGCGATGCTTCGGCGCCTCCGGGTCGGTGCGAACGAGGCAGAACATCTGGTTCGCGCGGTGCCCGCCCGACGTCCAGATTTTCTGACCGTTGATCACGAACTCGTCACCGTCGCGGTGCGCACGCGTCTGAAGGCTGGCAAGGTCCGAGCCAGCGCCCGGCTCGCTGTAGCCCTGGCACCAGACGTGTTCGCCGCTCGTGATCTTCGGCAGGTAGTGGCGCTTCTGCTCCTCGTTGCCATGGATGATCAGCGTGGGGCCGATCATACCGACGCCGAAGCCGCGTGTTCCGGTGTCGGGAGCGCCCCAGTATCCAAACTCTTCGTTGAACACCATCTGTTCGTAGATGGATGCGCCGAGTCCGCCGTACTCCTTCGGCCATGCGGGAGCGATCCAGCCGCGTTCAGCGAGCTTCGCGTTGAAGCCCTTCGCAAACTCGAACTCTTCGTCGCTCCGGCTACCGAGCGACGCGCCGCCGGCGGCGCCGTCCCGCCCGTTGTTCTTAATGAGGAAGTCGCGAACCTCCAGACGGAGCGCTTCTTCCTTCTCGCCAAATCGCAATTCCATGAACACCTCCGCGCGCGGCAGTTAAACGCGCCGCGACGCACCGTTATGCGCTGCTGATTCTGCCAGAATGCTCCCGGCGTGGGAAATGCACTGACACGAGCGTCAATCGCCGCCTGTTGCCCCGTCCAACTCGTCCGGGCCTAACGCAACCTCGCTCCAAACCTGGCGGGTCGCGTTCGCGGTCACTTCGTAGTCGAAGCCGCGGCGCCGAAGAAACCCACCAACTTTGGCAAAGAACGCTTCGTAGCTTGTCCTGGGGGCCCGGCGCGCCCGGCCACGCGCGAGCAGGAGCGCCGTCTCCCTGTCGTCGATGTCCTTCGTCGCCTCGTCGGCAGCCTCGGGGTGGATGCCGCGCCCGACGAGTTCATAGCGAATCATGTGACGTCCACGCGGCGAGAGACGCTTCCGGTCTTCGACCCAGGCGTCGGCGAACTTCTGGTCATCGAGGAGTCCAGCCGAGCGCAGGCGCTCGATCTCATCGTCGATGACAGCGGGGTCAATCCCGCGCATCGCCAGGCGTGTCCTCATCTCAGTCTCGCTGCGCGGGCGGGCAGCAAGCAGCCGCAAAGCGGCTGTGTGTGCGTTGACCCGGCGTTCGGTCTGCTCGAGCTCCGCGAGAAGCTCACGGGTCGCCAGTGAACCCTCAGCCAGATGGGTGCGCTCGCACGCCTCGTCGCTGAACAGGAGTTCCTGGCCGTCCGAAAGGATGACCAGCCGTTGCCGGCCGTGAGCGACACTTCGGATCTCGACAACGACCGGACTGGGAGGTTCGTCCATATTGTGTTAACGGGCCGCGACCGGCTCCGCGGGCGATTGTGCCGTGACCGGGGCAGAAAGGCCAGCCTCCCGCCGAATGTCGCCCTCAATGGTAGCCGCGAGTTCGGGGTTATCGTCGAGGAACTGTTTTGAGTTCTCCCGGCCCTGGCCAATGCGCATGTCGCCGAAGCTGTAGAAGGCGCCGCTCTTCGTGAGCACGTTGTACTCGACGCCGAGATCGATGATGTCCCCTGAGCGGCTGATCCCGCGTGGGGTAGTGAACATGATGTCGAATTCAGCCTGGCGGAATGGCGCCGCCACTTTGTTCTTCACGATCTTGGCCTTCACACGGCGCCCAACGACGTCGGTGCCACGCTTAATCGACTCCACGGGCCGGATGTCGATGCGAACGGAGGAGTAAAACTTCAGCGCGCGGCCCCCGGGCGTCACTTCCGGGTTGCCGAACACGATCCCGACCTTTTCGCGCAACTGATTGATGAAGATGACCGACGTGCTGGTTCGCGAAATCGTGGCGGTGAGCTTGCGGAGGGCCTGCGACATGAGGCGCGCCTGGAGACCGACGTGCGCGTCGCCCATATCGCCCTCGATTTCCGCGCGCGGAACCAGTGCCGCAACCGAGTCCACGACGATTACGTCCACGGCGTTCGAACGGACGAGTGCCTCGCAGATCTCGAGAGCTTGCTCGCCGGTATCCGGCTGGCTGACGAGAAGGCTTTCGAGTTGGATGCCGAGGTCGCGCGCGTAGCCGGGGTCCATCGCGTGTTCGACATCGATGTAGGCAGCAGTGCCACCCTGCTTCTGGGCCTCCGCCATGATGTGTTGAGCGAGCGTGCTCTTCCCGGCCGATTCGGGCCCGAAAATCTCGGTGACACGGCCCCGCGGGATGCCTCCCACGCCAAGGGCGATATCGAGCGCCAGCGAGCCGCTAGAGATGACATCGATGGGCGCGGCATCACCTTCACCAAGTTTGATGACGGCGCCGCGGCCGAACTGCTTTTCAATTTGCGAAAGCGCGAGCTCCAGCGCCCGGGCACGGTCGTTGTCAGCCATTAGCAGTACCTCACATGTGCGGGACACGGCGCTGGACTAGCGCCGGAAACCCCGCCGAGGCGGATAATAGCGGGCAAGAAACAAATGTTCTAGTCCCTCGTGACACATTCCCCTTGTCGCTGGTTTCCCGGATCCTGTAGACACGAACATGGAAACTCAGGCCGATCGAGGTCCGTCTTGCGATTCACCGTTCGCGTGACCCCAAGAGCCAGCCGCGACGCAGTCGAGGGATTCGACGCTCAGGGCCAGCTCGTGGTTCGCGTTTCAGCCGCGCCAGCCGACGGCGCAGCAAATGCCGCGGTAGTGCGCGTCCTCGCCCGGCAGCTACGGCTGGCTTCGCGCGACGTCGTCCTCGTTTCGGGCGCCAGTTCGCGCACGAAACTCTTCGAGCTGCCACTCGACCGCGCCGAAGTGGAGGAGAGACTCAGGCAGCAGTGAAAGCCGTAACGAGCGGCAGTGGTACCCTGCCTGTACATGCGGCGCGCTTGCCAGGCGCGTCGACAACGTTCAAAGGAACCTGATCCCCCGTGCCAGCCAAAGACCTCGAGACCATCGTGTCGCTTGCCAAGCGACGCGGGTTCGTTTTCCCTGCCGCCGAACTCTACGGCGGGTTCGCAAACACGTACGACTACGGCCCACTCGGCATCGAACTCAAGCGGAACATCCGCGAGGCGTGGTGGCGCTCGATGGTGCGAGAACGTGACGATGTCGTCGGTCTCGATGCAGCGCTCATTACCCACCCGCGCGTGTGGGTGGCCAGCGGCCACGTCGCCACCTTCCACGACCCCCTCGCCGACTGCAAGAAATGCCACATGCGCTGGCGCGTCGACCACATTGCGGAGGGCCAGTACGGCGAACCGAAGCGCAACGCAGCCGGCGAACTGCTCTGCCCGAACGACGGTGGCGAACTGACCGAGCCACGCATGTTCAACCTCATGTTCAAGACCCAGGTTGGCACAATCGCGGACGACGAAAATGTCGCCTACCTTCCGCCCGAAACGGCGCAGGGCATCTTCATCAACTTCGAAAACGTCGTCTCCTCGATGCGGCGAAAGCTGCCCTTCGGTATCGCCCAGAGCCGCGTGAGCTTCCGCAACGAGATCACCCCGGGCAAGTTCATCTTCCGTACGCTCGAGTTCGAGCAGATGGAGATGGAGTACTTTTGCTTCCCGCCGAAGGACCGTTCGAACCCCGAGGAATACCTCGCCCTTCACCGGGAGTGGATCGGCTACCGCCTCGCCTGGTACCGCGACGCACTCGGCATCGATGAGTCGCGCCTGCGCATCCGCTACCACGACAAGGAAGAGCTTTCGCACTACAGCGCCGGCACCGCCGACATCGAGTACCTCTTCCCGTGGGGCTGGGGCGAACTCGAAGGCATCGCCGCCCGCACGGACTTTGACCTGACCGCCCACGGGAACGAGAGTGGCAAGGCAATCACCTACTTCGACGAAGACAGTAAGCAGCACATCGTCCCGTGGGTTATCGAACCCGCGGCCGGTCTCACGCGAACGCTCGCCGTCGCGATGCTCGAGGCGTACACCGAGGAACCGGATGAAAAGGGCGAGGATCGCGTTGTCCTGAAGTTCAAGCCCGGCATCGCGCCCATTAAGGTTGCCGTTCTTCCACTTTCGAAGAACGAAGCGCTGCGTCCGGCGGCCCGGCGTGTGTACGAACTGTTGCGACCGGTGTACATGACCCAGTACGACGAAACGCAGTCCATCGGCCGCCGGTACCGCCGCCAGGACGAGATCGGCACCCCGTTGTGCATCACCGTGGACTTTCAGACAGTCGGCGAAAATGGCGAGCCCGGCGATGACGCTGTGACCATCCGCGACCGTGACTCACAAGAGCAAGTCCGGGTGCCTATCGCGAACCTGCTCAGCGTGCTCAGGGACCGCCTGCCCGGTTGCTGATGGGCCCCGTCCCGTCCGTCTGCTGCCCAGCGAAGTCAAGCTCATTCGCCAGCGAACCAGTCTTCGTCGGCTTCCCGTAGACGTCGTAGGTATACGAGTCCTGCACCACACCCGAAGCATTGACGACCGCCATCGTCGAGCCGAGCCCGTCGGCCAGGTAGTAGAATCCCTACCCAGGACCCCGACTGCTTCTGGGCCGTCAGGCCGGCGCCGTAGACGTACTGGTTCCCGTCATCCAGCACGAC
>CAYYDX010000088.1:0-12735 GCA_964470735.1 uncultured Anaerolineaceae bacterium
CACGGCGCCGCCCATCGCCAGCGACTCCAGCTCCGTCGCGATGGCCTTCACGAGGTTGCCCGCGGCCGCGCGACGTGCGTTGCTCAGGGCCTGGGCGCGCTCGGCGAGTTCACCCAGGAGCTGAGCCACCGCCGCCTGAAGCCCTTCGAGTGACGATTCGGCGCCGGTAAGCGACTCCAGTTGCGTCGCCGCGCGCTGGCCATAGGACAGCACGTCCTCCACCGTTTCGCCGTATTTCCGCATCAGCCGCGCCAGCTGGTCGAGCCGCTCGCCAACGGCCACCAGGCGCCCGGGATCTTCCTCGACCGCGTCGCGATAGCGCCGAAGCTCGCGCGAAAGCTCGCCCGCGGTCTCCTCGAGTGTTGCCGCGAGCGTGGCGACTTCGCCCGCGCCCGGGTCGCGCGCGGCCAGGTCGGCCGTCGCGCGCACCGCTTCGCCGAGCGCCGCGGAGTCGAGGGCTTCGAGCGCGACGGCGACGTCTTCGAGCAGCCGTCCGGCGTTCGAAAGGACGCTCTGTTCGCGGCGCAACTCGGCATCTTCGCCGGGACGCAGTCCGGCCGACTCGATCTCTTCGAGCTCGAATCGCAGCCGCTCGACTTCGCGTTCGCGTTCGCGGGCATCGGTCGAGAGCGCAAGGAGCCGTCTGCGGGTGTCGCGCAGCTGGCGAACGGTGGCAGTGACTGTGTCGCGCTGTGCGGTGAGCCCCGCGAACTCGTCGAGGACGGCGAGTTGGACCGATGGCTTGAGGATAGCGAGTTGTTCCGACTGACCGTGGATATCGACGAAACCGTCGGCCAGCGCACGCAACTCATCGACTGTGGCTGCCGCGTCATCGATCCGTGCGGACGTCCGCCCACTCTGGGCGATGCTCCGTTCGAGCACGTGCGCCGTCTCTCCAAAGCGGAGATGGGCGCGCACCGTTGCGCGATCGGCGCCTGTGGCGATGACCTCGCGACCGCGCCGGGCGCCGAAGACGAACGCCAGCGCGTCCACAACGAGCGACTTGCCCGCGCCCGTTTCGCCGGTGAACACCGAAAGGCCCGGGCCGGGTTCGATGACAACCGACCGGGCTACCGCGAAGTCCGTTATCTCAACTCGTTCAAGCACCCGGGTGCATCGCGCTCGAAAGCTGCGTGTCCAGCCGCTCGGCGAGGTCGGAGTAGAACGTGGCCGGTTCCCTGAATCGGACGAAACGGGTGACGTGCTGACTCTGGCGGATGGTGACGCGCACACCGCTCGAAACTGGCGTCTCTTCCTGCCCGTCGATGCTCACAATCGCGCCGCTATCGCTGGTCACCTCGAGTTCCACCGTTGATTCGGGCTGGAGCACCAGGCTGCGCGCCAGCGCAAGGTGCGCCGACACCGGCGTCAGCACGAGGTGATGCTCGGTCGGCGCCATGATCGGACCGCCGGCGCTCAGCGAGTAGCCAGTGCTGCCGGTTGGCGTCGAGACGATGATCCCGTCGCAGCGGTAGTTTGCGAGGCGGGCGCCGTCAATGCGGACATCGACATAAATCGGACGCCCGACCGTGCTGCGGCTGACCACGATGTCGTTCAGGCCGTGCGCGCGCGTCTGCCGGCCGGCCGGGTCCGAAACGTCGCAGCGCACCATGATGCGCTCTTCGATGCGGAAGTCCTCGGCAACGATGCGCTCGACCTGCTGGAAGCAGTCGCGTGGCGACATGTCGGTCAGGAACCCGAGCCTTCCCATGTTGATGCCGAGGAGGGGGATGTTCCGCGGAACGATGATGCGCGCGGCCCTCAGCACGGTGCCATCGCCACCGATACAGGCGACGAGGCCGGCGCCATCGAGTTCGGCTGGAGGCGGTTCCTGCCAGGCTTCCGCTACACGTGTCTTCACACCGGCACGCTCGAGTTCCCGCCCGAGTTGCGCCGCGAACGCCGCGGCGCCCTCATTCCGGGTCGCATGGAAGACAACCGCGCTGGTCAGCACGCGTCGCCGCCACGGGAAGGCTCGTTGGTCGAAGCCGGAGGTGTTGCCAGGTGCACGAGAAACTCCGTATTGCCATCGCCTCCGCGAATTGGCGACGCAATCATGCCATAGACCCGCCAGCCCTCGCCCGCCAGCCATGTGGCGAACTCCTCGCGAACACGCGTGAGCACGCTTTCGTCGCGAATGACACCGCCGCGAGGGACATCCTTCGGTCCTGCTTCGAATTGGGGCTTGAGCAGCACAATACCCTCCGTCCTTGGGGCAAGCCGCCGCGCGACGCTGGGGAGCACCTTCCGCAGTGAGATGAACGAGAGGTCGGCGACGAACAGCGAAATGGATTCGTTCCGCGCGACGGCGTTCCCCAGGGTTAGCTCCGCGCCTCCAAGGTCTGGCAGGTCGCGGGCGTTCACGCCTTCGAGCAGGATGACGCGCGAGTCGCGCCGCAACCGGTCGTGCAACTGGGCACGGCCCACGTCGACCGCGACGACGCCGGCCGCTCCGTGCTGGAGCAGGCAGTCGGTGAAGCCGCCCGTCGACGCGCCGAGATCGAGGCAGAGCCGGTCCGCCACGTTCACACCGAACTCCCGCAGCGCGCCCTCGAGCTTCAGCCCGCCGCGCGAGACGTAACGTTCGGGTTCGGAGAGTTCGAGCGGTGCGTCTTCGGCGAGCGCCTGGGACGCCTTCACCAGGGTGAGGGTGCCGGTTCGAACGCGGCCCGCCGCTATCAGCCGCTGCGCCTGCTCGCGCGACTCCGCCAACCCTCGGCTAACGAGGAGCACGTCTGCACGGATTTTCGGCATGGTGGCGATCCTCTCACGGCGGCCGCTTCGGCGGTGGGAAATGGAACGCCCCCGCTTCGTCGATGCGAAGTGGGGGCGAAGGACCGAAAACGAAAGCCTACGCCGAAGCGACGGCTTCACCCTCGACAACGGACTCGCCGTTCTGGTTCGTCGTCACGACCTTGATGGTGGCAAGGCCGTTCTCGACGGAGACGACTTCGCCTTTCGCGGTGAGCGTGTCGCCCGGCCAGACCTGGCGGGTGAAGCGAACACCGTACTTCTTGAGCGCGGTCGGCCCGAGCCAGTCGGTCAGCATGCGGCCGGTGAGGCCCATCGAGAGCATGCCGTGGGCGAAGACTGACGGGTAGCCGGCCATGTTCTGGGCCGCCCCTTCGTCGTGGTGGAGAGGGTTGAAGTCACCGCTGGCGCCAGCGTACTTGACGATGTGGCTGCGGTTGACGTTTTCGATTACGACCTGTTCGTGGATGTCGCCAACTTTGAGAGTCATCTGTGGGCTCCTACTGCTCGACTGCTTTTTCGGTCTGGACACCGACGCTGGTGGCGGTCACGCAGAGGACGCCGTCCTGGTTGCGGTACTCGGTGATCGATTCGGAGAACTTGAGCTTGCCACCGCGACGCCCTTCCTTCTCCCACGCCTTGCCCGGCTTCTGGGTCACCGTGAGCGTGTCGCCGACGTGGATCGGGTGGTGGTACTCGTAGTGTTGTTCGGCGTGCAGGCCACGTCCGAGTCCGCCGCCGCCACCGCCCTCCCGGCGTTCGGGGGCCGGGCCCTTGCGCGGCCGGGTGAGGTCGAGCGGATAGTTCGGCTGCCAGTGAGCGCTGCACTGGACGAAGGTTGGCGGGGTAACGATGCCGCCCACGGCCTTCGTCGCCGGGTCGTTCGGGTCCGAGAACTCGGGACGGATGTCGAGTACGGAGCGGGCGAAGAGCATGACCTGTGTGCGGTCGACCGGGAATTCGAATCCCTCGTCTGCCATGTGAGTCTCCTGACGCAACGGAATTGCGTTCCGGATGGTAGCGCAACGCCGGGTGGCTCACCACGCCAGCGGCCGCGAACCACCAGCCGGCCCGATTCCGCAATGGCCCCGAGTCGGGTAGGTTTCGGAAGTGATTCGCAGCGCCCTTGTTCTCGCTGTCGTGCTCGTCGCGTGTGCCGCTGCCGCCGGGTGCTCCGGCTCCACCACGCTCGGTGGAACTCCCACACCAGTAGCCACGGCGACCCCGGACCCGCTCCAGACGTGGCTCACGCCGGCGCGCCAGCAACTCCTGCTCTCCACGTTGCAGGAACTCACCGGGCAGGCCGGATGGGTCGCGGGCTGCGTCTTCGAAACGACCGAGGACCGCGGTGTCCTTGCCAGCCTGAAGAAGCCCGCGGGCCGGGCGTTCTTCAGCGAGTTCACCAACGCCGAACTCGGGGTGGCGCTGGCCGCTCGCGTCGAGGGGACGCCGGCGGTCACGAACGGCTTCGTCGGCGCCGCGCCAAACGGGCACACGTACTGCTACGTCCCGAAACCGTGAGTGTGGCTACACTGCGAGCGTGGCCTTCACCTGTAACGCTTGTGGCCGGGAGTTCACGCTTCCGCAGGCTGTGCTGACAAAGTACCCGAACTGGACACCACGTCAGTGCATGGACTGCCGTGATTCGGCGCCAGTGGCGAAACCCGCTCGAGCGAACGGCAAGGCGCCCGCGCGGCGCGGCGCATCGGTCACGCGCACGCGGGACCTTTCGACCGCGGAAGTGCTGATGCGGTTCACGAGCGGCCCGGACACCGGCATCTTCACGGATGGCTCATCGCGTCCGAACCCGGGGCCTGGCGGCTGGGGCGCCGTGTACGTGCGTGACGGTGAGGTTGTGGAAGAGCGGTTCGGTCATGAGGACTGGACCACGAACAACCGGATGGAGTTGACGGCCATGATCGCCGGCCTCGAGATGGCGCCCGCCGGCTCGCCCGTGACGGTCTACTCCGATAGCCAGCTCGTGGTGAACACGCTTACGAAGTGGGCGAAAGGCTGGGAAGCGCGGGGCTGGGTGCGCAAGGAAGGCGAGATTTCGAACCTGGACCTCGTGCAGCGCGCCTGGGAGTTAGCCCGCCAGAAGCCCTCGGTCGGCATCGAGTGGATCCGCGCTCACGACGGCTCGCGCTGGAACGAGTATGCCGACGCCCTATCGACCGCTCATCTTCGCTCTGAAGTGTGATCCACAACTTGCCACCATGTCGTAACCTGTCTCCACTGTCTCCGTCACCATAGGCGGCGGGAGACTGAAGTGGTGGAAGGGATGCCAGGGGAACCGCTCGACAACAAGGAACTGCGCGAACTCCTGCTCGAAGTGGCGGAGACGCTCGAAGCCGTGATCATCGCGCTGCAGGCCGAGCGCACCGGCGCCGAGCCGGGGTACGTCCTGCGCGAGGCCGTGCGCCGCGTCGTCCAGCTGCGACAGCACCTCGATTCGAACCAGACCGGCTGATTCGCGCCACCTCCGCCGTAGCGCTGCGCTCGTGGCGCTGGTAGAACTGGCCTCGCCAACACCGTGGCCGAGGCTGTCCCGTGAACGTCGATGCACTGCTTGACCCCGACATCCGGGAGGCGCTGAAGGCGTTCCCGCCGATGCATGGCTTTGCCTTCGACCAGTTGCCGGCGATGCGCGAACAGCGCAACGCCCAGACGGCACTTATCCCGCTCTCCGACCGGGTGGAGCGGACGACGCACCACGTTCCGGGGAAGGACGGCGCGCCTGATGTTGCCGTGCGAGTGCATCGACCGAAGGACGCCGCAGGAGACTTGCCGTGCGTGTATTTCATGCACGGCGGCGGCTATGTCTTCGGTACCTTCCTGCAGGACGACCTCCGGTTCGACCATTGGAGCCCAAAGCTGAACTGCATGGGCGTGTCCGTGGAATACCGGCTCGCCCCCGAAACCCCTTACCCGGGTCCGCTCGAAGACTGCTATAGCGGCCTGAAGTGGGTCTACGAAAACGCCCCCGAGCTCGGCATCGACCGTTCCCGGCTGGGCATTGGCGGCGCCTCGGCCGGTGGCGGGCTCGCGGCCGGGCTCGCCCTCCTGGTGCGCGACCGTGGAGAGTTCTCCATCGCCTTCCAGTTGCTCATCTATCCGATGATCGACGACCGGATGACCTCCGTTTCGAGCTCCTGGGACGTTCCGATCTGGTCGCCACAATCGAACAATGATGGCTGGACGGCCTACCTCGGTGGGCCACGCGGCGGCGAGAACGTGCCGATCTACGCCGCTGCCGCTCGCGCCACGGAACTCGGGGGTCTGCCGCCTGCGTACGTGATGGTCGGAGCGCTCGATGGTTTCCTCGACGAGGACGTGGACTACGCACTCCGTCTCACCCACGCTGGTGTCCCCACCGAACTTCACGTCTATCCCGGTGGCCCGCACGGTTTCGATGGCCTGCTTCCCGGGACGCAGCTCGCCCGCCGCGCGCGCCACGACATGGAGGAGTGGCTCGCCCGGCAGTTCGGATAAGGCCGGGCCGGCGATGCCAGGAATCTTCAAACGAAGCCGTCACCCGTCGCGCTCTTCGCGCCATGTTCGAAGCATGATGCCTGCTGCAAAACTCATCCTCGCGTTCGCCATGCTGGCGTGCGCCGTCGTCGTATTCGCCGCCTGCCGCGGCAAGGACTCCTCCGGCTCCACCAGTACGCCGGCAGCAACGGAGCCCGCCCAACCGGCCGCTTCTCCAACGGCGGCGGCTTCGCCAGCAGCCTCCTCGACTCCTGGGGCCACCGCGAGCAAAGGCGCTGCGACAGGCGTCACGCACAGTTCGATGAAGTTCGGCGGCGAAGAGCGAACCTACCGCCTCTACGTCCCCACCTCGCTCAAGCCCGGGACGAAGGTTCCGCTCGTCGTCGGGCTGCACGGCGGCCTCGGCTCGGGTGACAACTTCGCCCAGGTCTCCGGGTTCGAAGATGTCGCGCAGAGTGAGGGCTTCATCGTCGTCTTCCCCGACGGTGTGAAGGGGGGCATGGGTTCGACGTGGAATGCGGGCGGTTGCTGTGGGCAGGCCCAGCGAGCCAACGTCGACGACGTTGGCTTCCTCGCGGCGCTCATCGATATGCTCGAGAAGCAGGAGCCGATCGACCCGGCGCGTGTCTTCATGACCGGCCATTCGAACGGGGCGATGATGTCGTTCCGCGTCGGTTGCGAACGCCCGGAACTGGTGAAAGCGATCGCTCCGGTTGCCGGGACAATCGAGATTCCCGACTGCAAACCATCCCACGGCACAAATCTCCTCACGATTCACGGGGATGCCGATGAAAACGTCCCGATCGACGGCGGTATCGGTTCACGGTCCATTGCCGGCGTGCCATTCAACTCGATGGCGAAGACCATGGAGATGTGGACGGCCGGCATGAATTGCGGCGCTCCGACGACGACCACAGCAGGCGCCGTCACAACCTCGAACTGGGCTGGCTGCAAGGACGGGACGGTCGCGCGGTACATTATCCTCGCCGGGCAGACCCACGCGTGGCCCGGCGGGCCGAGACAGGGCGTAACACCCGCCGCGCTCGATGCGACCAAGGCAGTCTGGGCGTTCTTCAAGAGCTTCAACGAATAGACGCCAACGAGGGTCCACCAGCGCCATCGTGGGCTTGGAGTTCGACCGCGGCCCGGGGCAGCATCCGTGAGCCATGCGCGTCGAGTACCGCGAGGAACCCTGCAAGATCGCTCTCAGTCCGGTGAAAGGGATGCACTTCGAGTGGTCGCTGAATCCCTACATGGGGTGTGTGCACCGCTGCACGTTCTGCTACGTGCGGGCCTTCGAACGCCGCGCCGACCGCCCGAGTGGCGAAGCCTACGGCGCGTCCATCCGCGTGAAGCCGAATGTTGTTGAAGTGCTGAGGCGCGAACTTCGCCTCAGGAGCAGACGCCAGGCCCATGTTGCGATTGGTTCGGCGACCGACCCCTACCAGCCGGCCGAGGGACGGTACCTGCTCACGCGCGGCTGTATCGAAGCGCTGGCCGAAGCACGGACCAGGTTCAGCATCATCACCCGCGGACCCCTGGCGGTTCGCGACATCGATGTGCTGACCGCCGCCTCCCGGCGGACGCCGGTGAGCGTCAGTTTCTCCGCGCCGACGCTCGACGAGGACGTCTGGCGGAAGACCGAGCCCGGGACGGCGCACCCTCGCCAACGGCTGAAGGTGGTGGAGCGGTTCGCGGCGGCCGGCCTGAACGTTGGAGTGAGCATCGCGCCGGTGCTGCCCGGCCTTTCCGACCGGCCGGCGCAGTTGGAGACGGTGGTGAAAGCCGCGCGTGATGCGGGCGCGCAGTTCATCTGGTGTGGCACGCTGCGGCTCAGTCCCGGCGTCCGCGAGCACTTCCTCGAATGCCTCGCCCGTGACTGGCCCGGACTGCTCTCTCGCTACGAGGGCATGTACACCAGGGCCTCCGCGCCTCGCTACATAACTGAGTCGATAGATGCCACGGCACGCGCACTGAGCGGGAGGTATGGCATCACCGGCGAAAGCCTCCGCACGGTTGCGCGGCCGCCAGATGGCGAGCAACTCGCGCTGTTCGCAGCCAGGTGAGGCCCCGGATTCGACACAACCGCCCGCGATGGCGGATAACTCTCGCATGAGTGCACGCACTGGCGTTGTTTCGCGCCGCACCGCAGAGACCAGCATCGACGTTTCGCTGAATGTGGACGGGACGGGCAAGTTCGTTACCGAGACCGGGGTCGGCTTCTTCGACCATATGCTGAGCCATATCGCCAAGCACGGTGTCTTCGACCTTGAGATTCGCTGCAAGGGCGACCTCTGGATCGACCAGCACCACACGGTCGAAGACTGCGGCATCGCCCTTGGCGAAGCGCTGGCGGCAGCGCTCGGCAACAAGGCCGGTCTTGTGCGTGCCGGGTCGGCCTACATGCCGCTCGATGAGTCGCTCGCCTTCGCCGCGGTCGACCTCAGCGGACGCCCCTACGCAAGGCTCGACCTCAAGCTTCTCGGTCGCGAAATCGGCGGGATGCCACCGGACCTGTTCGACCACTTCCTCGAGTCGTTCGCGTTCGCGGCGAAGCTCAACCTGCACATCCGTGTGCTCGAAGGGGTGAACGACCACCACAAGATCGAGGCAGCGTTCAAGGCGATGGCGCGCGCACTCGACGCCGCCTGCCGGGTTGATCCCCGCCGCGGTGGCGACATCCCAAGCACCAAGGGCACGATTTAGCGGGTCGCCTACCCTGTGCTGGCGATTGACGGCACGGAGGCGCCGCGACACGATTCGCCGCCATGGAAGAGCGTCTTGCCCGCTACCTCGAGGCCAAACTCCCCGCCGCTTCGGTCACCGTCACGAATCTCTCGCGCATCCCCGGCGGGGCCTCGCGGGAGACGTGGATGTTCGATGCCGCCTGGGATGGCGGCTCGCAGGCATTTGTCCTCCGCAAAGACCCGCCCGCCAGCCTCCTCGAAACCGACCGTGAGACCGAGTACGCCTTCTATTCGACGTTCTGGGGGTCCGCCGTCCCGGTGCCGCGCATGCGCTGGCTCGAACCGGACGCGAGCGTTCTGGGCGGGCCGTTCTTCATCATGGACCGCATCCTCGATGTCGAGAGCAAGACGGCTGCTCCACAGGCCCCGCCGTATCTCGCAGTGCAGTCCGAAATTGCGCGGAACATGTACGAGATCCTTGCCGCCATCGCCACATTTGACTGGCGCGGCACACCCGCCGAAACCGCCGCCGTGGCGCCTGCTCCGGAGGCAGCCTGGAAGAAGGAACTCGACCACTGGGAAGGGATCATCACCGCCCAGGAACTGAGCCCGCAGCCGATCATGCGAGCCGCTATTCGCTGGCTGCGCGCAAACCCACCTCCCCCGGCGCAGCGCATCAGTGTCGTCCACGGCGACTACCGGGTTGGCAACTTCCTCTACCGCGCAGACGGCTCAATCCATGGCGTGGTCGACTGGGAGATGGCGCACCTCGGTGACCCGATCGAGGACCTTGCGTGGTCGTTCAACGAATCCTGGCAGTGGGCGCGCGACGGCCGACCCGGTGGCATCACCGATCGCGAAACGGCGATCGGCCACTGGGAACGCGTCAGCGGATTGAAGGCCGACCGCACAGCGCTCCACTGGTGGGAGGTTTTCTGCAGCGTGAAATGCCAGGGCATCTGGCTGACCGGCGCTCGCTCCTTCCAGGAAGGGCGAACGAACGAACTCATCCTGCCGATGGTCGCGTACAGCCTCATCAACGCCCAGGACCAGGCACTCCTGCGACAGATAGGGAGACTCTGATGCGCCCCGACACGTCCCGCACTTTGCAAGGGATCGCAGTGAACCTGCTCACCAACGTCATGGGTGAAATGCGCACACCGTTCGGCCAGCAGACTGTCGGCATCACGGCACAACTCGCCCTCTGGGTCGCCGAAGAGTGCGAACGTGGCGCCGACCGCCTCGTTGTCGAAAACCGTGCCACGCGCGAACTCCTGCGCGATGGCCTTGCTCTTGCTGGTGGCGCGCGGCCGGAGGTCGAAGCGGCACTCGCCACGCCTGAAGCCGCCAACTTTCGCATTTCAGCACTGCAAGCCGAGAACGATGCGCTTCGCACGGGCCTCGTCGCGCTGCATGCGGCGGTGGAGTCCACGGATAGCCCGGAGGCCGCAGCGTTTAACGAGCGCATTTGGGCCGAACTGGTAGAGTCGACCCGGCGGCGGCAATTCGCGGTGCGGCTGGGCGGATAGCACCCCGCCCTCCGCCAACCTACGACGTTCTCCACCGGGGGTGATGTGTCCAGCGTGAAGGAAGAGATCCGGCGGCTGATGAGCGTCTACGAGCCGATCGGGCAGCAGCCCGACCCTCCCCTCCCACCGGCCGGCGTCCTTCTCATCCTGCACGAGCGCCCGGCGGGCCCGCACATCATTTTCCAGAAGCGCACCGACTCGGTTCGCGATCACAAGGGACAGATCAGCTTCCCCGGCGGCGCGACCGACCCCGAAGACGAGTCGGTGTTGCAGACGGCGCTCCGTGAGACGCACGAGGAGATCGGCGTCGACCCGTCGGATATCGAGGTCTTCGGACAACTCGATGACATGGCGACGATCTCGAACTTTCTCGTAACCCCCTTCGTTGGCTGGCTCCAGCGCTATCCTTACGACTGGAAGTTCAGTGACCACGAAGTCGCCTACCTTCTCGAAGTGCCGCTCGCGCACCTTCGCGACCCGCGGAATCTCGTCCCCGACCGGCGCGTTATCAATGGCCGCGAGTACGAATTCCAGAGTTACCAGTTCGGCAATGACCTGATCTGGGGGGCCACCGCCCGGATGCTCGGGAACTTCCTCGACATTCTCCAGGGCATGTAATTGGTTCCATCGTGCCCCGTTCAAGCGGTCTGCACGAACGACCACCGGGACTGTATAGTCGAATCGTGACCAGAGCTGAAGACCGTTCGGAACTCGCCGCGAAAGCCCGCCTGCTGCGCGGTTTGCACGCCGGACCGGCGATGCTCGTGCTCCCAAATGCCTGGGATGCCGCCAGTGCGAAGCTGTTCGAAGCGGCCGGGTTTCCCGCAATTGCCACGACGAGCGGTGGTGTCGCCATGTCGCTGGGCTTCGAAGACCACGAAAACGCGCCGCCGGATGAGATGTTCGGCGCCGCCCGTCGCATCACGTCGGCTGTGAGTATCCCCGTGACAGTCGACCTCGAAGCGGGCTACGGCCTTTCGCCCGAAGAGTTCATCGAACGCGCGATAACCTGCGGCGCCGCCGGGTTCAACATGGAAGACACCGACCACCGCGCTGGAGGGCTCGTGCCTGCCGAAAAGCAGGCCGAACGGATTGCAGCGGTGAAGCGCGCCACCGTCGCCGCGGGCGTCGAACTTGTCATCAACGCCCGCGTTGACCCACTGCTCCAGCGCACGGGCGTCGTTGAGGAACGACTGGAGGAGGCGGTGACGCGCGCGAATCTCTACCTCGAAGCGGGCGCCGACTGCGTCTACCCCTTCGGCTGGTACGACGAAGCGGTCACGCGCGCACTCGTCCAGCGGATTCGCGGCCCGATCAACGTGGTCGCCTGGCGGAACCCGCTGTCGCTCGCGCAACTCGCGGAGATCGGCGTTCGCCGTGTGACCTTCGCAACCGGACTCTTCCGGGATCACCTTGCCGCACTCAAAGAAACCGCCGAGAGCATCCGCACGTCGGCGCCAACCGCCACAGGGTAGGAGGAACCGATGGCACGCATGCAACCGCTGACAAAAGAAGATGTCCCTGAGGGCGAGCTTCGCGAAATGCTCGCATCCGGCGAGCAGTGGCTGGGTAAGCCAGTTGTGGGCGCCGGCATCCAGGCCTACGCGCCGGAGATCTTGAAGGCCAGCCGCGCACTCGGCGCTGCCCCCGGCAAGAGCGGACTGCTCCCCGCGGGTCTTCGCTCACTACTCTGCCTTCGGGCCGCGCAGATGGCAGGCTGCCCCTTCTGAATGGACACCAATACTGCCGGGAGCAGTATGGCTGGCGCTTCGGACGAAAAACTCGCGGATATCTGGGAGTTCCGCACGAGTCCGCACTACTCCGACCTCGAGAAGGCGGCACTGACCATCGCCGAGGGAATGACCACCACCCCTGTCGACGTTTCCGAGGATGACTTCGCCGAGGCGCGGAAGTGGTTCTCCGAAGCCGAAATGGTCGAACTGGTCGGCACGGTAGCGATGGAAAACTACCGTGCCCGATTCAACGTCGCCTTTGGCATCGAATCGGAGCACACCTGCGAGATCCGCGGCATCACCCCTCCCCAGGGGCCGCGAAAGAATTAGTTCCCGGTTCTACCCTTGCCATGTCGCAAGAGCATCCGGTCGAGGTGGCGCGCCGCCCTGCATGCTCGTGAATCGGTAGCGGCGTAGAGTCGCCCTGGGCCGCGCACTTCGCGGCACACTCATTTCCGGGGGCGAAGCATGGGACTTGAGGTCACCCAAACGAGGCTGGACTTCTCAGCCGTTGACCAGCGGATGCAATGGTACGTAGACCAG
>CAYYDX010000089.1:0-12526 GCA_964470735.1 uncultured Anaerolineaceae bacterium
TCGCGGAAGTCGTCCTGGGCCTTCTTCTGCTCTTCGACGCTCTCCTTGAAGGCGCCCTTCGCCTCCTTCGTGTCTTCGAAGTCGGCGCTGAGGAACGCTTCACCGGCCTTGTCGCTCGCCTTATCGAAGTCGACCGCCGCGTCACAGAGGTCGCTCACCCAGTCATCGACCGCGACCTTCTTGCTGCTACTGCTGCTGCATGCGCCAAGAAAGCTGGCCAGCGGAAGCGTGGCGAGGAGTCCAATGCGGGCCAGGGCATTCACGTGCATCAATTGTCACCCCAGAGAGATGCCTCATTCTTGCCGGTCGCTCGGTAGCGAGATAGTGCGGTGGTTCACCTATCTGCGAACCACCTCCCCCCGATTCCCGCGCACCATCGCCACCGGAAACCGGGAGAACCCCGGAGCGCTTCGATGAGCCACGGAAAACCGAAGACCACCCGTCCCGGGCAGCATGCCGGGAATCTCTTCTCGTCTCCTCGCTCCTAGCGCGAGTGGAGGATCTCCCGCAACGCTTCACACACCTCGTCCACCTCGGCATTCGTCATCGCGGGGTACATCGGCAGGCTGATTTCGCCCTCGAAGAACCGCTCGGCAACCGGGAAATCGCCCTTCTCCCAGCGCCCCAGCCGCTGGTAGGCGCTGTGGTAGTGCAGCGGGATGAAGTGCACCGACGTCCCGATGCCACGCTCGCCGAGTTGGGTAATCACGTCGTCGCGATGCACTGCCGAGGTCTCGTTCTTGACCCGGATCATGAAGAGGTGCCACGGCTGGCGATTCTCCTCGCTGAAACTCGGCAGGATGATGTGCTCCTCGTCGCGCAGGTTCGCGAAATACCGCTGCGCCACCCGCGTGCGACCTTCGATGAACGACTCGAGCTTCGTCAACTGCGCGCGGCCAAGCGCCGCCGCGATATCCGTCAGGTTGTCCTTGAACCCGAACTCCTCGATGTCGTAGCGCCAGCTGCCACCAGCGCCGTAGCGGTTGTAGGCATCGCGCGACATGCCGTGCAGGGTCAGCCGCCGCACGCGCGCGCTCAGTTCCGCATCGTCGGTTACGAGCGCGCCGCCCTCCCCCGTCGTCATTGTCTTGTTCGCGTAGAAGCTGAACGCCGCCGCATCGCTGACCGCGCCGATCGGGCGGCCCCGGTAGAGCGAGCCAATCGCATGGGCCGCGTCTTCGAGCACCTTGATCCCGCGTGGACGCGCCAGCGCCATCAGCGCATCCATGTCGCATGGCTCCCCCGCGATGTGCACCGGCAGGATCACCTTCGTCGTCGGCGTAATAGCGCGTTCCACCGCCGCCGGGTCGATATTCGCCGTGCCATCGAGGACGTCAACGAGGACCGGCGTGGCGCCACAGTGGATCACCACGTTCGCAGTCGCGGTGAACGTGTAGGGTGTGGTGATCACCTCATCGCCGGGGCCGAGGTCCCAGGCCGCCAGGCAGAGGTGCATCGCCGCCGTCGCGGAGTTCACGGCGTTGACGAACTTCGCCCCCGTGTACGCGCAAAGCTCCTCCTCGAGCGCCTTCACCTGGCTCGCGGTAGTCAGCCAGCCACTGCGGAGCACGCCCTCCACCGCCGCGATGTCATCGTCGTCGAGCTGGACTTTCACGAAGGGGATGCGCTGTTCGGCCATCCTCAGAGTGAAAGCGGAAACGCGGGTAGGCGAAAGTGCCATTTGAGGGTCACACACAGGCGCCGTCTCGTAGAATTGCCCCGTGAAGACGACCCGCATCTTCCTCGCGCGCCACGGCCAGACCGTGACGAACCGGGAGGGGCGTTTCTGCGGCCACTCCGAGACCAGTCTCACACCGCTTGGCGAGGCGCAGGCGCGGGCCCTCGGGGGTCGCCTCGCCAGCGAGAAGCTCGACGCCTGTTACACGTCCGACTTCTCCCGTGCTATCCAGACCGCCGCCATCGCTGCCGGCGAACGGAAGCTGACCGCTCGCGCCGATCCCGACCTGCGCGAACTGCACTACGGCGACTGGGAACTCGAGCGAGAGTCGGACATTCGCCGCCGCTTCCCCGACCTCCACCGCCTGATGCGCGAAGAGGACCCGGCGTGGCGCCCGCCCGGCGGCGAATCGGTCGGGGACGTACGCCTGCGTGTTTCTGCCGCCTTCGAGCGCATCGTGGCCGAACAGGCAGGTAAGCGCGTCCTCGTCGTTTCCCACGGCACAGCCCTCGACTGTCTGCTCTCAGCCTTGCTTGGCATGCCGGAGAGCCACGTCTTCCGCATCGACATTGCGAACTGCGGCCTCACGGAGGTCGAAGTGCGCGGCGGCCGCGCTTACCTCGTCCGCGTGAACGAAACCGCCCACCTGGCCGGCCTCCGGTGACCGCCGGCCGATGATCCCCATCGGCGACAACAACCGCAGACGCTCCACCCCGTGGGTGACCTACGCCGTCATCCTTGCGAACGTCATCGTCTTCTTCGCGATGCTGGGGATGGACACGACGCCGCCCGCCAGTCGCCGCGAGCAATCACTCGACCTGGCGGAGCAAACAGCCACCATCTGCTACGGCTACCGGACCCTCCCAACCGAGGCCGACCGCTTCATCTGCCGATACGCCTTCCAGCCGAAGGAGTTCTTCGACACCGTCCGGGGCGAATCGCCCGTCACCGGGCGCGACGGCGCCATCGCGATCCTCTCCATCCTGACGGCGCTGTTTCTCCATGGCGGCTGGCTCCACATCATCGGCAACATGCTCTTCCTCTGGGTCTTCGGCGATAACGTGGAAGACCGTCTCGGGCATTTGCGCTACCTGCTCTTCTACCTCGCCGCCGGGGCCTTCGCCTGCCTTGTCCAGGGGGCGCTGAGCCCGGAGAGCGTCGTGCCCGTGCTCGGCGCGAGCGGCGCGGTCGCGGGTGTCCTCGGCGCCTACTTGCTCTGGTTCCCGCGCGCGACGGTGCGGGTGGTCATCCCGTTCTTCATCCTCATCTTCATTCCCATCCCGGTGCCGGCATGGTTGATGATCGGCCTCTGGTTCGCCCAGAACCTCCTCTCCGGCTACGCCACGATCGCCAGTGCGGCTTCACCCGCGACCGGTGTCGCCTGGTTCGCCCACATCGGCGGGTTCCTCTTCGGAATGCTCGTCGCGGCCGCGCACCGGCGACGAGCACGTTGAGTTGCAAGCGAAAAGGCAAAGGGCCAGGCAGCCCTCTCGCGGGGAGTTACCCGGTCTGCTCCGTCCCCAAACCCCTCGCGAACCACCCGTAAATTCTCCGTAAATCATCTCCACCCGTGCCCGATTGGCGTTCCCGTAAGCAACGCCCGACAGTACGGTGACGGTCAGGCGGCCCCCGCTTACGGAGTATTATGTTCAGAAAACTGGTCCTGGCAGCCTCCTCGCTCGCCCTCGCGACCGCCCTGGTGGCCGTCGGATCGACTGCGATTTCGTGGAAAACGGCCGATGCGCTGACCAACTGTTCAACCAACGGACAGGCCCTCGACGGCAGCGAACAGCAACTCCTCAGTCTCATCAACGCGTTCCGCACGGCCAACGGCGTACCCGCGCTCAAAGCCTCGCCGAACCTCTCGCGCGCGGCCGCGTGGATGTCCGAAGACCAATCGAGCCATGGAACCTTCAGCCACACCGACTCCCTCGGCCGGTCTCCCTTCACCCGCGTACAGAACTGCGGCTACGCCACCTCCGGCGCGGGCGAAAACCTCGCCTACACGTCGAGCGCACAGAGCGCCTTCAACCTCTGGCAAAACTCGACGATGGGTCACCGCGAAAACATGCTGAATAGCCGGTGGACCGTCGCCGGGATCGGCCACCAGGGCGCCATATGGACCGCGGACTTCGGTTCACTCGACGATTCGAGCCAGCCGTGGGACCAGGGTGGTGGCGGTTCGAACCCAACCGCCACCAATACGCCGACCCCATCGCCGACAACCGGCGGCGGCAACGCGACGCCAACGAATTCGCCCACCTCTCCTTCGAACACACCCCCCGGCAACGGCAGCCCAACGGCCAGCCCCACGCCCACCACGGGTGCAGGCGGCGCGACTCCCATTCCCGGCTACAAGCTCCCGTCGAGCTTCCCCATCAGGCGCGCAATGATCCCCCTCGTCTCCACCGAATAAGAGCATCCCCTCCGGATTGCTCGCGCGCATTTCCTCCGGATTGCCGAAATTTGTCCCTCTCGCTGGTTTCTTGGGGACAACCCTGATGGCCCTACGGTAAAGGCCTGTTTAGCATCCCCTCAACTACCGGGGTCCGGCGGGGAGACTGTCTGTGCACAGCGCCGTGATTTCCGAGGGGTGAAACATGGGGGACGACGTGCCCGGCGGCTCGCAGGGCCGGGCGCCAGGCGCTCTTGCGGCCGCTGCCGAACTCGCAGAGGCCTCCTCCTTGCGTGACCTCGACGCCTACCTCCAGCGCTGCGCCGAAGTCCTCAAGCGCCACTTCCCCGCCGACCTGACCCTCGTACGCGTCCATCGCCACGCGCGCGGCCTGTACTGGGCCCCACTCGCTGGCCCGCTCGCGGGCGACCTCGTATTTCCCAATTGGCGAACCTTCCGGGACGTCCGCCAGCGCAACCGCGTCCAGGCACTCGGCACGGGCGTCACCACCGACCTTGCCACCGAACCGAACCTCTCGCCCGCACAGCGCGCCTGCTTCGAACGCGGCATTCGCAGCAGCGCCTGGGCCGGTCTCGTCGACGAGCGTGGCGAATCACTCGGCTTCATCCTCTGTGGCGCACTCGAACCCGGCGTCTTTACCGAAGAACACGAGCAAATGCTCGAGTCCCTCGCCAGCCAGGTCGCCTGGCAGGTGCGGCCGGCGCTGCTCATCGAAGAACAGGAGGCGGAACGCGCCCTACTCGCTGAAGAGTCACGGCTCATCACCGAAATTGCGGAGGCCGAGACCGAACTTGAGCTCCACGACCGCGTCGCAGCCGGCGTCCGGCGCGCGCTCTCGGGTGACCTCACACTTGCGATGGTCGATTCTCCCGATGGGCGTCCACCGGTGCTCTTCGGCTCTCCTGTCGACGCACTGACGCCGGCCCAGTGGCAGGGCGCCCGTGAGGCACTCATGAGCGGCCGGAATGGCTCCATGAACGAGCGCTCACGCCCCACCGGAGCGTTCTGTGTCCCGGACCTCTCGGTCGAGGCGCTCAGCCCGATCGAACAGTGGATGCGCGACGAACTCCAGATGGGATCCCTGATCTCGGCAAACCGGTCACACACCTGGGGCGGCCTCGGGCTCGGACTCGCCGTTCTCCGGTGCGAACCCGGCGAATGGACAGCCGCACAACTCGGATTCCTCGCCCGCGTCGCGCGGGTCTTCGAACTCAGCGTCGAACGGCTACGGCGCGGCGCCATCGCCGTCGACCACCTCCTGCAGTTGGAGCGGCAGACCGACCTGCTCGCCACCGGCGCGGACCTCCTCGAGACGCTTTCTACCGCCGCCGACCTCCCGGCGGCCTGCGACGTCATCAGCGCGCGGCTCCGCGAGTTCTTCGGGGCGGACCACTGCGCGTTCGGCCTGCTCGACACGGACCGCCGCACCCGTTCGGTTCTCGGCGCTAGCTCTAGCGTTATGGAGCGCTCCGAATTCACCGAACATGTCTCGGAGACAGACTTCGAGGCATACCAGCGCATCGCCGCATCCGGCGTCGCCGACCACATACCGGACACGGACGAGCGCGAAACGCTGAACCAGGCCGCTGCCACGCTCCGGGCGCGCGGTGTCCGCAGCGTCATGCGCGCGCCGTTCTCGTTGTCCGATGGCACGGTCGGAATCGTCAGCCTGGGCAGCAAGGTCCCGGGGAAGTTTGGCCCACGCGAAGCAGAACTGCTCCTGGATTTATGCCGCCCGGTTGGCATCGCCATCGACCGGGTGCGGCTCATCGGGAGTATCGAGCGCACGAGCGACGCACTCGATGCGAAGACACGCATCCTTGCCGCCCTCGTTCCCGGCGTCACCGCCGAATCCGCCGGCGCGGTCTTCGTCGACGAAATCACCCGCCTCTTCGGCGCCACCCACGCAATGGTCGCGCTGAAGGAACGTTCGGACGTACGTATCGCGGGTTTGGTCAGCGATATCGTCGAACCTCGGGCAGTTCGCGCCGTCCTCACGGGACCGGATGATGAACAGGCGCAGTGGCGCCGGGTGATGACCATGGGCGAAGCGCAGGTCGTGCCCGACCTCGCCGAGATCAGTCGCACCCCTGCCGAGGACGGCCTCTACAACGGTGGCCTCCGCTCCGTCATGCGCGTCCCGATCCGCGATTCCGCCGGACATGTGCGCGGCATGGTGACCGCCGGCACGCCACGGCCCTCCGCCTGGGGTGACAGCGAACTCCGCACCCTCGGCGAACTTTCAGCCAGCCTCGGGCTCGTCTGCGAACGCGCCGATTTGTACGAACGCGCCGAAGAACGCGCGACCAGGATCCAGGCGCTCACCCGCCTGTTGAGCACGTTCAGCCTGAACTCCGCGCCTGAAGATGTCGCCCGCCAGTTCGCCATCCAACTCCGCGCCTATCTCCAGTGCGACGCCGTCGCCGTTTACGCGTTCGGGCAGGAAGACCGGAGGGAGCGCGTCGCCCTCGCCGTGGCGCCAGGGTTCGAGGACGACCCGGCTCGCTTCACTCTCGCCGAAGTTGGTGTGCGTGGAAGCGTCATGAAAGCCCCCGAGGCGCTGTACACCGCCGAAGACAGCGCGAGCGGCCCGGCCTGGCTCGCGGAAGCGTCCGCTGTCGCAGGCTTCGGATCCACCGCCTGCGTGCGACTCGACGCCTCCGGTGACGCCGTCGGAATGATCGCTGCCGGCTCGCGCGATGCCAGCCTGATCGGGCATGAGGAACTCGGCGTCCTGAAGGCGCTCGCAGCGCCACTGGCCATGGTTCTCGAACGCGCACGCGCTCTCACCACCCTCCGCCTCCAGGCTCAACGCACGCGCGCTATCCTCGATATCCTCGCCGCTCTCGGCCCGGCCGAGAACATCGAGGCCGTCGCTTCGCCAATCGCGAACGCGCTGCGCATGATGTACGCCGCCGACCACTGCGCTATCAGCGCCGTCGACGGCCGCACGGCGCGTCTCGTGGCCATTCACTCGTCGACCGACGAGCACCAACTCGGGGACACGGCCCCGGTGGAGGCTGTCTGGGGCGCGTCCGCACCCGCCGGGCCAGTGCTATCGGTCGTCGGCGACCTCTCTGCTGTGCCGGATCTCCCGGAGCTCGCCGCCGTGTCTCGCGACCACGGCCTCCGTTCGCTTGTGCGCGTGCTCATCGGCACACCCGCCGAACCGCTGGGAGTCGTTACCGTCGGCTCCCGCCAGCCGAACCGCTACTCCGAGTTCGACGCCCGCCAGCTCGTCCAGATCGTCCAGCCACTTGCGGTTGCCGCACGCTACTTCCGGGGGCTCCGCGAAACCGCGCTCCGCACCGAACGCCTCGAAACCACGAACCGCATCCTCACCCGCCTGGGCGCCGGCGGCACGCCCGAACATCTCGCGCGCGGCTTCCTCGCCGAGTGCCGCACGCTGTTCGACTGCTGCCACGCCCTCGCCGTCCAGTTCGACGCCGAGAACGGCACCGGCCGCATCCTGGCGCTCGATAGCGACCTATCCGCCGCGGATCCGCTCCCGACCGAGTTCCTGCTCGACGAGATGCACTCCGCCCGCCTCGTCCTTCAGCCCACGCCCCACCTCGTCGCCGACGCCCGCCAGGAGCCTCGCACGAACATCCGCCACCGCGACCTCATCGAACGGGGCATCTACTCGGCCGTTCGCGCCCCGCTCATCGTCCAGGACGCCGTGCGCGGGGCCGTCTCGCTCTGGGGCCACGGGGCGAACAGCTTTACCGCCGAAGACGCCGAACTGCTTGGCACGCTCACCCGGCCCCTCGCGCTGGCACTCGAAAAAGCCGCCGCGCTCGAATCCCTCGGCGAAAGCGAACTAAAGTACCGCTCGCTTGTCGCCCAAGCCGACGAGATGATCTTCCTCTTCGACCCGGTCAGCCTCCGCGTCCTCGATGCGAACGCCTTCACGTCCCAGGCGCTCGGCTATGAGCACCACCAACTCCTCCGGCTCACCCTCGACGTTGTCGTCGACGCTCCGCGTGACGAACTCACGAGCGCCATCGCCACCGCCGTCGAGGCGGGTGAACTCCACCTGACCGACGCGCGTTTCCTTCGCGCGGACGGCGGCGTCATCGATATCGACGCGGTCGCCTCGATGGTCACCTTCGGTGGACGCCAGGCCGTCCTTGTCCTCGCCCGCGACGTCTCCGAACGCAAAGCGCTCATCCGCCAGCTCATCCAGAGCCAGAAAATGGACTCCCTTGGCGCCATGGCCGGCGCCGTCGCCCACGACTTCAACAACCTCCTGACGACCATCCTCGGCTTCGCGGGACTGCTGAAGCGCTCCCGCAACATGGACGCCGAAGAGCGCGAGAATCTCGCCCTCATCGAAGACGCGGCGCGCCGTGCCGCCGACCTCACCGGACGCCTCCTCTCGTTCTCGCGTGGCGGCCTGGTGCGTTTCGGCAGCGTGAACCTCCGCACCGTCATCGAAGACACGCTCCAGCTCGCCGAACCCACGATGCACGCCGGCCTCACGCTGATCCGCGACCTCCCGGACGAGCCGGTCACCGTCGAAGGCGACGCCGGGCAGATCCAGCAAGCGTTCACGAACATCATCCTCAACGCCCGCGACGCGATGCCCGAGGGCGGAGAAATCCGCGTCGCACTCTCCGTCAACGGCAACGTCGGTCTCGTCGAAATCGCCGACACCGGCCCCGGCATGGACGAAGAGACCCGCGTCCGCATCTTCGAACCGTTCTACACCACGAAGCCTGCTGGCTCGGGCACCGGCCTCGGCATGGCCATCACCTACGGCATTATCCAGGGCCACCACGGCGACATCACCGTCCAGAGCGCCCGCGGCCGTGGCACCACGTTCACCATCACGCTCCCCTTGCTCGAACCCGAGAACGCCGCCCCCGTTGACGCTTTCAACGCCGGCGAGGGCAACCTCGTGCTCGTCGTCGACGATGATGCGATGGTGCGCCGGACCACCACGGCGACGCTCACCGAACTCGGCTATAACGTGGTCGAAGCCCCCGGCGGCGCGACCGCCGTCGAAATCATGCGCGCCCGGCCCGACCGCTTCAGCGCCGTGCTCCTCGACCTCGTGATGCCCGGGATGACCGGCAGCGAAACCTTCCGCGCGCTCACCACCATCCGCAACGATGTGCCCGTCGTGGTCTGCACAGGCTACGCAGCCGATTCCCACATCGACACCGACGTGAAGCGCCGCATCGCCGGCCTCGTGCAGAAGCCGTTCACCGCCGACCGCCTGTCGCGCGCGCTGCTGGCCGCCGGCGCACAACCGACACGCCCGGCCCGCATCTAATCCTCCAACCACCGCAAAATCGCCCACACGCAAAGAGGCCCCGCCGAAGCGGGGCCTCCCAGGTTTGCCTTGCGGCTGTGCCGGTTAGCGAGCGCGGCGGGCTACCGTCGCGCCACCCACGCCGAAGGCGAGGGCGCCGAGGCCGAGGACAGCGTACAGCCAGGTGGCCGAGGTGCTATCCGTGGCGGGGCCGGAACCGGTGACCGGCGGCTTCGGCGTGGCCGTTGCCGTGGTCGTCGGCGTCGTGTAGGTCAGGTTGACCGTGTTGAGCTGGTAGTTCTTCCAGCTCCCGGTCTCGTTGGCCTTCTTGCCGCCGATGTAGAACGAAACGGTGGCGCCATCGACGCCGCAGTTCGGGTTCGCGCCCGGGTCCAGCGCCGGGGAGTCGAGCGTGTAACGCGCTTCCCCACCAGCCATGAACACCGTCGTCGCGCCACACGTGGCGTTCCCGATGCGGGCTTCGATAAGCGTGCCGCCTGCCGGGGCCTGGCCATCGACCAGGACCGAGCCGACGAAGCGAGCCGGCGGATTCGGCGGGCTTTCGGCCGAGACGGTGCCGCTCGTCAGAGCGCCACTCGCCGCGAACAAAGCCACTCCGAGGACCGCGGCAAGCCAACCGCCACCGAGCAACTTGAGAACCTTCGTCATTGCTTGCTCCATTCCTGTCTGAACGGTCCAAGTCAACTAACGTCTCGCCACCCGGGCCCCGCCTCCCGAAAGAGGCGGAACCACGGGCGGACGAATCCGTTTAGTTGACGTTAGACGCGATAGTCCAGGTGACCGACGACGGTCCGGTGATGGCGATCCAGTATGCCTGGCCCGTCTGCAGGGTGGTCAGGTCGTTCGCGCCAGGGACATTCACCCCTGTCGGGAAGAACCCGAGCCACTGCTGCGCCGACGCGTCCCAGCCGTAGATGGCCGTCACGCTCGCCGAGATGTCGTTGCCACCAGGATTCTTCCCGGAGGTCCCGGTGCCCTTGATGGCATCGTTCACGCTGATGCTGTCCGCGCCCGCCCAGGTAACGAGCGACCAGCGGAAGTTCAGCGTGTAGGACGTGGTGTTCGTCAGATCGATGATCTTGTCGAACCCGATGTTGCCTTCGTCGTCGTTCGCAATCGCGAGGACGTTCAGGATGCCGAGCAGGCTGTTCGAGACCTTGATCCACGCCTGGCATTCATCGGTCTGGCCGGAAGCCGCCAGCGAGCTGAGCGGGAATTCCTTGATACCGGTGGCGGCCGGGTTGTTCTCGGCGAGCGAGAACGTCGGGACGTCGGTGGCGAACTGCTTGCCATCATTGATGGCGCCGTAGCCGCTCTGGCCGATGATGATCCCTTCGCCGCTGTCGATCAGGAAGTCGACGTTCTCGTCCGGGTCGCCGTTGTAGCGGGCGCCGAGGCTCGAGAAGTCGGTGTCATCGTCGTCCATGCCAATCTGGCTCTCCCACGGCGCCAGGTCGGGCTTACCCGACAGGACACTGTGGAGGAGGACGGCGCCGGTGCCGAGGCTCGAGCAGAAGCCGTCGCGGTCCATGCCATGGAACACGATGTACTTGTACTGGTCGGTCTCGCCGTTCTCAACGGTCACGTCCTTGTAGCCGCCCCACGTCCAGGTGACGGTGGCCGCGTTCGAAAGGACCGGGAAGTGCTTGCCGCGGAAGTCCGGGTAGTCAACGGTCGCCGTGATGGAACCGGTGCCCACCTTGTCGCCGGGCTTGCAGTGCTTGCCACCCGCGAGCACGTTCGTCGCGCAGGCGGTCAGGTCGGTCTTGAAGTCGCCGTTGGCGGTCACCATGAACTCGCCGTGGTTGTCCGTGTAGACGACCAGGTCGCGAGCGATGGTGCTATCGCCGTAGGCGCTGCGGATGATGCCGAGTTCCGCGGTGTCGGTGCTGCTCAACGCATCGCCGATACCTTCGGAGTTCGTGCCAACGAGCACTGGCTGCCAGAACTCGTAGGCGCCCTGGCCGTTACCACCCGGGCCGTCGTTGCCCCAGGTGTTCCACAGGTAGCCGCCGCCAGCCACAACGGCCGGGATGAACGGGCTATCCGGGATGTCCTGGATGTAGAACGGGTTCGGGTAGAGCTGGGTGCCGAGCTGTGCGACAGCCGGGGTGTCCGGCGTGCCGAGGTAGTAGACGTCGTGCTTGTGGACTTCCTTGATGAAGCCGGTCCCGCGGATGGCCACGGAGACCATCGACGGAGGCATCGGGGCGTCCCACATGTCGACGTCGCCGTCGTCCTTGGCCGCGTCACGGATGTTGCCGGCGTCCCAGTCGCTGAGCGCCGCGCCACCCTTACCGTCGGCCGCGAAGCCAACGATGTCGAGCAGGCTGTACGGGCCTTCGAACGGAACACCGGTCGCAACGAGGATCGGCGTGCCGGCCGCCGGAGCGGAGACGAACGCGGCGGTCAGGTACAGGGAGGTGCCCACGCAGCTAAGCGGCGAAGCTCCAACGGTCTTCGGCGTGGCGCCGACGTAGATGCTCCGGCCAGCCGTCAGGAGCGAGCAGGTCGTCACCTTGATCGGGTTGGTCGAAGAACCGGTGCCGGTGTTGCCAGCGGCCACGAAAGCCACGTTGTTGGTGCCAAGTCCGTCGAAGTCGCCGAGGGCGAGGCCGCGGCCGTTGTTCGGGGCGAACATGATGTCGTAGTACGGGCGGAACTGCTCGGCCGTGCCGATAGCATCGCTGCCATCAGCCGGGTCGGCCGGGCCACCGGCCAGCAGCGGCCAGTCCTGCGGCATCACCCAGCGGTTCGCCGGCAGCACGTTGAGCGGGTTGCTCGTATCGGCCGCACGGCCCGACGGGTTGCTGTTCAGGAACCAACCGGTCACGCGACCGCGAACCAGGAGGTCCTTGGAAACGTTCCAGTCGGCCGCGTTGTCCGCGTCGTCCTTGCTTGCGTCCCACGGGTTGCCGGGGGCGTAGTCGTAACCCGAGCGGTTGTGGCTCGGCTTCGCCACCTGCGTCACCAGCGACACGTTGATCGTGTTGATCTTCATGTAGTAGACGACGAAGGCGACCTTCGTGTAGTTCGAGATGTCGCCGCCATTCTGGGTCCAGCTGGCGAACGCCTCGATGTCGACCTCGCCCGGGTCTTCCGACTCGTAGAGGACGCGGCTGATGCAGTTGTCCTGCGGGTCGTTGATGATGTC
>CAYYDX010000090.1:0-12426 GCA_964470735.1 uncultured Anaerolineaceae bacterium
ACGACGACGTCGAAGAGGCGCTGGACGTCGATCCCGGAGGCGCGCCGGGTCGACTCGACGTCGCGCGCGACGTTGTTCGTGATTGCGCCGAGTTTCACCTTGCCGCGCAGGAAGCGCACCACGTTCACGACCTCGGTGCGCTCGCCGAACCCCTGGAAGAACCAGTCGAGGAAGAAGCTGCCCGTCGCGGCGCTGCCCGACGGTCCTACGTGGCTGTCGAACTCGCTCGCGAACCCGGCGCGTGTCAGTTCGCTCCGTTCGAAGCGCGACCATGGCCCATCCTCGGGTGCGAAGATCGCCCAGCGCACATCATCCGGTATCCGGTGTTCGATACAGAATTGCTTGATGCGGGTAACCGGGGAGTGGGTGAGCACTCCCCCGATGTCGAAAATGGCGGCCTGGTAGTGAGTCACCCCCGAATCGTAGCCCGCGCGTGGCGGAAAGACACGGCGGGCCTCCGAACGCTAGCCGTTGACGCCCAGTTCGTTGCGAATCAGTTCGCAGATTTCCGAGGCGGGCCCTTCGCCCTGGAGGTTGTTCTGCATCCGGTTGATGGTGACGGCGATGCTGAGCCCGGCTTCCGGGTCGGCGAAGGCGGTCGAACCGCCAGCGCCGGAGTGCCCGAAGGCGGTCTCGCGCGGCCCGGTGACGGTGTTGATGCCCATCATCTTGCCGCCGTTGAAGAAGCCGATGCTCTTGCGCATGGGCAGGAACAACACGCGGTCCGGGTCGGAGGTCTGGATCGTGCTCATGAGTGCGATCCGCTCCTTCGAGACCAGCCGCACACCATCGATTTCGCCGCCGTTGGCGAGTGCGCCGTACATCCGGGCGAGGGCGCGGGCGGTGAAGTGACCGTTCGCCGACGGCAGGCAGGCCTTGCGCACCTGCATGGAGTTAAAGTCGAGGCCGGAGTCGACGGGCATCGCCTTGTAGAAATCATGGTCGGGCGGGAGCATCGCAAGCGGGCTCTTCGCAGCCTCTTCCGGCGAAAGCGGCGCCGGCGATTGGAGCGTCGCCAGCCGGTCATCCAGGCCATCCGGAATGCCGACGTAGAACTCGTTGGCGATGCCCAGCGGTTCGGCGATCTCCTCGCGCAGGACGTCCTTGATGTGGCGGCCGCTGGCGCCCTGGACGATGCCGCCGACAACCCAGGCGTAGGTGAGCGCGTGGTACCCGGTAGCCGTGCCAGGCTCCCACGCGGGGACGCCGTTCGCGACGTAGTCGATGGCGCGGTCCCAGTCGAGCATGACCTCGCCCGAGGGCGCCGCGTGCAGGCCGGCCTGGTGGCTCATCGCCTGGGCCACCGTCACACGCTCCTTGCCGTTGGCCGCGAACTCCGGCCAGTACTTCGCGACCGGCGCCTGGTAGTCGATCAGTCCGCGGTCGGCGAGGATGTGGAGCGCCAGCGCGGCCGGGCCCTTCGTGGTCGAAAAGCTGCTGAACAGCGTGTCGGCGTGCACCGGCCGCGAGTCTTCGGGCCCCAGTTCACCGGCGAAGGTGTCGAGAATCAACTCACCGTTGCGGTAGGCGGCGACCTGCGTTCCAAGCTGTGTGCCGCGCGCTATCTGGTCCAGCAGCAGGTCGTGCACTTTGGCGGTGAGGGCGGTTTCGGTGGTGGTCATTGGTCTCCAGCGGATTCCGAGTGTGGGACTCTCGACTATACCGGAGCACCGGCTTTGCCGGTCGCGTGGCCGGGAGAGAAGCCGCCAGGGCAGTCCCGGTTCGCCGCTCCCGGCGGCCGGCGCTACCCTTTTTGCCATCTTCCCGGGAGGGCGCTCCATGCCGGATCTCTATGTCGGTAAGGAATTCAACTCGGCCGACAAGTCGCTCGGCGAACGGTTTCTCCTCGATTCGAGCGACCTCACCACGCACGGCATCGTCATCGGGATGACCGGCTCGGGAAAGACGGGCTTCAGCATCGGCATCATCGAAGAGTTGCTGAAGAGCAAGGTGCCGGTCATCGTCATCGACCCGAAGGGCGACATGGGGAACCTCGCGCTCGCCTTCGACCGGCTTGCACCCGAGCAGTTCGAACCATGGGTCGACAAGGATGAGGCTGCGCGCGAAGGCAAGACCACCGCCGAGATGGCGCAGGCCGTGAGCCAGGTGTGGACGAAGGGTCTCCACGACTGGGGGATCGAACCGGCCGACGTGGCGGCGTATGCGAAAGGCCACCGCATCCGGATGTTCACGCCGGGGGCAACCGCCGGCATCCCGCTGAACCTGATCGATTCGCTGGCCGCGCCGGGCGTCAGCTTCGAGGGGAACGAAGAGGAACTGCGCGACGAGATCGACTCGATCGTCACCGCCCTGCTGGGCCTCGTGAAGATCGATGCCGACCAGGTGAGCAGTCGCGAGTACATCCTCCTCTTCAGCCTCATCGAGAACGCCTGGCGGCAGAACCAGGACCTCGATCTGCCGACGCTCATCGGACAGGTGGCGAACCCGCCGATCGACAAAGTCGGCGCGTTGCCGATGGACGCGTTCTACCCGCAGAAGGATCGCAACGGGCTGATGTTCGCGCTCAACAACCTGGTGGCGTCGCCGCCGTTCGAAGTCTGGCGCCAGGGAGAGCCGATCGATATCGAATCGTGGGTGCGCACACCCGATGGCGTGCCCCAACTTTCGATCGTCTACACGGCGCACCTCGAAGACGACCAGCGGCTGTTCGTGACGGCGTTGCTGCTGAACAAACTGAAGACGTGGATGCGGAAGCAGCCGGGGACGAGCGAACTGCGCCTCCTGTTCTACATGGACGAGATCTACGGCTACTTCCCGCCGTCGGCGAATCCGCCGACGAAGAAGCCGCTGCTCACGTTGCTCAAGCAGGCGCGCGCGTATGGCGTGGGTGTGCTGCTTTCAACGCAGAACCCGGTGGACCTCGACTACAAGGGCCTCGCGAACATGGGGTTCTGGGCGATTGGCCGGCTGCAGACGGAGCAGGACCAGAACCGCGTGAAGCAGGGCATCGAAGCCGCGCTTGCGGACGCCGCGAGTGCCGTGCCGTTCGAACAACTCATCGCGGGCGTGCAGAAGCGCGTGTTCCTCGTGCACGACATCCATCGCAAGGCGCCGCAACTCGTGAACTCGCGGTTCGTGATGTCGTACCTGCGCGGGCCAATCACGCGCGAGGAGATTCGCCGCCTCGGCGAGGATGTCGCGGGCGCAGTCCCGGCGAAGGCCGCTCCTGCAGCCAGCGCGACGCAGGAGGCTGCGAAACCCGCCAGTGCTCCGGCGCCAGTCGCCGCGCCACCGCTGCCGGCGCCGCTGAAAGCGAAGTACTACAGTCTCCGCGGCGGAACGATGGCCGAACCGTACGTGGTGGTGCGCGCGGCTGTGCGCTACAAGGCCGGTGGCGTGGCCAGCGAGGAGTCGCAGCGGACGCTCGCGTTCCGCCTCACGCCTGAGATGAAGGCGGGCGAGTTCACCGAGCAGGAGCCGGACGAGTTCGACATGGAGCGGCTGACGGAATCGGCGCCGGCCGGGCTGAGCTATGGCGACCTGCCCGCATTCGCCGCCGCCTCCGATGGCGCGAAGGTCATCGAGCGCGCACTGCGCGACCGGCTCGACGACCGGCTCGCAGCGACCCTGCTCTACGACCCGGTGACGAAGAAGTTCTCGCTGCCCGGCGAAGACGCCGCCAGCTTCGCGGCGAGGATCGGCTCGGGCGCCGGCGTGAACGCCAAGCGCGACGCCCTCGACGCGAAGATCGCGAAGCTCGAGCGCGACATCTCCACGAAGTCGCAGGAACTGAAGGGCCGAAGGTTCGAGAAGTGGATGTCGGTCTTTACGGCACTGCTCGCGAACCTCAACGTGTTCACGGGCAAATCGAAGCGGGTGAAGACGACCGGCATGGGGAGCGTGCTCACGAAGAACCGGATGGAAAACACGGCCGAGAGCCGCAAGGAAGCGCTCGAAGCCCAGGTCGCCGAGTTGAAGGCGCAGCGCGAGGAAATGGACGCCCCGGACATCACGCGCTTCGAACCGCGCACCATCAAGCCGGCGAAGACCGATGTGTCCATCGTTCGCTACGAGGTTGCCTGGGTGTACTGACACGCGGGAGTGACAGGTGAGCGGCATCAACCGGGCAGGTGTGGGGTAAGCTCGACGCCATGCGCCAGGCCGTGTTTCTCCGCGCCATCAACGTCGGCACGCACAACCGGATCAAGATGACCGACCTCCGCGCCGTGTGCGAAGGCGCGGGCTTCGCCAACGTCGTGACCTACCTGCAGAGCGGCAACCTGCTGTTCGAGGACGGGCGCGACAGCGAGACCGTGGCGGAGGTCATCGAGGCGGCGCTCGTCGAGCAAGGGTTGCGGAACGCGGCGGCCATCGTTCGCACGCTCGACGAACTCGACGAACTGCTGACCTCGACTGCTTTCGAATCGTACCCGGACGCGGAGTACACCCGGTTCGTCACGTTCTTCCGCCACGAACTCCCGGGGGCCGCGGCCGGGCGGCTGCGGGATGACCCCGCAACCGTGCTCGTCCGGCGGCGCGAGGTCCTGAGTGTGCTGCCAGTGGTTCGCCCGCCCGGGGTCGACGTCAATGGCGGGCTCGAAAAGCGGCTCAAGGCGCAGGCGACGACTCGCTACCGGCACGTCGTCGAAGAGATGGCGCGCCTGCTCCGCGGCTGAGCGCGAGCGAGCTACACCGGGTCTTCGAGTTGCGTGCCCGCGGGCGCCTGCCGCTCGGTTCCACCCCAGCGCGTGCGCCGGAACTGTTCGGCGTACTCGACGCCGAACTGGCGACCGGTACGTTCGGCGCCACGGCGGATGAGGTGGTCGACGTACGCGCGGTAATCTTGCGGATCGAGGCCGGTGACCCGCGGAACATCGAACGGGGCCGATTCGATTGCGAGTTGGTGGTCGCGGAGCGTGAGCACCATCTGGCTGTCGTAACAGCAGAGCGCATCGATCTTCTTCTGAACCGCGCCCGGTGTGAGCGCGACGTGCTTGTTCACGCCAGTGGGATTCTTGGCGAAGTACCACACTTCGGGCACGTAGAACGGCTTTCCGCCGTCTGCCAGCTGTTCCGGGTAGTAGAGCGGGAAGTGGGCGAAGCTCGCCGCTTCCATCGCGGCCCAGCTGACCGCACGGTGGTCCGGGTGGTTTTCGTAGGGGGCCCAGGGGTCCCACGTAAACACGATATCCGGGCGGGTTCGCCTGATCGCGGCCATGAACTGCCCGCGCAGCGTGGTGTGGGGCGTATCGCAGAGGTAGCCGTCGGGGTAGTCGAGGCACGCCACGCTGCGAATGCCGAGCAGCTTCGCGGCGGCGTCAGCTTCCTTGAGACGCAGACCGAACATCTCTTCCGCGCTCAGTTCGAACGTGCCGCGCGAGTTGTCGGTGGCGATCACGACGTGGACGTCCCACCCCTTTTCACAGAGGAGGGCGATCGTGCCGCCCGCGAAGAACTCCATGTCGTCGCCGTGGGCGGTGAGGACGAGGGCAGTTGGCATGGCGGGCCTCCGGGAGAGCGTGTGCGGAATCTACGCGGAGGGCAGCCAGTTGCGCGAACACGAAGCGTGGCGCTTCAGCTCACGTCCTTCAGTGCGGCGACGGCGGCCTCGACCAGCAACTTGTCGGCTTCGGGTGCGAAGGGGGTCACGCCGGCTTCGTAGCCACCCTGTTCGTACGCCTCCGCGCGGCAGAAGTACCCGGGGTAGTCGTTGGCGTAGGCGATGACGAGCAGGTTCGGCAGCCCCGAGAGCGTGCGGATATCCTCGCCGGTCTCGAAGAACACCTCGCCCGGGAGCGCGACGGCGTGGAGGTTGTCGCCGAGCGCGAAGGCCTGGACCTCCTCGCGGCGCACTGGCCCGCGGTCGCGTGTTCGCAGGAGTGTGAGCCGTTCGCCACGGAGCGCGGTGAGGCGGGCCATGGCGGCCCGGCGCTCGCCGGTCGAGAGTCCCGCTTCCTGTTCGCGGTAGTCGCGCTCCAGCGAGGCAAGCCGTGCAGCCAGCGTCGCGTCGTCGTCTCCCCGGCGGTAGGGCGCTTCGAAGGTGCGCGAGGCCACGCGCAGCCGCCCGTGCACCATCTCGCCGTCGATTGCCTTCGGTGTCAGTTCGTCCCAGCGGATGTTATCGCCCTGGTGGCTGAGCCCGAGCGGCCGCAGTTCTTGCGAAAGCGCTGCCGCCCGCGCGCCCGCAATCGAGCCAACGCGGCGGACGTTCGCGAAGTCCTGCCGTATCCACGCCGGATTGATGTTGCCGCAGGCGCCGTTGAAGAAGAGCGCTCGCGCGCCGCCACCGACCACGGACTCGACGGTGCGGCAGAGTTCACCGGGGTAGTCAGCAGTGATGTCGAGGTTGTCGAAGTTCAGGGTCGTCGCGTGGCAAGCGTAGCGCACGGCCGTCGCGATGTTGCGCCCGCCGGGGGTGTCGGCGGCGACGACGTCGAGACGGTGGTCGATTGGCCAGTCAGGGTGGCGGCGGTTCTGGGCGAAGCTCGAAAGTTCGGTCTGGCCGTACTTGAGGAGACCTTCGACCGCGGCGCGGTGGGCCGCGCGAACGGCGCCCGCGATCTTGCGCGCGGTGGTTTCGAGCAGCACCGGTTCGCCCCTGCCGCGAAGCCCGGCCGGCCCGGCGTGCGTGTGCGTGGCGGAGATCATCACGTTCGCGGCGGGGAGGCCGGGCCGCTCGGCGATCAGTTCGCGCGCGCGTTCCACGAGGCCGCTGCCGATGGCCAGCAGGTCGCAGACGACCAGCGCGAGCGCGGTTTCGCCGTCATCGAGGTAGAGCGCGCGGGCGTTGAGCGGGTCATGGACGCCGAGGGAGACATCGGTGCGGCCGCCGTAGCCGTCGAGCGGTGTCCCGACCGGCGGTGTGATGTCGATAGTAGCGGCGCCGATTCGCATGGCGGGCAAGCCTACAACCGCGCGCGCCATCGGTCAGCGCCAACCTGGTTGTTGCATGCCGGTGGATGGCGTCGTAATGTGTTCATAGCTGGAACGGAGTGCGCAGCGAGCACATCCAGCTCTCTCTTCTTGTCCCGGCGCCCGTAGAGCCCTGGCAACCGGCGCGGCAGCACCCTTCGCTCGAACGCATCCCCATCGTCTCCCCCCATTCTGTACCTGCCTGGTAGCCCCATTGGAAGAAACTGAAACCCAAGCCGAACTGATCAGCACGAACGGGCACGCTCCCGAAAGTGACACCGCCGCACCCGCTCCGCGCCGTCGCACGACGCGCGCGAAGGCTGCGCCTCCGCCGGAAGACGTCGTCGACGTCGTGGCTGTGGTCGCAGAGCGGGAAGCAGCGAGTGAAACCGCGCCGGCCGAAGCCACCGCGCCCCGCGTTCGCCGCACCTTCAAGCGCGAACCGAAGCCCGAGATGGCCGGGGAGACTGCCGAACCCGCGCTCGAATCTGCGTCCGCAGTCAGCGCGGCTGTCGAAACGACCGGCGACGAACCGGCCGCGCCGCGAGAGCGCACGTTCCGTCGCGAACCCCGTGATGGCGCGAACGCCGAAGCGAGTGGCGACGAGCAGGCTGGTGGCCGCCGCGAGCGCGAATTCCGCGAGCGCGAAGGCCGCGAGAACCGTGGCGAACGCCGCTGGGGCCGCGACCGTGGCGAGCGCGAGCATCGCACCAGCCGCCCCGAGCGGGTCTGGCCGCCACAGGACGGCGGCGACTATGAACCACGCGACGACCGTGGTTCGCGCCAGGAGCGGCAGCGCGACAACCAGCCGCAGATGGCGCCCCTGAACATCGCCGAACTCGAACAGAAGTCGCGCGAGCAGTTGGCCGACCTCGCTGTCGAGATGGGCCTCGAAGAGGCGTCTGTCCTGCGCAAGACCGACCTCATCTTCCGGCTGCTCCAGCACCAGGCCGAAGCCCGCGGCAACGTCTTCTCGGGTGGCTTCCTCGAAGTCAGCGACGACGGCAACTACGGCTTCCTGCGCGGCGAATCGATGCTGCCCGGACCGCACGACATCTACGTCTCGCAGTCGCAGCTGCGGCGGTTCGCCCTGCGCCCCGGCGACTATGTGACCGGCCAGGTTCGCCACCCGAAGGACAACGAGAAGTACTACGGCCTGCTCAAAGTCGAAGCGGTCAACGGAATCGACCCGGAGACGGCTAAGCGCCGGCCGTTCTTCGAGAACCTGACCGCCATCTTCCCGAAAGAGCAGCTCAAGCTCGAAACCACGCCGGACAACCTCACCCACCGGCTGATCGACCTCATCGCGCCGATTGGCCGCGGCCAGCGTGGACTCATCGTGAGCCCGCCGAAAGCCGGCAAGACGATGCTCCTCAAGAACATCGCCAACGGCATCGCCACGAACTACCCGGACGTGCACCTCATCGTCCTCCTCATCGGCGAACGGCCGGAGGAAGTGACCGACATGCAGCGCAGCGTGCGCGGCGAAGTGGTCAGCAGCACGTTCGATGAGCCCGTTGAAGACCACACGCGGGTAGCCGAGATGGCGCTCGAACGGGCCAAGCGGCTCGTCGAAGGTGGCAAGGATGTCGTCATCCTGATGGACTCCATCACCCGCCTCACGCGCGCCTACAACCTCGCGCTCCCGCCGAGCGGCCGTACCCTCTCGGGTGGTGTCGACCCGATCGCGCTCTATCCACCGAAGCGCCTCTTCGGCGCGGCACGCAAGTGCGAAGAAGGCGGTTCGCTCACGATCCTCGCCACCTGCCTCGTCGATACGGGTTCGCGCATGGACGAGGTGGTGTTCGAGGAGTTCAAGGGCACCGGCAACCTCGAGCTGCGCCTCGACCGCAAGCTTGCCGAGCGCCGGTTCTACCCGGCGATCGATGTCCAGGGTAGCAGCACGCGCCGCGAGGAACTGCTGCTCGACGAGCGGACGCTCAAGGGCGTCTGGCTCGTGCGCCGGATGACGGCTATGATTTCGCAGAACTCGCCGAACCAGCTCGAAGCGACCGAACGGCTGCTCGAACGGATCGCGAGGACATCCAGCAACGAGGAGTTCCTCGGTTCTCTGAAGACCGAACTCTAGGGGGAAGCCCCTAGAGCCTCGCATCCCGGGCCTTTCAGGGTTTTCCGGGATAGCCCGGGAAGGAGTAAGCGAGCAAGGTTAGGCTGGCTCAGCCTGTGGACGATGGCCCCCGCCACGTCACCTGACCGAACGCTGTATGAGTATCGACGGATCACGGGCACGGTCGCACGCGCACTCGCGGCGGCATGGGCGATTCACCGTACACGGCCTCGTCGTGGCACTTGCGGTAGGCGCTGTCGTTTTCGCCAGCCAGTTCCCGAACTCTTCCAACGCCATCTCCAGCACCACCGTGCCGACGTTCAGCCTCTCTGGCATGGCGGGCACAACCCAGACCCACTCGCTTACCGCATTCCGTCCCTCGGCCAGCACCCAGACGATGGACTCAGTCGCTTCGACCGACCTGCGCGTCGAAGTGGCGGCCGAACGGGCGGTCGGCGCGCTCTCGCCGAACGCGTCGCTCTCTTCGGGGGTTGCCGCAGCAGCAGCGGTCTCGGGCGAAGTCGGCGCGGGCGTGAAGCCACTCGCCGACATCATCGACCCGCGCAGCCCAATCGTTGAGTACCGCACCCAGGGCGGCGACTCGATCAGCGGTATCGCCCAGCGTTACGGCGTCTCGATGGACACCATCCTCGCGAACAACCCGACGCTCGACGCCACGCACCCGAACCTCATCCAGCGCGACATGGTCATCATCATCCCGCGCAAGGACGGCATCCTGTACAAGGTTGCCTACGGCGACACCGTCGACAAGATCGTCAAGCAGTACGACAACATCACGTCCGACACGGTGATCGCCTACAAGCCAAACAACATTTCGAACCCGAACGCGCTGGAGCAGGGCCAGTACGTGCTCCTTCCGGGCGCGACCATCAAGCCGCCACCACCGCCTCCGCCGCCACCACCGGCGACGAGCCCCGGCAACCCCGGCAGCGGCCCCGGTGTGGGCAGCGGCTCGGCCGGCGACAGCCCGCGACCGTCGGGTGGCAAGTTCAAGAACTTCCCGCTGGCCGCCTGGCACGGCATCAGCGACCCCTTCGGCGTCAGCCGCGGTGGTGGCTCGTACCACACCGGCATCGACCTCGACATGTACGGCTTCGCCTTCTCGCCCATCTTCTCGGTGTGCGACGGCACGGTTATCTCGACCGAGTACCTCACGTACTCGTACGGCTACCACGTCATTGTCGACTGCGGCGACGGCTGGACAACGCTCTACGCCCACATGAGCCAGATCAACGTCTCGCCGGGTCAGCGCGTCTCCGCCGGCAGCACGCTCGGGATGACCGGCCTGACCGGCTTCACGACCGGCCACCACCTGCACTTCGAAATCCGCTACAACGGCGGCTTCGTGAACCCGGCGCTGTACCTGAACTTCTAGGGGCGCGTAGAAGCAGAGGTTTCCACCCGCACAGGCGGCCCGGTCCCGCGCCGGCTTGCCCCTTAACCCGCCCCTTCCCTCCAATCGCGCGCTCTTACCGAACTCTCATCGGCGTGTGCTTCACTGGGCGCATGTTCCTCGGTCGTACTGCCGCGCCGGCCCCACTTGCCCTCGCATGGCGCAAGAACCGGAATACCCGGAAGCTCACGACCTTCGCCCTCATCGGCGTGACCTGCACCGTGGCCTTCGCATGCATCTTCTCCGCCCTGCGCCATGTCACCGGGCCGCTCGGCGCGAACTTCGGCGCGCTTACCGCGACGGTCGGACTGAACTTCGCGGCCAACCGGCGGCTGACCTTCGGCGTTCGCGGCGGCAGCCTCGCCGCACAGGCCACCGGCTACGGCGCTGTCTACCTCTTCGGGCTGGTTGCGTCGTCTGTGGTTCTCTGGGCTGCGCTCGAAACCTTCGACCACCCGGAAGGGCGGTTCGAACTGCTCCTCGCGCTCGGCGCGAGTGCGGTGGCGACGGTGCTCCGCTACCTGATGCTGAACCGCTGGGTGTTCCCGGAGCCTCCTCGTGCTTGATGCGCCCGGCGGCCAGGCGCCAGCGGCCGGCCTGCCGTGGTGGCGTCCGCGCCTCGCCGCATGGCGGGCACGGCGTTGGTTCGATGTCGCTTCGCTGGCGCTGACTACTGGCGTCGCGCTCGCGCTGAACGCCTGGCGACTCGACGAGGCGGGCAACGGCAACACCTACTACGCCGCCGCCGTCCGCTCGATGGCGGTTTCGTGGCACAACTTCTTCTTCGCCGCGTTCGACCCCGGTGGATTCATCTCCGTCGATAAGCCACCGGTGTTCCTCTGGTTCGGCGCGCTTTCGGTCAGGGTCTTCGGCTATTCCTCGTGGGCGATCCTGCTGCCGAGCGCGTTCGCGGGGGCGGTTTCCGTCGGACTGCTCTGGCTCATTGCCCGCCGCTCCTTCGGCGTGCTCGGGGCCACGGTTGCCGCCACGGCGCTGGCGGTGTCGCCGATTTCGGTGGCGGTGAACCGCCTCAACCTGCCCGAACCGTTCATGATCCTGACTCTCATCGCGGCCGCGGGGGCCACGCTCCTGTCGCTCGAATCGAAGCGCTGGTGGTGGGCCTGGATTGCGCTCGCCGGGGCGCTGGTGGGGGTCGCCTTCAACATCAAGATGCTCGCCGCATGGATCCCCGGGCCGGCCCTCGCGCTCGCGGTCGTCGTGGCGCTCCCGGCGGTCACGCGCCCGGAACTCGCGCGGACAGCGGCGAGGCTGGGCATCCTCGCGGCCGCCACGTTCGCGGTTTCCGCCTCGTGGATGCTCGTGGTCGACGCCGTTCCTGCCGGCAGCCGCCCGTACGTCGGTGGCAGCAGCGACAACTCCGTGCAGAACCTCGTGGTCGACTACAACGGTCTCGGCCGTGTCGATGGAAATGAAAGCACCCGGCCGGCCGGACAGCCCGGCGGCAACGCTGGCGGTTTCCCCGGTGGCGTCGGGCCGCTGAACCGGAACACCGGCGGCGGGATTGTCCCTCCTCGCAATGCCCCGCCGGCCGGTCCGGCCAATGGTCGCGGTGGCATCATCGCCGGTTCGCCGGGACCCTGGCGGATGTTCGATGATGCGAACGGCCCGCAGATTTCGTGGCTGCTGCCGTTCGCGCTGCTCATCGCGCCGGTGGCCTGCTGGCGGTGGCGAAAACGCCCCACCGCACGCGCGGCGATCGCGCTCGCGTTTGGCTGGACGCTGCTCTTCGGACTCGTCTTCTCGTATGCCGAGGGCATCTATCACAGCTACTACACGTCGGCGCTGATGCCCGGGATCGCCCTGCTTGTTGGCGCCGGGACAGTCGCGACCATCGACCTGGCGAAGCGCGACGGGCGCTGGATGCTCGCGTTCGTTCCCGCGGCCTGGGCGACGGCGATGGTCCAACTCCACGTGGCCGGGCGCGTTCGGGACTTCTACAACGCTGCGCCCGAGGCCGCCGTCGCGGTCGTCGCCGTCGCCGGGCTGGCGGCAGCGGTGTTCGCGCTCGCGCGGAAGGCGCGCCTCGTCGCGCCCGCGCTGACCGTCGCGG
>CAYYDX010000091.1:0-12316 GCA_964470735.1 uncultured Anaerolineaceae bacterium
TCCTCCGGGATGTCGAAGTGCAGCACGGTATCGACGCCGTCGACATGGATGCCGCGCGCAGCGACGTTGGTTGCGACCAACACCGGCGCGTGGCCGCTGGCGAACCGGGCAAGCGTGCGTTCGCGCTTGTTCTGGTTCAGCCCGCCGTGGATCGGCGATGCGTTCACGCCAATGCGCGTGAGCTGCTCGGCCAGCCGGTCGGCGCCGTGCTTCGTTCGAACAAACACGATCGACCGGCGCGAAGCACGGCAGATCTCGGCGGCGACGTTCAGCTTCTCCGGCCGGTCGACGCCGATGAAACGCTGGTCGAGCGTCTCGACCGAGGTCGTCGGCGAGGCCACTTCGTGCGTGACCGGGTCAGTCTGGTAGCGCTTCACCAGCTCGCCGATAGAACCATCGAGTGTGGCCGAGAAGAGCAGTGTCTGGCACGGCTGTTCGATGCGGTCGAGGATGGCGCGCACCTGCGGGAGGAAGCCCATGTCGGCCATCTGGTCGGCTTCGTCGAGCACAACCATCGAGACGTCGGCCACGGACATCTCCTTCCGTTCGAGGAGGTCGTTGAGGCGGCCCGGCGTCGCGATGGCGATATCGACACCAGCGTGGAGCGCCCGGATCTGGTTGACCATCGAAGCGCCGCCGTAGATGGCGGTCAGCCAGAGGTCGCGCGCGGCCGCGAACGGCGTCAACTCTTCGGCGACCTGGTTCGCGAGTTCGCGCGTGGGCACGAGGATGAGGGCGCGGGGCCGGCGCTTGCGTGCGGTCGTCGTCAGTTGCACAACGGGCAGGCCGAACGCGAGCGTCTTGCCCGAGCCGGTCTTCGCCTTGCCGCAGACATCGCGGCCGGCAAGCGCGTCGGCGATGGTCATCGCCTGGATGGGGAACGGCGCCGTGATGCCGAGTTCAGCCAGCGTATCGACGATCTCCGGGACGAGGCCCAGTTCGGCGAACGATGGCGTGGCTTCTGCGGCAAGGGGCGCAACCTCGGGCTGCGGCGCGACGGCATCGCCGGCCGACCGGGGGCGATTCGAAAGCGTGAGAGACAAAAGGGTAGAGATACTCCGTTAGTGATGTGAGCGTTTGGGGTGTGGCCTGATCTCGGGTTGACGCTCACTCACGACGAACAAACGAACGAAAGAAACGAGTAGGGCACGGGTGCACACGTTGGTGCGGGGCTCGAAGACAGCGTAGCACGGTTTTGCGTTATGGCGCGCGGGCGGCAGATTCGCGATTCACGATTCGCGATTCACGATTCACGATTCGCGATTCGGGGCGGCCTGCCTGAAGGATCGCGCCATCAGAGCCGCGACGGGTACGGAGCGGTGCACCGCCCGCACACCACGGGCTGCCGCGCTCGCTCAGGTCGTAGGGGCGTATTGCAATACGCCCCTACCACGTTGCCCCACGGCGCACACCCTGCCCCCTCGCGACATTGGCCTCACCTCCATCAGAGCCGCGACGGGTACGGAGCGGTGCACCGCCCGCACACCACGGCTGCCGCGACCTCAACCGCCAGGCCATCGCTGTAAGAACTGCCCGGTTCGATGGTCTAATTCGCGGGCGGGGGAAAAGCGCTTGATTGTCGAAACGTTCCGCATACTGTTCGAACGGGGGCCCGATGGGCGGGGTGGCTGGCGGCGCACGCTGGGCTGGCTCGTCACCACCGCCTGCCTCGCGGGCGGTGCATGGCTCGCGTTCGAAGCCAGTCGCGGGCGCGCCTACCCGTGGTCGCCAGGCAAGATGTTCTGGGCTGCGGCGCTTCTCTGGCTCGGCGTCCTCCGTGCACGATTCACCGTTGCCGGGTTCTTCTCCAAACGGACGGCGCCAGCGATGGTGCGCTTCGCCGCGGCCAGCCTGAATCGCGCCCTCATCCTTGCACTCTGCTTTGTTCCGGGACTGCTCGTCGGCTGGTACGCGGTCGAAGCGGCGAATCGCCCCTCGCGCAACTCACGCGGACAGGACATCTGCGACGTCTCGTCGGCCCAGTACTGCGTCTCGGGGCCGCGCGCGCTCATCCCCTGGGCGGTCATCCTGCTGGTTTTCGGCGGGCTTGCCGCGTACTACTTCATCTGGAGTTGGACGAAAGCGAAACGCCGCGACCGCGAGCGCCCGGCGCCAATGGCCGGGGCAGCGAAACGCCGCATCGAAGCGGGCATCCCGCCCGGCGACCCGGGTGCATCGTCGTACGGCGACCAACCCGTGCCACAGGCGCGCCCAACCGACAAAGACCTTCGCCAATCGCTCCAGGACCTTTCGGACCTGGTGAAGATGAAGCAAGCGGGCGAACTCACGCCCGCCGAGTTCGACGCCCTCAAAGCGCAAATCGTGCAGCGCGCCACCGACGGGGAGTAGGGGCTACCGCGTGAAGTCCGGATGGTAGACTCGCGGGCGTGTCTCAGCACTCCTCCTCCGGCGACCCCGAAGGTCGCCGCCTTGCTCGCCATCAGGCCGTTGTGCTCTCCGAGGCTAGCCGAGTCGCCCAAACGCTGGAGCGGCTGCTCTTACGGTCGGGAGTAGACGCGACTCTCTGTACCAACCTCATTCAACAGATTTCCAGGGAAGAGCAGCGATTCTTGCTGAAAGGGTATGGCCGGATCGAGCCGCGAAATCGCTTCAAAGCCAGGTCCTCCCACCCGTTGTTGGATCACAGGAGACTCAACGTCCTTTTCCTCGATGAGTCGGGTAAAGCCCGGGGCGGCCCGGAGCCGGTGTTCGCACTCGCAGCGGTGGCCATGTCGGAAGAAGCTCACGAGAAGTACAGGCTGGGCGCGGATGCGTTGAAGCGCGAGTTCTTCGGCGAGCGGCAGGTGACGTTCCATGAACCGACATGCGCCGGCACGAGACCATCTTCGGGTTCGATGGAGACGTCGCGCGGCGAGTGGCGTTCTGTGACGCTGTTGACGCGTTGGTCGCCAGCACCACATTCACTGCTTTCGGTGTTGCGATCCGGAAGCAAGCGCTTGACGCATTCCGAGCGACCGAAACAGACCCGTACCTGCCATGGGACACCTATGGCCTCGCCATCCACCTGCTGTTTGAGCGATACGTCGACTATCTTGCGATGACCGAACCCCAGAGCATCGGGCGCACGTGCTTCGAGAGCCAGGGACCGGTGGAGGATGCGCAACACCACCTCGAGTACAACACCCTGCTGCTCTCTGGAACGCAGTGGGTACCCAGTGCCAGCTTTCGCAACTGGCTTCAGACCAGCGCCGACTTCGTCCCAAAGGCGGGAAGCCACGGGACGGAGATCGCAGATACGCTCTCACGCGACCTCTATGAGTGGGTGCGGGACGGCTGCACGGCCGCGCCCCGCCGATGGCACATCTTCAATGACAAAGTCTATCGCCGCGGCGACCGTCGCATGGGGAAGTTCGGGTTTAAGGTGTTCCCCGACTCCGACATTCGGGCCCTCGTCGAGGCTCACCGCGAGAGTTGCGGAAACTAAAAGCGCCCCTCCCGCAGGGGGAGAGGCGCCGATAGCGCAGACGCTATCCACTGATCCATGAGTATAGCCGGAATTGATCATTTGTCCCAGAAGGCATTGGCGCGCCACCGACGGGGAGTAGCGCCTACTCCGCCGTCTCCAGCTGGAAGGCGGCGTGGAGCGCGCGCACAGCGTCCGGAACCTTCGCCGAATCGATGATGCACGTGAGCCGGATCTCGCTGGTCGAGATGAGTTCGATGTTGATGCCGGCGTCCGACATGGCGCGGAACATCCGGGCGGCGTAGCCCGGCGCCGTCTGGATACCAACCCCCACGATGCTGACCTTGCCGAGGTTCGGGTCGGTGCTGTATTCCGGCGCGCCGACTTCCTGGCAGATAGCCGGCATGAGCGCTTCGGCGCGGCGCAGGTCTCCCCGCGAGAGCGTGAACGTGAGGTCGGTCAGGTTCGCCTCACTTGAGTTCTGGACGATGGTGTCGACGCTGATTCCAGCTTCGGCGAGCGGTTCGAAAATGCTCGTCGCGATCCCGGGTCTGTCGGGCACCCGGCGGACGGTGACTTTCGCCACATCGGTGTCGTGTGCGATACCGCGCACGCGGTTGCGTTCTTCCAACTCAGACTCCTGTCGAATCAGGGTACCGGGCGCTTCAACCATGCTCGAAGTCACGAGGATGGGCAGGTTGTAGACCGAAGCGAGTTCGACCGCGCGGTTGTGCATAACGGTCGACCCCTGGGTGGCAAGCTCGAGCATCTCCTCGTAGGTGATGTCCTTCAGCTTGCGGGCAGCGGGGACGATGCGGGGGTCGGCGGTGTAGACACCCTCGACGTCCTTGCAGTTTTCGCAGCGGGCAGCGCCCAGCGCGACGGCGAGGGCGACGGCGGTGGTGTCGCTCGCGCCACGACCGAGGGTCAGAATCTCCTGGTCTTCGTTCACGCCCCAGTAGCCCGCGACGACCGGCACGCGGCCCGCATCGAGTTCCTGGCGGACGCGGTCGGCTTCGACGCGCGAGATGCGCCCCCGGTTGTGCCGCCCCTGGGCGATGATGCCCGCCTGCTGGCCAGTGAGCCCGACGGCCTGCTGGCCGAGCGTCTTCAGCGCCATCGCGACGAGCGCGACCGAGACCTGCTCGCCGGTGGAAAGCAGCATGTCGAGTTCGCGCGGGTCTGGCTCAGGCCCGATCTGGAGGGCGAGGTCGATGAGGTCATCGGTCGAGTTCCCCATCGCCGAGACGACGACGATGACCTGGTCACCCTGCTTGATTCGGTTGACCACCCGGCTGGCGACGTGCCGGATCCGGTCGGCATCGGCGACGGACGTGCCGCCGTATTTCTGGACTACGAGCATGCTCCAAGAGTACGAGCGGCGTGCCCTACCGGCGATGCGCCGGGAGCCGGTTCAGCGCGCCGCCGCGAGTGTCTTTCCCCGCCGTTTCGCCACCTCTTCGCGCACGCGCGGCGCAACCTTCGTGCCGAGTAGTTCGATGGCGGCCAGCGTCTGCTCGTGGGGCAGTGCGCCGATTCCGATGTGGGCCATGAAGCGGTCGTGCCCGAACAGTTCGTGCTGGGCCAGGATCTTCTCCGCCACCTCATCGGGCGAGCCGGCGAAGAGCGCACCGGGCGGGGTTCGCAGCGCTTCGAACTGGTTGCGGGTCATCGGCGACCAGCCGCGCTCAAGGCCGATGCGGTTCATGAGCGCGCTGTAGTGCGGCCAGAGTTGGTCGGCGGCCTCGCGCGAATCCGCGGCGATGTGCGTGTGCGAATTGATCGCCACCGGCAGCGTTGCCGGGTCGTGGCCCGCCGCACGAGCCGATTCGCGGTAGTAATCGACCAGTGGTGCGAACCGCGAGGGAGCTCCGCCGATGATGGCGATGATGAGCGGCAGGCCAAGGCGGCCGGCGCGTTCGACCGACGCCGGGTTCCCGCCGACGCCGATCCAGACCGGCAACTTCTCCTGCACGGGCCGCGGATAGACTCCCCGGTTATTGATCGCCGGCCGGAGCCGTCCGGCCCACGTCACCTTCTCGTGGTCGCGCGCTTCGAGGAGGAGTTCGAGTTTTTCGGCGAACAGTTCGTCGTAGTCGTCCAGGTCGTAGCCGAAGAGCGGGTACGACTCGACGAACGACCCGCGCCCCGCGGTCACTTCGGCGCGCCCGTGCGAAATGAGGTCGATGGTGGAGAACTGCTGGAACACCCGCACCGGGTCGTCGGTGCTGAGGACGGTGACAGCGCTTGTCAGCCGGATCTTTCGCGTCCGCGCGGCCGCCGCCGCAAGAATCGTCGTCGGCGACGACGATGCGAAGTCGGGCCGGTGGTGTTCGCCGACACCGAAGACATCGAGCCCAACGCGGTCGGCGAGTTCGATCTCCTCGAGGAGATTCGCGAGGCGCTGCTCATCGGAGATGCGCTCGCCGGTCTGGCTGTCGGGCAAGGTGTCGGCAAACGATGACACGCCGATTTCGAAGGGATGGTCCGTCACGGGCATTTCCTGTCTACTTCTGCTAGAGAAGGTACTTACTTAGTAGAAGCATAAATGGTGGCTCCGCGCCTGTAAAGAGGTTGCGCGCGCAACTACTAAGTCAGTCCAGGTCACGGAACGGGTTGACGAAGGTCATCCCCTAGATCTGCTGGCCGTGCTGGAAATCCTCGGAGATAAGCCGGTCGCAGCCAGCATCGAGCGCCGCTGCCACGATGAGCGAGTCGTAGAACGCGAATCCGTACCTGGCGAATAAGGAGAGCGCGTTGTTCAACAGGCGCGGAGTGGGCATCACGGTCCATAACGGCTCGATGACGTCTCGCAGGAACTCTTGAGCTTCGAGAACGGTGAGTGGAGACGCGAGCTTTCGTGTGACCACGTTCATCGTCTCCTGGACGACCTGGAAGCTCGTAACCGCGGTTCCTTGCGCCGTCCCTTCGGCAATCAACGATCGCGCGATGGCCGATTTTGCCGGAAAGGCGCCGTCGGCGTGGTAGACGAACACATTCGTGTCGAGGAATTCACCGCTCATTCATCTCGTCACGAGTAAATTTGCGGCCCCCGGAATTCGCCTTGCCTTGAATCCGGTCCAGCGTTCGCAGCGCCCGCTTAACCCGTTCGGCCCGCCCGGAGTACTCCTCGAGCCAGGCGCGGAACGCTTCGTTCAACGTCGTGTTTTGCTCCCTCGCGCGCTGCCGGGCTTCTTCAATCCGCCGTTCGTCGGCGCTAAAGGTGATGTTCTTCATCGTCCACACCTCACGAATCCAGTGTACACGAGTTTCGTGCGGTCAGGCGGGATACCTGCGTAACCCGGCGGCCACTACTCGTCCAACTCCATCGCCAACACCGTCGCGAGTGAGTCGACCACCTCGTCGGGTACCTGGATGGTCACCTCGCCGAGCGGGTTCGGATTGAACCAGCTATCGGCGATCGCACAGCGAGTGCTGAAACTCAACTCCTGCCCGAAGCCGAAGACGCGCACGCTTTTCACCTTCTTAATGGGTACGCCACGAACCGTAACCGTTTCGTACGGCCGCATGAGCAGGTGGAGGTAGGTCGTGCTCCCGCGCCGCGTCGATGGGCCGTAAAACTGCCACGGTTCGAGACCCGGCTCAGTGCCGACGATGGCGTCGCGGTTCGTGGAGAGCCAGCGCTGCATCGCCCCGAGGATCGACCGCTGTTCGGGCATGATGCTGCCGTCGCCGGTGGGGCTGACGTTGAGGAGGAGGTTTCCGCCGCGCCCGGCGACTTCGCACAGCGTGTGCACCAGTTGCCGCGGCGACTTCCAGGCGGTGTCGCTCGGGTTGTACCCCCAGCTTTCGTTCATCGTCATGCACGTTTCCCACGTGCGCGGCGGCGCCTGCGGCGGCACGAACTGCTCGGGCGTTTCGAAGTCGCCCACTGTGGGCAGGCGGTCGTTGATGAGGATGCCGGGCTGGAGTTCGCGAATCATCGCCTCGAGTTCGGCCGGACGCCACTGCTCGGGCTTTCGCTCCCAGCCGCCATCGAACCAGATCACGTCGATCGTCCCGTAGTTCGTCAGCAACTCACGAATCTGCTCGGTCATCACCCCCATGAACCGCGCCCACTGCTCTTCGCTCGGTGGATTGCTGCGCCCGAACCGGTACGGCTTGTCTTCGTCGCGAAACGCCGGGTAGTCGGGGTGATGCCAGTCGATCAGCGAGAAGTAGAGGCCAATTCGCAGCCCTTCGGCCCGGAACGCGTCGACGTACTCGCGCACAATGTCGCGCCCATAGGGCGAATGCTCCACGCCGAAGTCCGACGTCTTCGTGTGGAACATCGCGTAGCCGTCGTGGTGTTTCGTGGTCAGCACGGCGTACTGCATGCCGAGCGACTTCGCCGTGCGAGCCAGCGCTACCGGATCCCAGTTGACCGGGTTGAAGGTCGCCGCCGACGACTGGTAGGCGTCGACCGTCATATCATTCGAAGGAAGAGCGGCGTTCCCGCCGACCATGGGCCAGGACAACTCGATGCCCTGCTGGGACGAATGTCCCCAGTGGATGAACATCCCGAACCGCGCCGTATCGAACCATGTGCTCATACCGCGCGATTCTACGACGGCGGCCGTTGGATGCAGTGGGCGCCAACAGCGTGCACACCGCGGGCAAACGGACACAGAAGGAACCGGGCTAACAACTAACCGCTATTCGCTGTACGCTCCTCTCGCCAGGTGGTGGGGACCAAATGGCAGGGCAACATGCTGGCTATCCCTTCGCGCCTGCGGGCGCGCATCCTCCCGGGCGGCGGGTCACCACTTCTTTCCGGGTCGCACTTCGCGCTGCTGGCAATCGGGCCGGCGGCGATAGGCGAACGCACGAGCTTCGACCCCGTGTTCCTGATCTGCGGGTTCGCGGTCCTGAGCGCCGGGCTGGTAGTGCTTCATGCCGCGCATTCCTTGCCCCGGCAGGCCTTCGCCACGGTCGCGGCGGTAGCCCCGGCGACCCATCGATACACGGCGGAAGAGGCACTGGCCGAACGCGCGCGTCTGCGCGGTGATACGTCGGTGCTCGTCGATGCGCTGGCCGAGGCCGCGGCGACCTTCTACGCGATCGCCGGCGAACTCCCCCGCGAGGCTTCGGAGCGTGCGGTTCAGCGCGCGGATGATCTGCGAGAGCTGGTCTGGCAGAACCGCTCGCGATAGCGCGAGTGGGTCGCCGTTAGCCGTCAGCGCCGGCGCTTCTCGAACGCGGCCCTGGCGCGCTGGCCGGCGTGCGCCTCCGAGACCACCGTCTCGAGTGCGGGCGCGTTGATGCGTTCGAGGTACTTGCTGTAGCCGCCTTCGAAACTGCGCAGTTCGCCGTCGCGCACCTCGAGCACCCGGTCAACCAGGCGGTCAAGCAGATATCGGTCGTGCGAGACGACGATGACCGTGCCCGCGAACTTCTCGAGCGATTCCTCCAGCACTTCGGACGCCGGGATGTCGAGGTTGTTCGTCGGCTCATCGAGCAGCAGGCAGTTCGCGTTGAGTTGCATCAGGCGGGCGAGTTGGACGCGTGACTTTTCGCCGCCGCTGAGTTTCGCAATCGGCTGCGAGCAGGCGTCGTACGGCAGCAGGAAGCGTTGCAACTGGGCAACCGCTTCGCCCTCGTACATCGGCCTCACCTCGCGCAGCGCCTCGATCGGCGTCTGGCGAAAGTCGAGTGTCTCGTGCTCCTGCGAGTAGTACCCGGTGCGAACGCTCGGCCCGATCCAGGCCTCGCCCGCGCCCGCCGGAAGCTGGCCAAGGATGAGCTTGAGCAGCACCGACTTGCCGGCGCCGTTCGGGCCGACGATGCCGATGCGTTCGCCATTGAGAATGGTCTCGTTTGCGCCGCGGAGGATGATCTTGTCGCCAAACGACCGCGCGAGACCGCGCAATTCGAGCGTCTTTGTGCCGCCGCGCGTGCCCGGCCGGAAGTCGAGCCGCATCTTGCGGCGCTCGAGCACCGGCCGTTCGACCTTGTCCATCGCATCGATCTGGCGCTGCTTGTTGCGCGCCTGCTTGATATGGCGCTCATCGATGACGATCGACGCCCAGAGCTTGAACCGCGCGATGGCTGCCTCGAGCCGCTGGATCTCCTTCTGCTGGGCGACGAAGTCCTGCTGCTGCTTGAGCAACGCCAGCTCTTTCTGAGTCACGTAGCTCGTGTAATTCCCTTCCCAGCGCCGCAGCACAATCCCGGCTTCACGCGAATAATCCAGCTCACAGATGACCGTCGCTACTTCGTCGAGCAGGTAGCGGTCGTGCGACACAACCACCACGCAGCCGGGAAACTGGCGGATCACCTTCTCCAGCATCGCCTTCCGTTCGAGGTCGAGATGGTTGTCCGGCTCATCGAGTAACAGGAGATCCGGCTCGGCGAGGATGCAGCGGGCGATGCCGATGAGCTTGCGCTGGCCCCCGGAGAGCAGTTCCATCGGCCGCGACCATGCGTCTTCATCGAAGCCGAGCGACCGCAGGAGGGCCTCGGCGCGGTTACGGATGGCGCCCCCACCAGCCTGTTCGAACCGTTCGAGCAGGTCGGCGTGTTCGTGCAGCACGCGGTCGAAAGCGTCCGCGTCTTCGAGTGTCGCCGGGTCGGCGAGGCGGCGTTCGGCCTCGCTCAGGGCGTGCTCGAGCGCGGCGAGGTCGCCGCTGGCGCTCAGGAGTTCTTCGAACGCCGAGCGGCCGGGCTGGCCGCTGAACTCCTGTTCGAGGTAGGCCACGCGCGCGCCGCGACGGAGAGTGAACGCGCCCGCATCCGGCGCATCGACCCCCGCGAGCACGCGCAGCAGCGTCGATTTGCCCCAGCCGCTCGGCCCCACCAGGCCGATCTTCTCACCGTCCTGGAGCGACCACGAGAGTCCGCGAAAGATCGTGCGGCCCCCATGGATACGCGAAACACCGGCAAGGTCAGCGACAATCACACGTTGGATTGTGCGGGATGGAGTCTCCACAGAGGAACAGGGGAACGAAGGAGGCGCCCTCCACCGAAAGTCGCAGCCAGCTAACCGCGGGGGACGCGGAGGGTTGTTCGAGGTTCACCGGCGAATGACCGCAGCCCCGGCCCCTCTGCGTTCCTGGCATTCGAACCCCCACGCCGCCCTTACACGTGGCGCGTGCTGATGCCACCGTCGACCGGGATAACCACTCCTGTGATGTAGGCGCTCGCCTTCGACGACAGGAAGATGGCCGTGCCGGCCATGTCGTCTGGTTCGCCCAGCCGGTGGCGCGGGTTCGTCGCGATCATCCCGGCACCGAAACGCTGGATCGTCTCGTGCATCATCTTGCTCTCGAACGGCCCCGGCGCGATGGCATTCACCGAAATGTTCTTGTCGCAGAGACTGTGCGCGAGGTGGCGCGTGAGCTGGTGGACCGCCGCCTTGCTCGACGAGTAGGCGTAGGTCTCCATCGTTGGCGCCTGGATGCCGTCGATCGAACCGATGTTGATGACGCGGGCCGGGTCTTCCTGCGTTGCTGCCGCCTCGAGCTGGGGGAGGAGGAAGCGGGTGAGGTGGAAGATCCCCTTCACGTTCAGATTCATCACCTTGTCGAACGCGTCGTCCGGGTACTCGCCAATCGGCGCGCCCCATGTCGCCCCGGCGTTGTTCACGAGGATGTCCAGCTTCGGTTCGCGCTTCGCGATTTCGTCCGCGAGGAACCGGCAGCCCACTTCAGTGCCCAGGTCCGCCGGGATCGAGATGCACTGGCCCGACTTCGAAAGCTCGGCCGCGACCGCATCGCAGACATCGGCCTTGCGCGAAGAGATGTAGGTTTTCGCGCCGGCCTCCACGAAGCCACGCGCGATCATCAGACCAATGCCGCGCGACCCGCCGGTGACGAGCGCAACTTTGCCGGAGATATCGAAGAGTCGGGACATAGGGGAAGCCTCCTGTGGGCCGTGCCGGGTGGTGATCCCCGGATTGTGTCGTATCGGGACGGCTCAGGCGAAGGGCGCGCGAAAAGGCGGCCCTTCGCGCGAAAGGCCGCCCTTCGGTGTGTTTCGAACGAACCTACGCCGCGCGAACCCCCGCCAGCTTTGCCAGCTTCACGCTGTTGAACAGCGCCAGCCCGGCGTACCACTTCACGCGGATGCGGCTCGCGTCCTTCGTCTCCAGGCTGCCAACCCGCTCGACCGTGAGACCGCCCGGCGCGGTCAGGCCGCTCAGCCCGCCTTCGCCAAACTGCATTGCGTAGATGGTGCTGCAGTCGTTGCTCGTGCCGACCGTCTTCGCATCGCTGATGTAGTCGCAGATGCCGATCGGTACGCCATCGTAGTACTGGACCATCTGGCCGAACTGGTCGCGGTCGGCTTCAAGAAAGCCCCCGCTCGCCCGCGCCAGTTCGTTCAGCGTCCGGCGCGTCCGGCGGCTCATGATGAGGATGTCGGGTTTGCCGCCGCGAACCTTATCGATCATCTCGTCGAGCTTCGCGAGGGTGAGGACGGCCCCGTTCGTGCCCATGCTCACCGCCTGGCCGGCGGTGCAGAGCACATCGATGCCATCGAAGCTCTTCGCATCGACGCTGTCGTCGCCGTTCACGAAGGTGTCGTCGAACAGCGCCTGGACAGCCTTCGCCTTCAACTGGACGACAGCCGCTTCGAGGTCCTGGATGTTCGAACGGGTGGACTTGAGGAAGTTATCGACATCGGCGTCGCCGCCCAGGATCTTGAGGGTGGCGGTGGCCTGGGTGAAGGTCGGCGTGCTTTCGTCCCAGTCGTCGCCGACGTCGTAGAAGTCGGCCGAGGGAGCGGCGTTTTCGCGGTTGTAAGTCAGCCCGTTGCCGACAATTTCGACGAACGGCAGGCGCTGCAGGATAGGGCTCTCGAGGGCGATCGTTTCGATCACCCCCGCGAGCAGGGAGTCGTTGCTCAGCTTCGCGGCTTCGACAAGGGTGAGGGCCAACACGAGCCTCCATGGGT
>CAYYDX010000092.1:0-12281 GCA_964470735.1 uncultured Anaerolineaceae bacterium
GCTGCGGGTTGCGGGCGCCCTCGGTGAGCTGGTCGCCGGCGTACACCATCTGGCCCGTTTCCACGAGCAGCCGGGCCGCCGCCGGAATGGGGTACTCGCGCTCTTCGCGCTCTTCGTACACCACCGAAAGCTTGTTCTTGCCGCTCATCCGAACGACACCGGAGATGCGCGAAGCAACCGACTCTGCGAGCTCCGTTCCCTTCTTCGGCGCCGGGCCGACGGCAATGATGTGGCCGGCGACAATTCGTTCGCCGTCCTTCACTGTCGCCTCACCCTTCGCGGGCACTTCGTACTCTTCCACGAGCGTGTCGACGTTCGAGACTCGCACGACGCGCCGCTCGTTCTCCTGGACGATCTCCACCACGCCGTCGGTTTCGCTGATGATCGCTTCGCCCTTCGGGGCCCGCGCTTCGAACAGCTCTTCCACGCGCGGGAGGCCGCTGGTGATGTCGGTCTGGCTCGCCACACCACCGGTGTGGAACGTGCGCATCGTGAGCTGCGTGCCGGGCTCGCCGATGGATTGCGCGGCGATGATGCCGACCGCCGTGCGCTCCTTCACGAGTTCGCCGCGGGCGAGGTCGCGTCCGTAGCAGAGCCGGCAAAGCCCCCGCTCGGCTTCGCACGACATCGGCGTGCGAACGTAGACACGCGCGATCTTGCGATCGTCAATCTCCTTGGCGACCGACTCGCTGATCTCTTCGTCGCGCTCGCAAACGACTTCGCCGGTCTCCTCATCGACCACGGCCATGGCCGCGTAGCGGCCCATGATCCGGGCGCGAAGTGGTTCGACCGCGTCGCCCTTCGTCTCCCGCTCGATCCAGAGACCGCTGGTTGTCCCGCAGTCCTCTTCGAGGATGATGACGTCCTGCGCCACGTCGATCAGGCGGCGGGTCAGGTAGCCCGAGTCGGCGGTACGAAGCGCCGTGTCGGCGAGACCCTTGCGTGCGCCGTGCGTCGAGATGAAGTACTCCAGCACGGTCAGGCCTTCGCGGAACGACCCGCGAATTGGCAGCTCGATGACCTTGCCGTTCGGGTCGGTCATAAGACCACGCATACCGGCCATCTGGCGAATCTGGGTGATGTTACCCTTCGTCCCCGAGCTGGCCATGTAGTACAGCGAGCCGTACTCCGGCATGCGATCCTTGATCGCCTTCTCCACCTGGCTGGTCGTGTCGGCCCAGATGTTCACCGTCTCCTGGTACCGCTCGTCGTCGGTGATCAGGCCCATCTGGTACTGCTCGGTCAGTTGGTCGACCTTCTGGTCCGCTTCTTCGAGCAGGGCCTGCTTGTTCGCCGGAACCTGGATCTCATGGATCGCGATGGTGATGCCGCTGCGCGTCGCGTAGTGGAATCCAGTCGCCTTGATCCGGTCGACCACCTCGCCGGTTTCCTCGCTGCCCATCGTGCGGTAGCACTCGGCAACCACCTTGCGCAGGTTCGGCCGGTCCATGATGACGTTCTGGAAAGCGAAACCCTCGGGCAGAACCTCGTTGAAGATGATCCGGCCAACCGTGGTCTCAATGAGCCGCGGGCGCACGTTGCCGTTCGCGTCCACGGGAGCGTCTTCCACCACGCTGCCATCGCCCACCGAAAGCTCGGTCCGCACGCGAATCGGCGCGCGCAAATCGAGCATCCCCAGGTCGAACGTCAGCTTCGCTTCTTCGAACGAACCGAAAACACCCTCGGCCTGGCGGCCGGGCGCCTCGTGGTAGGCGCCCTTCGCCTTGGTGTCGATGTCCGTCATGTAATAGCAGCCGAGCACCATGTCGAGCGACGGCGCGACGATTGGGTCGCCACTCGCCGGGGACAGCAGGTTGCGGCTCGACATCAGGATCTGCTTGGCCTCAGCCACCGCCTCACGGCTGAGCGGCACGTGCACGGCCATCTGGTCGCCGTCGAAGTCGGCGTTGAAGGCCGAACAGACGAGCGGGTGCAACTGGATGGCCGAACCCTCGATGAGCACGGGCTGGAACGCCTGGATACCGAGGCGGTGCAGCGTGGGAGCGCGGTTCAGGAGCACTGGCCGGTCATGGATGACCTCGTCCAGCACGTCCCAGACTTCGGGACGCGCACGCTCCACGATGCGCTTGGCGCTCTTGATGTTGTGCGCCAGACCCTTCGCCACCAGCGAATGCATGACGAACGGCTTGAACAGCTCCAGCGCCATGCGCTTCGGCAGGCCGCACTGGTGCAGTTTCAACTCCGGACCGACCACGATGACCGAGCGGCCAGAGTAGTCGACGCGCTTGCCGAGCAGGTTCTGGCGGAACCGGCCCTGCTTGCCCTTGAGCATGTCCGAAAGGCTCTTCAGCTTGTGGTTGCCGCTGCCCGAAACCGCGCGGCCACGGCGGCCGTTGTCGATCAGGCTGTCGACGGCCTCCTGCAGCATGCGCTTCTCGTTCCGGATGATGATCTCCGGTGCGCCAAGGTCGAGCAGTCGCTTGAGGCGGTTGTTCCGGTTGATCACCCGCCGGTAGAGGTCGTTCAGGTCGCTCGTTGCGAACCGGCCACCGTCCAGCTGCACCATCGGGCGCAGATCCGGCGGAAGCACCGGCAACACCTGGAAGACCATCCATTCCGGCTTGTTGCCCGAGTCCTTCAGCGACTCCACAACGTTGAGCCGCTTCGTTGCCTTCTTCCGGCGCATACCGGAAGCGGTCACGATCTCCTGCTTCAGGCGGTTCCGCATCTCATCGAGGTCGACACGCTTGAGCACTTCAAGCACCGACTCAGCACCCATGCCCGCCTTGAACACGTGCCCGAACAGGTCCGACAACTCGCGGTGGCGCGTCTCGCTGAGGAGTACGACGACATCGTCGCGAATCGGATCCCTCAGCTCTTCCAGGTCCTTCAGGCGCTCGCGATACTGCTCCTCGACCTCGTCGCGGAGTTGCTTTTCCTTCTGTTGCAGCGGATGCAGTTCGTCGAACAACGCCGCCTTGGCGTCATCGAGAGCGCTGTCCGCGGCCTGGCCTTCGAGGCCCTGGAGCTTGGTAGTCTCCTTGTCGAAGGCCGCAAGCTTCTTGTCGCCTTCGCGTTGAACGCGGGTAATCATCGCCTGCGTCACCTTGGCGCCGGCTTCGAGGATCACATCACCGAGCAGCGCGATCTCCTGCTCAAGCGGGCTGCCCTTGGACGCCTCGGCCGCTTCGACCGCGCGCTGAGCCGCTGCTGAGAGCGCGTCGCGCGAAATCTGCCGCTCGGCGCCAATCTGGTCCTGCTTCTCGGCCACCTTCGCCTGGAGTTCTTCGTTCGCCGCTTCAAGCTGCTTCTCGAGCGCTTCGCGCTTCGGCTTGATGTCCGCGACTCGCTCGTCGATGACGTTCACCATCTCCGCGCGCAGGTGTTCGAGCTCCCGGTTCCGCGCCTCTTCGTCAACTTCCGTGATCATGTACTGCGCGAAGTAGAGCACCCGCTCCAGGTTGCGCGGCGACATGTCGAGAAGCAGGCCGAGCTTGCTCGGAGTGCCCTTAACAAACCAGATGTGGCTCACCGCGCTGGCCAGTTCGATGTGGCCCATGCGTTCGCGGCGCACCTTCGCGCGCGCCACTTCCACGCCGCACTTATCGCAGATGATGCCCTTGTAGCGTACGCGCTTGTACTTGCCGCAGTAGCACTCGAAGTCCTTCGTCGGTCCGAAGATCTTCTCGCAGAAGAGTCCGTCCTTCTCTGGCTTCAGCGTGCGGTAGTTAATCGTCTCGGGCTTGGTGACTTCGCCGTAGCTCCAGGAGCGGATCTGCTCGGGGCTGGCCAGGGCGATACGCACCTGGTTGAAGTCATTCACTTCGAGCATTGAAGAAGTCCTCCTCGCGTTCGAACCCGGAGAGGTTCAATCCCAGCTCCGGAAGGTCGTTGGCGGTTTCATCGATAAACGACACGCTCCCGCCTTCGTCGTTCGAGACCTCTACCGACAGGCCAAGGCTCTGCAGTTCCTTAACGAGGACCTTGAAGGACTCCGGCACACCCGGTTCGAGCACGTCCTCGCCCTTCACAATCGCTTCGTACGTCTTCACCCGGCCAACCACGTCGTCCGACTTCACGGTCAGGATTTCCTGGAGGATGTGTGCGGCGCCGTAGGCCTCGAGCGCCCACACTTCCATTTCGCCGAAGCGCTGGCCGCCGAACTGCGCCTTACCACCGAGCGGCTGCTGGGTGATGAGGCTGTAGGGGCCGGTGCTGCGGGCGTGAATCTTGTCTTCCACCAGGTGGATGAGCTTGAGCATGTAGATGTAGCCGACGGTCAGCGGCTGGTCGAACGGTTCGCCCGTGCGGCCGTCGTAGAGCGTCATCTTGCCGAACAGCGGCGGCGGCACGTTCGTCTCGCGGTAGACGCTCTGCGCCAACTCCTCCAGTTGCTTCTTTTCGAGGCCCTTCTGGAGAGGCTTCTTGCCGTCCGCGGCGTTCTTCTCGTTCAGCCAGATTTCGAGGCAGGCCCGGCTCGCCGCGCCCGGATGGTCGTCCGAGAGAATCGTGTCCGGGTCGTACCCCTTTTCGCGCAGCCAGGCCGCGCAAATCTCCACATCGAAGCCGCGGTCGCGCGGGTCGACGTAGTAGACCGCGCCCGACTCCTGGGCGAGCCACGCCCGTGCCAGCGCATCATCGATCTCGATGTCGCTCGCGCCATCGAATACCGGCGTCACGGCGCGGAATCCGAGGGTGTTCGCCGCCCAGCCGAGGTGCGTTTCGAGCACCTGGCCGATGTTCATGCGGCTCGGCACACCAATCGGGTTGAGGATGATGTCGATCGGTGTTCCATCGGCCAGGTACGGCATGTCTTCGCGCGGAAGAATCCGGCTGATGACGCCCTTGTTGCCGTGCCGCCCGGCCATCTTGTCGCCTTCCGAAAGCTTCCGCCGCTGAGCGATGCTCACGCGCACGAGCTTGTTCACGCCCGCCGGCAGCCCCTCGTGGTTCGAGCGGTCGAACACCTTGACCTCGATGACCTTGCCCTTTTCGCCGTGAGGAACGCGAAGGCTCGTGTCCTTCACCTCGCGCGCCTTCTCGCCGAAGATCGCGCGGAGCAACTTCTCTTCGGCCGTCAGTTCGGTCTCGCCCTTGGGCGTGATCTTCCCGACGAGGATGTCGCCTTCGCGGACTTCCGCACCGATACGAATGATCCCGTCCTCATCCAGCTGCGCCAGGCTGTCTTCGCCGACGTTCGGGATGTCCCGCGTGATCTCTTCGTCGCCCAGCTTCGTCTGGCGCGCTTCGACTTCGTGCTTCTCGATATGGATCGAGGTGAACTTGTCCTCGCGCACCATGTTCTGGGAGAGGATGATCGCGTCCTCGAAGTTGTAGCCTTCCCAGCTCATGAACGCGCAGAGCACGTTCTGCCCGAGGGCGAGGTTGCCCCCCTGGGTGCTCGAACTGTCGGCGATGGGCTGATCCTTCACCACGCGGTCGCCGCGGAACACGAGCGAGCGGTGATTCAGGCAGGTGCCCTGGTTCGAACGCGTGAACTTGGTCAGCGGGTACTCCACCTTGCCAAGCTCGTTGTCGTCGTACTGGATGACGATCCGGTTGCCGCTCGCCTCGATCACCTCGCCGGCGCCCTCGGCCACCTTCACGTGGCCGCTGTCGACGGCCGTGCGAAGCTCCATCCCCGTTCCGACGAGCGGCACTTCGGGGCGCACGAGCGGCACCGCCTGGCGCTGCATGTTCGCGCCCATCAGTGCCCGGTTCGCGTCGTCGTGCTCGAGGAACGGGATCAGCGCCGTCGCCACCGAAACCATCTGCTTCGGCGAAACGTCGATGTAGTCCACTTCCAGCGGGCTAACCGACTTGAAGAACTCGAACTGGCGGATTTCGACGCGGTCTTCCTTGAAGTGCCCGTCGTCTTCGATCACCGTGTTCGCCTGGCCGACCATGTACTTGTCTTCCTGGTCCGCCGTCAGGTAGACGATGTCACTGGTGACCCAGGGCTTAATCGCGACGCTGCGGCCGGCTTTCGCCAGCTTCTTCGCCATCTCCGCCGTAACCACATCGCCCGGCTTGCCGATGGCCTTGCCGTCATCGTCGAGCGCTTCTTCGCGCAGCGTCCGGCCAACCAGCAGCGGGTCATCCGAAACAAGTTCGCGGTGCACGCGCCGGTAGGGCGTTTCGATGAAACCGAACTCGTTCAGGCGGGCATACGTCGCCAGCGAACCGATGAGGCCGATGTTCGGGCCTTCCGGCGTCTCGATCGGGCAGATGCGGCCATAGTGGCTGTGGTGCACGTCGCGGACGTCGAAGCCCGCGCGGTCACGAGAGAGACCACCCGGACCGAGCGCGCTCAGCCGCCGCTTGTGGTTCAGTTCCGAAAGCGGGTTCGTCTGGTCCATGAACTGGGAGAGCTGGCTGCCGCCGAAGAACTCCTTCATCGCCGCGACGACCGGCCGGATGTTGATCAACGCGCTCGGCGTCGCCTCTTCCGGGTCGGTGATCGTCATGCGCTCGCGAACCACGCGCTCCATCCGCAACAGGCCCACGCGGAACTGCTGCTGGATCAACTCGCCGACGGCTCGCACCCGGCGGTTGCCGAGATGGTCGATGTCGTCGTGATGCCCGCGCCCGTTGTTAATATTGATCTGCTCGCGAATGATGCTCACGAGGTCGTACGGCCGCAGCCACCGCTGCGTCGTCGGGTCGTCCAGCTCGAGGCGCGTGTTGACCTTGTGGCGGCCGACGCGGCCAAGGTCGTACCGGCGCGGCTCGAAGAACAGCGTCTTCAGCAGGTTCCGTGCGTTGTCATGCGTCGGCGGGTCGCCGGGCCGGATCTTGCGGTAGAACTCCAGCAACGCATCGTGCATATCACGAACGACAGGCTCACGCGGTTCCTTGCTGATCGTCGTCGGCAGGAACTGGTGGACATCGTTCGTGTCCACCTCGGCGAACATCGCGACGAGGCGCTCGTCCGTTCCAAGATGTTCGCGCTCGAGTTCGCGCAGAGCCTGCTCGCGCGCCTTCTCGTCGGCGGCCGCGAAGTACTTCGCGAACCGCGGATTGTCCGTGTCGCCCGGAAGCAGCCCCGGCCGGTCGATCGCGCGAACGAGCGTGGTTACGGGAATCTTCCGCTTGCGGTCCACCTTCACATACAGGACGTCCCGGTTCGAGGTCTCGAATTCGAGCCACGCGCCACGGTTCGGGATGAGTTTCGCGCTGCAGAGGCGCTTCCCGGTCGCCTGGTCCTGCTCGATCGTGTAGTACACGCCCGGCGAGCGGACGAGCTGCGAGACAACCACGCGCTCGGAACCGTTGATGATGAACGTGCCCTTGTCTGTCATGAGCGGAAAGTCGCCGAAGAAGAGCCGCTGCTCCTTGATCTCGCCCGACTCCTTGATCCGGAGTTCCACGTCGACGAACAGGGGCGCCGCGTAGGTCATATCCCGTTCACGGCACTCGTTCATGCTGGCCTTCGGCTCGCGGAACTCGTAGTCGCCGAAGATGAGGTCCATCTTCGAGCCGGTGAAGTCCTGGATCGGCGAAATCTCCGTGAGGAGTTCGCGCAGGCCCTCGCGCTTGAACCAGTCAAAGCTATCGAGCTGGATCTTGATGAGGTTCGGGAGGTCGAGAACGTTTGGGATCTGGCCGTAGGTCTCTACGGCGAGGGGTGCAAAAGCACCACTGCGCACCACGTCACGCGTAGTGGTCATCCTGTGGCAACTCCTTCAGGACTTATGGGCGGCGGACACATTGAGATAGGGTGTGGGCCAACAATGCTCTTGAGGGAACGGTGGGCATAGCAAGCCAAACACTAATGGTAAGAATCTCTTCCGTTTTCGTCAACGTTGGACAGCCGGACAGGCTTGAGGCCTGTCCGGCGCCAGCGTTAATAGGCTTTCCGTTACCCGACCGCCGCGGGCTCCCGGATCGGCTCGATCTTCAGCCCGTCCTCGCCCGCGTCGACCTGGACACCATCGCCGAGACCAAACTCACCGGCGAGAAGCATCTCGCTGAGCTTGTCCTCGATGTTGTCCTGAATCACGCGGCGCAGCGGCCGGGCGCCGAACACCGGGTCGTACCCCTTGTCTCCGAGCCAGTCCTTGCCGGCGTCGGTCACTTCCAGGCGTACGCCCTTGCTCAGCAGCTGCTTCTCCACCTTCCGCAGTTCGTTGTCCACGATGCGGCGAATGTCTTCGCGGCTCAGCGAGCGGAACACCACCGTGCTGTCGATGCGGTTCAGGAACTCCGGCTTGAAGACGTTCTTCAGCTCGGTCAGCACCTTGTCCTTCATCCGTGCATAGCGATCCTCGTGCGACTTAATCTCGTCCGAGGCCGTCGAGAACCCGAGCCCGGAGTCCTTCTTGATAAGGTCCGAACCCACATTCGACGTCATGATGATGATCGTGTTGCGGAAATCGACCTTGCGGCCCTTCGCATCCGCCAGCCGGCCCTCGTCGAAGATCTGGAGCAGAAGGTTGAACACCTCCGGGTGCGCCTTCTCGATTTCGTCGAGGAGGATGAGGCAGTAGCTCTTGCGCCTCACGGTGTCCGTCAGCTGCCCGCCGTCGTCGTAGCCGACATAGCCGGGAGGCGCCCCGACGAGCCGCGAGACCGTGTGCTTCTCGCTGAACTCGCTCATGTCGAGCTTAATCATGTTGTCTTGGGAGTCGAACATGAACTCCGCGAGCGCGCGGGCCAACTCCGTCTTGCCGACACCCGTTGGGCCGCAGAAGAGGAACACGCCGATTGGACGACGCGGGTCCTTCAACCCGGCACGAGCACGGCGCACGGCGCGGGCAATCGTCTCGATCGCCTCGTCCTGTCCGATAACCCGGGCGCGAAGCTGCTCTTCCATGCGCAGGAGCCGGGCGCTCTCTTCGCTGGCAATCCGGGCGACCGGGATGCCGGTCCACATCGAAATCACTTCGGAGATGTCCTCCTCCGTGACTACCGGCGTGGCGATCCCTTCCTCGCCCTCTTCCCACTCGCCCATCTCCTTGATCTTGTCCTGGAGCTTCAACTCCCGGTCGCGGAGTTCGGCGGCGTATTCATACTGCTGCGACGCGATCGCCTGGTCCTTCTCGCGGCGAAGGCTTTCGAGACCCTTCATCGCTTCCTTGAGCGACGGCGGCGTCGCCGCGCGGCGGATGCGAACCCGGCTCGACGCTTCGTCGATGAGGTCGATGGCCTTGTCCGGCAGGAATCGGTCGCTCACATAGCGCGACGACAGTTCGGCCGCGCCGACGAGCGCGGCGTCGCTGATCTTCAGCTTGTGGTGCTCTTCGTAGCGAGGGCGAATGCCCTTGAGAATCTCGATCGTCTCCTCGACGGACGGCTGCTCCACCATCACTGGCTGGAAGCGCCGCTCGAGCGCCGCGTCGCGTTCGATGTGCTTGCGGTACTCATCGAGCGTGGTCGCGCCGATGCACTGCAACTCACCCCGCGCCAACGACGGCTTGAGGATGTTCGCTGCATCGACCGCGCCTTCCGCCGCGCCCGCCCCGACCAGCATGTGCAACTCGTCGATAAAGAGGACGCAGTTGCCGGCGCCCTTGATCTCTTCGATAACCTTTTTCAGCCGCTCTTCGAACTCTCCGCGGTACTTCGTACCAGCCACGAGCGAGCCGATATCGAGCGTCAGCAGGCGCTTCCCCTGCAGCGTCTCCGGCACATCGCCGCTGACGATGCGCTGGGCAAGCAGTTCCGCGATGGCGGTCTTGCCGACGCCCGGCTCGCCGATGAGCACCGGGTTGTTCTTCGTCCGCCGCGAGAGGATCTGAACCACGCGCTCCAGTTCATTCGAACGCCCGATCACCGGGTCGAGCTGCCCGTTGCGGGCCGCCTGCGTCAGATCGATGCCAAGTTGGTCGACCGTGGGAGTGCGCGTCGCCTGCCGGGCGCCGGCGCCAGCCGGGGCAGCGCCCGCCGCCTGCGGGGCCGATTGGCTGAGGATACGCGTCGTCTCCGCGCGAACCCGTTCCAGGTTCACGCCAAGGCTTTCGAGCACGCCGGCGGCAATACCCTCGCCCTCGCGCACGAGGCCAAGAAGCAGGTGCTCCGTGCCGATGTAGCTGTGGTTCAGGCGGCGAGCTTCGTCGACCGCCAGTTCGATCACCTTCTTGGCGCGCGGCGTCAGGCCAATCTCGCCAAGCACCGTGCGGTCGCCCCGGCCGATGATGAACTCGACGGCCGAGCGAACCTTGTTCAGTTCGACACCAAGGTTGGCGAGGACCTTCGCAGCCACACCATCGCCCTCGCGGACGAGGCCCAGCAGGATGTGCTCAGTGCCGATGTAGTTGTGGTTGAAGCGATGCGCTTCTTCCTGGGCGAGCGTCAGGACTCGCCGTGCCCGCTCGGTGAACTTGTCGAACCTATCGGCCATGTGCTTCTCCAACCCCACTGGGAACGCCCAGGGAACGACTACGCGCCGTCAGCAGCTTCCTCCCCTTCAGGTGTTGCTGCAGCCTCTTCGGAGCCTGTCGCTCCAGTTTCGGCGACTGCCTCGGTGGCTGTCGCCTCGGAAGATTCCTGAGTTTCGCTCACGGCCGCCCCTGCTTCCGCGACCTCGGCGACTGCCGCCTCCACCGCGGGGGCTTCCGCAACCGTTGCTTCAGCTACCGTCGCCGCCACCGCATTGCCGGCCTCGGCGTTTTCGAGCGCCTGCGCGAACGCATGAGCGAAGGCAGAAATCGGCTCCGGGTCGCGCGAAACGGCCTGTTCGATCGCTTCCTGCGCGGTCTTCGCCTGGCGGCGCGGCGGGATCGAAGCATCGCGTGGCGGCAGCTGGAACTGCTCGCGAACGTCATCCGGGTAGTCGATCACGGCGCCGTTTGCGTCGAACTGGAAGCCCATCGCCTCGGCGTCGTTTCGCGCCTGGCGGAGGCTCAGCCCGAGACGGTGGCGATCCTTCTCGATGCGCACCAGCTTGACCGGCACCACGTCGCCTTCCTTCACCACGTCCTTCGGGTGCTGGATGCGGCGGTTCGAAAGCTCGCTGATATGGATGAGACCTTCGACCGGCCCGTCGAGCCGTACGAAAGCGCCGAACGCCATCAGCTTCGTCACCCGGCCGATAAGGATCTGGCCGATGACGAAGCGGTTCACCGTGGTGTCCCACTTCTCTGGCTGCGCGCGCTTCAGCGAAAGCGAGATCTTCTTGGTCTCGCGGTCAATCTTCAGGATGTAGGCCTGGACCTCTTCACCGACGGTGTACAGCTCCTTCGCCTTTTTGCCGCGCTCCCAGGTCAGCTCCGTCATATGCGCGAGCCCGTCAGCGCCACCAAGGTCGACGAAAACGCCGAAGTCGGTGATCGACGAAACCTTGCCGGTCCGGATCTGGCCTTCCTGGAGCTCGTCCAGGACCTTGTCCTTCTGCTCCTTGCGAACCTCGGCCATCGCCGCGCGCTCGGAGAGGATGACCCGGTTCCGCTTCCGGTTCAGCTCGATGACCTTAAGCCGGATGCTGTTTCCGACGAGATTGGCCAGCTGGTTCGAAGCGTCCGGGTCGTCGCGGCGGACGCTGTCAATCTGCGACAGCGGAACGAACGCGTTCACGCCGTCGACGTTCACAAGGATGCCGCCCCGGTTATGCCCGGTGACCTGCGCGTCGAAAATCTCGCCGGATTCGTGCCGGACGGCCAGGGTGTCCCAGCCTTCTTCGCCGCGCGCGCGGTCGAGCGAGACGATGGCATGGCCTTCCGCCGAAGACGGCTGGAGGACCATCACCTTCACGGTGTCGCCGGCCTTCAGCTTCGCGGCGCCTTCGACGCCGAGCGAAAGCATCTCGCCCTGCGGGATGACCGCCTCTGTCTTCGTACCAACATCGACGATGAGCCCATCGGGCGAAGCGCCCATGACCATGCCTTCGACGATTTCGCCGCGGCGAAGCTGGCCTGGCTGCGACTCCTCCAGTGCGAGGAGGGCCTCCATGTCCATTTCGGCTTCAGGGACGGCAGTAGTTTCTGGCTGGGCGGTATCTGCTGACAAAGTAGGGCTCCGATTGGTCGGCCGCGTATCCGGCTAGTGGGTTTACGGCCAGGGTGTGAATTGGGATCTCGGATTGCAGTGTAGCAGCGGCCCATCCTTGGAGAAAACAAGGCTTCGAGGCTGAACCACAGCGCCATGACCCATCCGGCAGGCCATTTCGCGTATCTCTGACAACGTGCGTGGGGGCTCCACGGTTACCGTACAACCGCCCCGGAGACGAAAAAACCGCCTGTTCGGGCGGTTCTTTGTTTTGACCGGCGGCGGCCTATTTTCCCACCCCGTTGCCAGGGCAGTATCGTCAGCGCTGAGGCGTTTCACTAACCGTGTTCGGGATGGGAACGGGTGGGACCACCTCGCTCTAGCCACCAGAGTCT
>CAYYDX010000093.1:0-9481 GCA_964470735.1 uncultured Anaerolineaceae bacterium
CCGTGGTGGGAGAAGCCCGCCGTCGAGGACGAGCCGGAAGCGCCCATCGAGGCCGTTGCCTCGGTCGAAGTGGCCGAAGAGCCGGTCGCCGAAGAAACCCCGTGGTGGGAGAAGCCCGCCGTCGACGGAGCCGAAGCGCCCGTCGAGGCCGTGGCCTCAGTCGAAGCGACTGAAGAGCCGGTCGCCGAAGAGACCCCCTGGTGGGAGAAGCCCGCCGTCGAGGACGAGCCGGAAGCGCCCGTCGAGGCCGTCGCCTCGGTCGAAGCTGCCGAAGAGCCGGTCGCCGACGAGACCCCGTGGTGGGAAAAGCCCGCCGTCGAGGACGAGCCGGAAGCGCCCGTCGAGGCCGTGGCCTCGGCCGAAGCGACCGAAGAGCCGGTTGCCGAAGAGACCCCCTGGTGGGAGAAGCCCGCCATCGAGGACGAAGCCGAAGCGCCCATCGAGGCCGTGGCCTCGGTCAAAGCGACCGAAGAGCCGGTCGCCGACGAGACCCCGTGGTGGGAGAAGCCCACCGTCGAGGACGAAGCGGAAGCGCCCGTCGAGGCCGTGGCCTCGGTCGAAGCGCCCGAAGAGCCAGCGGCCGACGAGACCAGCGCTGCGGCAGACGACGATGACCCCTGGGCCGACTTCGTCAGTTCGCCGCCGGCTGCCCCGGCGGAGGCTCCCGCGGCGCCTGTCGTCGCATGGGATTCGACACCGGCGCCGCAACAGAGCGACGAGGACATGTGGGGCCACATCGCCTCGCAGGCCGAAGAACACGCCGCCAGCGACCATCAACTCGATCTCGCGGCCAGCCTCGAAAGCCAGATGGCCGAGGACTTCGAGACACCGGCCGCGGAGTGGCCGGAGCGCGAACGTCCTGAGTGGCCGGCGCCACGGGCCAGCGACGACTACGAGTCAGCATTCTTGCCTGAGCACGAAGACGAGGACGTCATCCTCGCCGCCTTCGAACGCCACGCGGCCACGCCCGACGAGCAGCTGGTCCGCGAGAGCGACGAAGTGTTCGCGGAACTGCTCGGCGCCGGCGCGGCCGATATCGTCGCCGAAGCCTCGGACGATGACTCGCGTGAATCGTTCCTGAAGATCCCCGCCTGGCCGACCCAGCGCAAGGAGTTCGACGGCGGCTGGGCGCCCGAGCAAGAAGTAGAGTCGGCGCTGGAGAATCAGCGCCCTGCCTTCGGCGGCAGCGATGGCGCCGGGTTCGCACCACCGCCGTGGGCCGTCGAAGGCGCCGAAGGTGACGCGGAAGCGCCGGCGCTCGCGGGTGGCCACCACCGTACGAAGACGTGGGTTCGCGAACTGGTCGAAACCGGCCTGCTCGCCCTGCTCGTCTTCCTCAGCGTCCGCGCGAGCTTCCAGAACTTCAAGGTCGAGGGGTCTTCGATGTATCCCACGCTCGAGAACGGGCAGTTCCTGATCGTGAACAAGCTCGTCTACTCCGAAGTGGATATGGAGAAGCTCTCCGAGTACGTACCGTTCGTCGAGGCCGGGAGCAACCCGAAGCACAACGTCTTCCACGGTCCCGAGCGCGGCGACATCATCGTCCTCAAGGATCCGCGGGACACCGACACCGACCTGATCAAGCGCGTCATCGGGCTCCCCGGTGAGACCATCGAGATCATGGACGGGAAGGTGTACATCAACGACCGCCTGCTTGATGAGCCGTACATCAAAGCCGTCTGGCACGACTCCAAGCCGAAGATCCTCATCCCGCCTGGCGAGTTCTTCGTGATGGGCGACAACCGCGACAACAGCCTCGACAGCCGGAGTACGCAGGTTGGCCTCGTTCCGCAGGATCTCATCATCGGCAAGGCGATGCTCTCCTACTGGCCGCGCGACAAGTTCGGGCTGGCCGCCAACGAAGAGGGCAAGCTCGGCGAGGAGAAACCGACGCTCACCACCCAGCGCATCGGGGAGTAGTCCCGCGCTGATTGCAACGCAACGACGAGGCCCGGGCATCCGGGCCTTGTTCGTTCCGCGGCCTGTCCCGGTTCGGGCCGAACGGCTACAGTCGAATCTCGATGACTGACTCTCTCGAAGCTGTTCTCCAGGAGCGCGGGGCCATCCTCCGCGGCCACTTCCAGTACGCCAGCGGCCGCCATGGCGACGTCTATGTCGAAAAGTTCCGCATCCTCCAGTGGCCGGATGTCACGGAGCGGATGTGCAAACTCATCGCCGACCACTTCCGCGGCGTGCCGAATCTCGTCGTCGGGCCGACCACCGGTGGCGCCATCCTTTCGTACGAAACCGCACGGCAGTTGGGTCTCGCCAGCCTCATCGCTGAACGGAGCGAAGAGGGTTCGGACGAGCGCGAGTTCAAGCGGGGATTCCAGATCGGCCCCGGCGACAGAGTGCTCATCGTCGACGATGTGATGACAACGGGTGGCAGCATCCGCCACGTCATCGACGCCGTCCGCTCACGTGGCGCCGAAGTCGTCGGCGTGGCAGCGCTGGTCGATCGCACAGCGGGACAGACCGATTTCGGTGTACCGTTCTTCGCCTGTATCTCCGTCGACATCAAGTCGTACGACCCGTCCGACTGCGAGCAGTGCCGCCGCGGCGTCGAACTGAAAATCACGTAAACCGCCGGCAGCAGACGGTCGCCAGGGGCGTACAATCGCTGACATGCAGTTCGTCCGGCAGGCTGGCAGCGACCCTTCGTTCTTGCTCAAGGCGTTGGGCGAAGCGGCGGGCGAACTCCATCGCGCGTTCTACGGCATGCACCACCGCGACCTTCAACGCGAGGCCGCACCCCCCGACGATGGTTGGTGCCTGCTCGCCATTCCGTTCCACGTGCTGCAGGTGGAGAAGGGTGTCCAGCGGCAACTCGAGGCAATCCTCCATTCGCGCAAGTCGGAGATCCGGCACGTTGACCTCGACGACATACCGTTTCGCGAGGACTTCATCGAAGACGACTACGAAGAGCTCCTCGAGGAGTTCCATTATCTGCGGCGGCGGACGACGTACTCGCTCTGGGACCTCGATGAACGCGACTGGCAGCGCACGGGGACGCACCCCTACCGCGGCGAACTTTCGGTGCTCGAAATCACGCGCGAACTTTACCAGCACGACCTCGAGCACCTCTGGCAGGCCCGCCGGATGATGGAAGCGCTGACCGCAGGGACCGCGCGTTGACGCCCAGCCTCCGCGTCATCCCTCCCGGCGCAGCCCAACTCGCAGCCGACCCTGGCGCACCGGCGATCGCCTGCTTTGGGGCGGAACGCGAAGCCCTGCAGGTCGCAACCAGCGTCGCCGGCCTGGGAATAGACGTCCGCGCGGACGGCGAATCGCGCATTGTCGCTTCGAACGCCGAGCTTCAGACGCTGCTCGTTCCGCTCCGCGACCTTGCCCCCGGGCTGGCCGAAAGGCTCAGGCGCTACCTCCAGCCCGTAAGCGGATGGCAGCTGCGGTCGCGTGCCTTACCGCTTGAGCGCCCCCTCATGATGGGTATCCTCAACCTGACCGATGATTCCTTCTCGGGTGACGGCGTCGGGACAGACGTGAGCGAAGCGCTGCGGCGCGCCGAGGAGCTCCGTGCCACCGGCGCGGACATCATCGATGTCGGCGCCGAGAGCGCGCGCGCCGACCGCCCCGTCCTCGACGCGTCCGCCGAGGCCGAACTCGCCGGCCGCGTGATTGCCGCGCTTGTGCGCGAGGGCCACAGTGTTTCGAGCGACACCTACAAGCCGGAGGTCGCAGCCGCGGCAGTTGCTTCCGGGGCTGAATTGGTCAACGACATCAGTGGCCTGACACTCGGCACCGGCGCGGCGGAGGTTGCGGTGCGAGCGGGCGCCGGCTACGTCCTCAACTACAGCTATTCGGTTCCAAAGCGCCGCCCCGACGCTCCGCCGCGGTACGCCGATGTGGTCACGGAGACGGTCGCATGGATGGAAGAGCGATTGGCCGCACTCGAAGCCACCGGGATGCCGCGCGAGTGCATCGCGATCGACCCGGGCATCGCCTTCGGGAAGAGCCACGACGAGGATATCCAGGCGCTGCGCCGCGTTGGCGAACTGCGCACGTTCGGGCAGCCGCTGCTGCTCGCGCACTCGCGCAAGAACTTCATAGGCAGCGTCACTGGTGAGCCGCCAGCGGAGCGCGACCTCGAGACGCACATCGCCAGCGCGCTTGCGTTCGAACAGGGCGTGCGCATCTTCCGTGTCCACGACCCGGCGGGCGCGAGGCGCGCGCTGACAATCGCCGACGCCATCAGCGCGGGCAAGCCGGGTGACTTCGCGCCGGGCGAGGCTTCATGGCCGTGGCGCGCCGGCGTGAGCGCATCGCACATGACCCGGCAGGCGCCGGACAAGGCCGCGCCTGCAGGGCAGCGCTGGTAGCTCAGGGCATCGGCGGCTGCGTCGGCAGCCCGTCCATCCGCCACGCGACGCCTGACGCAGGCGCGAGGTCGCGCGCCAGGGTGCCCTTCGTCTTGCCATCTCGGCCGACGATCCAGAGCTCCGGGCCGTCCGAGCGATGCGGATAATAGGACAGAACCATCCACTGCGAGTCCGGAGACCAGATCAAGACCTGTGGCTGCTCATACTTCGGCACGTCGAACGAAGCCACCTTTGTGCGGACACCCTGCACAATCACAAAGAGGTCCCCACCCGGTTCAGCGAACCCGTACGTCCCATCGGGTGCGAAGTTGCCGCCACCGTAGCCGCCCGGGCCAGGCTTCCAGGTATCCACCGAAACCACCCGGCCGGTGTCCTGCTGCGTTCCGTTGTTGAGGTCGATCGTAAACAGCACGCCGCCGCGGGAGTCATGGCGGACGACCGCTGCTTCGTCGTTCGACGGCCAGAACATCTGCGGCGAGTTCAGGGATCCTGGAAAACAGGCGCGCTTCACCCGCGAGGCGCCCGAGGCGTCGGCCTGGACGAAACAGGAGTCGCGGTCGACAAAGAGCAGCTGTCCGGCGATCCCCGGGTTCGGGTGGTCTTCGAGCGAAGGCGGCGAAGGGTGTTTCCGGCCAAACTCAAAGATGGCGAACATCGTCACCGCGAGGATCGCGAGGCCCGCCATGATGCCCGCTGCGTAGAGCCGCGTCTTCACGGCATTGCCCTGCTGAGGCGGCCGCGCAAAGCAGCCAGGAGCATGACCCCGGCGATCACCGCGCCACCGCTGACCATCAGTGCGAGCGGCGCGCCGAGGTGGTCTTCGAAATGCTCGAAGATGAAGGTAATCAAGACGATGAAGGAGACCGCGACACCGGCCATGACCAGCGCGAAGTCCTCGCGCACGACACCGAGCGCGATGACCCCGGTGGCCAGCGCTCCCGCCAGGAACTCGAACGCGATCGGCCCATCGAAGCCGGCCTGGTACGGCCCGGCCACGAGGATGAGCGCGTAAAGCAGGCGCGCTGAGCGGCGCGGCGTGAGCCAGCCGGCTTCAGCAAGCACGACACCCGCGGCGCCTGCTACCAGCAGGGCAACGCCGGCGAACCGCGTCGAGTAGTCGTCCGGGAATGCTCCCATCGTCTCGGCGAGAAACGCGGTCGCACCAGCCATCGCCGCAACCTGTGCGTGCGACGGGTTGAAGAGCCAGAGCGCGCAGGCCAGCGTCAGGGTGGCGGCGGAGAGCACCATGAGCACGTTGCCGTTGTCATCCACGCCGGGCCCGTATTCGTCGAAAAGCACACCGAGCAGCCCGGCAAAGAGCGGGACAGCGACAAACCACGCCGCCTGGGAACCGCGCCGGAGCTGTGGCTCACCACTCAGTCGCATCGCGGCGCCCGCAAGCAGGAGCAGAACCATCGGGATGGCGAGCGAGGCGACCCGCGCCCATGGCTCGAGTTCGCTCCAGCCCTGCGCGATGAGCGCCCACGCCCCCGCACCGAGGATCACGAACCCCAGGTAGAGCAGTGCCTCCATCGCGCCGGGGCGGTTCGAGGCGGGCGGAACCGAGGCTGACAGCCGCCGGGCAGACTCGAAGTCGCGGATGCGTTCGGCGGCGACCGCGTCGATCAGCCCGGCGGTGGTCCAGCGGTCGAGCGACTCGCCCAGTTCGTCCATGCTGCCACGGTACGGCCCCCCGTCCCCGGCGAACAGGGCCACTTGAGCAGCCCGGCATGATCACTCGTCCCGACCGGTGGCGGCGCAAGGCTCTCGTTGTCTACGATTCAGCGCGCGAGGAGGTCTAGCCATGTCGCTACGCGGGAAATCTGCCATTGCCGGCATCGCCGAATACAAACCGAGCCGCTACACCCAGGGCGCGACCACTCTCGGCATGCTCGCCGACGTGGGGATGCGGGCAGTCGCCGATGCCGGCCTCGAAATGCGCGACATCGACGGCCTCGTGACCGAGGTGTTCGCCGAAGCGCCGATGTTCGCACCGGCGACGATGGTGGAGTACCTCGGGGTCGATGCGAAGTTTGCGGAAGTGGTCGACCACGGTGGCGCGACCGGCGCCGCGATGGTTCTGCGCGCGGCAATGGCCATCTCTGCCGGCCTCTGCGACCGGGTCCTCTGCATGACGGCGGCACGGCGCGAACAGCGTAGCAATGCCGGGCCGAAGCGGTCGGCCAACACAGGTTGGGCCGGCCGTCGCAGCGACCGCACGCCCTACTCGGAGTTCGAAGTGCCGTACGGAGCGATTGGAGCGAACTACGGCTACGCGATGATCGCGCAGCGCTATATGCATGAGTTCAGGCTCAAGCCGGAACAACTCGCGAAGATCGCCGTGGCCCAGCGCTACAACGCCTGCCACAACCCGGACGCGATGTTCTTCGGGCAACCCATCACCATCGACGACGTGCTGAACTCGCCGGTGGTGGTCGACCCGCTCCATCTGCTGGAGATCGTGATGCCCGTCGCGGGCGCCGCTGCGGTTGTGGTCACCGGCGCGAAGACCGCGCGAAAGCTGAAGCACGACCCGGTGTACGTGCTCGGCGCGGGCGAACACACCACCCACCGCAGCATCACCTACGCCCCCTCGCTCACGCACAGCCCGATCAGAGTCGCGGCGGACCTCGCTTTCGACATGGCCGGTGTGCGCCGCAAGGACATCGACATCGCGAGCATCTATGACTGCTACACGATTACCGTCCTCGTTTCGCTCGAAGACGCTGGCTTCGCGAAGAAGGGCGCCGGCGGCAAGTTCGTGGAAGAACACAACCTCCAGTTCGACGGCGACTTCCCGCTGAATCCCCACGGTGGCCAGCTTTCGTTCGGGCAGGCAGGTCTGGCCGGGGGCATGTCGCACGTCACCGAGGCGGCGCGCCAGTTGATGGGCCGCGCCGGCCAGCGGCAGGTGAAGAAGCCGGACTTCGCCTTCGTCAACGGCAATGGCGGAATCATGAGCGAACAGGTCTCGCTCATCCTCGGGAGGGACAGATGACACCGGAACCAGCAGCCTATTCGCGCCCGTTACCCGAGCCAACGGACGTCACACGCCCCTTCTGGGACGGACTCAAGGAGCACCGGCTCGTGCTCCAGCGCTCGAAGAAGGGAAAGCGAGCCATCTACTATCCGCGCTCGGTCTCGCCATTCGGGCCGAAAGACACGCTGACATGGACCGAGTGCAGCGGTCGCGGAACCGTCTACTCGTTCACGGTCGCCCGGCGGCCCACCGCGCCCCAATGGGCAGACGCGGGCGACTACGTGATCGCGATTGTCGAGATCGAAGAAGGCGCCCGGCTCACCGCGAACATCGTGAACTGCGTGCCCGGAGACGTGCGCATCGGCATGAAGGTGCGCGCCGCCTACGACGACGTGACCCCGGAGGTCACCCTGCTGCAGTTCGAACCGGCCTGACCCTCAGGCGGCCCGCTTCGAAGCTGAGCCACCCTCGCGCAGGGCGATGAGTTCGGCGCGAATGCGCAGGAGGATGGGTGCGGCCATATTCGCCACGCCCGGGCCGCGCATCGCGTCGACCATCCGGATGGCGTCATCGATGGCGGTGTCGTAGCCAGCCTGCCAGGGATCTACAGCGATAGGTTCGGACATCGTTATCGCCTCGAAGCGTGCTGACAGAGCTATCGGCACGATGGCGCTCGCTCCGTAGCGAGTCACCGAACTTCCTCCCTGTCTACCAGCCTTCCACTCAATCGATCCCGTATTGCTGCCGTCAATCTGGGAGCAGAGCGGTGGAAGGATGGGTTGCAACGGAATGGGAAAGAACGAGCGATTTTCGCCGCAGCGGCCGGGCGACGGCGGCCAGGAGCCGATCCAACTGCCGGTGCAGAGTTTCCAGTCGTCCGAGCCAGCGCTCCTGCAGCGCTCGATGGCGACCGGGATGGCCTACGAACTCGCCATGGACTCGTTCTTCGGCGCATCGCACGCCATCCGCCCGAACGGCGAACGCCACACGCACTCCTTCCGCATCCAGGCGACCTTCGTCACCGACAGCGTGGACGACAACGGGATGATCTGCGGATTCCGCGAGGTGTCGGACATCCTCGACACCGAAGCGCGACGCTACGTGAACCAGTTCATCAACGAGATCAAGCCGTTCGATGTCGTCCAGCCGACAGGCGAGAACCTCGCTACCGTCATCTATCGGAACCTCGTCTCGGCGCTGGCGAACGGCATGCCGGGCGGCCCGCGACTGGTCAGTGTGACGCTGTGGGAGAACCCGACGAGCTCGGTGCGGGTTGGGATGTGGAGGGCGGCGTGAACCGCATCGCTTTCATCATCGCTGCCGTGCTCGGCATGTCGGTCGCCTTCGGCACGCTGCCGAACCGTGCCACCGCGCAAACCGCAGCGGGTACGATCACGTTCCTGGGCGCGAGTTGCCCGTCGTCGAGTTCGATATACCAGCGTGTGACAGCGGGCCAGGACCCGACGTCGAACGAGAACGGCAGCCCTGCGACGCCCTCCGACATCTCCGCCTACGGCTGCATCCCGGCAAGTGGCCTCGGCTTCTTCCTGCTGGGTGGCTCGACAGCGAAGTCGGTGTTTCTCGATAGCGCGCTGACCACCCCGGCAACAGTCTCGTCTTCAGCGAGCGGCAACACGGGCGGCACGGTGATCACCTCGGGGACGGCCGTCTATGTGCCGGGCGGAGTCGCGCAGGTGCGGCGCTTCTCGGTTTCGACCTACCCCACCACCGTCACCACCCGGGCCGCGATGCCGTTCCTTGACCTCCAGTGCCTCACCGACGGCGGCAACAACGACAACGCCGACGGCGCCGGGTGGAATGCACAGGCGATTGCCCCCGGCGCCGCTGCCTACTGCATCGCCTACATCTGGGACGGTGCCACGGCAACCGCGACACCAACGGCTACGGCGTCACCAACTCTCACAGCCAGCCCCACTCCTGACTCAACGAAGCCACCATCAAAGGACGTCAAAGTCACCAAGACGTTCGTGAAGGCCAATGACACGACGGTCGTCTGGAAGATCGAACCCTCCGAGCCGGCTGACCTCCTGGTCTGGGACCTGCAGGCCGAGACCTGTGAGGCCGCCGGTGGCGCTGCCTGCGGCGGCATCGTCGACGACGACTACGGCAAGTTCTACGCCAGCGAAGGTGAGGGCCAGTACTT
>CAYYDX010000093.1:9581-12117 GCA_964470735.1 uncultured Anaerolineaceae bacterium
TCAAGAACACGGTTGAGTGGGCCACGCCCGATAGCAAGAAGCGAAACTCGACCGATGCCACCTACATCTGCCCGAAGCCACCATCGAAGGACGTTAAGGTCACCAAGACGTTCGTGAAAGCCGACGACACCACGGTCGTCTGGAAGATCGAACCCTCCGAGTCCGCTGACCTCCTGGTCTGGGATGTGCAGGCCGAGACCTGTGAGGCCTTCGGTGGCGCAGCCTGCGGTGGCCTCGTCGACGACGACTACGGCAAGTTCTACGCCAGCGAAGGTGAGGGCCAGTACTTCTTGATCACGCAGTCGTACAAGAAGAAGGGCGAGTCGTGCCGCGTCAAGAACACGGTTGAGTGGGCCACGCCCGATAGCAAGAAGCGAAACTCGACCGACGCCACCTACGTCTGTTCGGGGGCGCCGACGATGGGCTGGCCGCTGTTCGGACTGTTCGCCACCGGAGCGCTGGCGATGACCTGGGTTGCCCGCCGGAAGATGCAATGGCAGGACTAACGCTCTTCATCCTCGCCGCCATCGTGTGGGCGGCGCTCGCGCGCTTCTTCTGGAAGGCAGGCGCGTGGTTGCCATACTTCGTTACCGGTGCGGCGGGCTGCGCGATCCTGCTGGTGGTGCTCTTCCGGGCGTTTATTCCGGGTGAAGTCGTGCTCCGCCACGCGACCGCCTCCGCCGTCAACGCGAGCGCCTGGGTGCTCGGTGTCCACACACGCGTCACCACCGCCAACCCCGGCGAACTGCTCATCGTCGGCGTTCCGCACCACAACGAATGGACGATGCTGAGCATCGGCATCGAATGCTCGGGTCTGCTTGAACTGGCAGCGCTCTTCGGGCTGGTGCTGTTCTTCCCCGCGTTGCCGCTGCCGAAGCGCCTCGGTGTCCTCGCCGCGGCCATGGCGCTGACGTTCGCGGCCAACATCGTGCGGATGCTCGTCATCGTGCTGGCGGTCGCCTACGGCGGCCAGTCGACACTCGACATCGCGCACGTGGTCTTCGGGCGGGCAGTGTTCTTCGTGCTCGCCATCGGCATCTACTGGTTCGCGATCACGCGGCCAACCCTGAACACCGTCGGCGCACGGCTGCGAGGAGCACACTGATGGCAACCGACACGTGGTACGGCGCACTCGGCTTTTGGGGCGTCTGGTTGTTCGTCCCCATCCTTGTGGATGGCTACATCAGCTTTCGCTACCTGGCCGCCACCATCCTCGGGCGCGCAAAGCGGCTCCCCATTCGCCCGGTAACGAAGGCGCCGCAGGGCAAGTGGCCCCGCGTCACCATCCTCATCCCGGTGTACAACAGCCAGGAGATCCTGGCGGCCTGCATCGATTCGATCCGCCGCCAGAGCTACCCGAACGAACTCATCGAGATCCTCGCAATCGACAACGGCAGCAGCGACGCCTCGTTCAAAGTCTTCTGCGAGCGGCAACAGGCCGAGTTCGAGGGTTCGATCCACTGGCTATCGACGCTCCACCAGGGGAAACCGTGGGCGCTCAACGTCGGCATCCATTACGCCCGGAGCGAATACGTCATCAACCTCGATAGCGACGTCATCCTGCACGAGGACGCAATTGTGAACATGGTCGCCGCATTCGAAAACGACCCTGACCTCGTCGGCGCGACCGGCGCGGTCGAGATTCGTCCCGAGGCCGACGACCGTGGTCTCATGCGCATCGTTCACGAGTGCGAGTTCCAGGAGTACTACTTCGGCTTCAACGTCGGCCGGCGGTTCCAGTCGCAGTCGAAGTCGCTGTTCACACTGGCGGGAGCGTTCAGCGGGTTCCGCCGCGAGGCGCTGCTCAACACCCACCTCTATGACACGAGCACCGTCGGCGAAGACACCTTTATGACCTTCGAACTGCAGGAGCTGTTCCCGGGGAAGAAGGTCAGCGTCATCACTTCGGCGGTCTGCTACACCGACCCGATCCCGAGTCTGCGCGCGCTCTACGCCCAGCGTGTGCGCTGGCAGCGCGGCGAAATTGAGGTTATCGCCGCGCACCCGAAGCTGGCGCGGCGCGGGTTGTTCTATCGTGGCTTCGCTCCGGTGCGAACCCTGCTGGTCGACCATACCCTCGCTTTCCCGCGGGTCACCTGGACGTTCCTCATGCCGGCGCTGGTGTTCTTCGGGTACGAACCATCGACCGTGCTCTGGGCGACGGTGGCGCTCTACGCGGCGTACACCGTCATCGAAGCGGCCACGTGGCTGACAAGTGCGCTGCTCGTCGTTCCGCCGTCATCACGGCGTTTGTGGCGCGGCTGGTGGACGATCCCGTTCATGCCTGCCTACCGCTACTTTGTTTTCTGGTTGCGGTTCGCCGGCGTCCTCACCGTGCTCACCGAAGCGCACCAGTGGCGCACAACCGACCCGGTGACGGCATCGCGCCGCGAACTCGTGAAGCTCCTGCGCGCCAGGGACCACGACACGCAGGCATCGCGCGCGGCCTGACCGTCGCCCCTCGTGCGCTTCCTCTGTAGTGTGCGCTCACACGCCACACCACTGGAGACACCATGGCACGACCGCTCGAAGACAT
>CAYYDX010000094.1:0-12037 GCA_964470735.1 uncultured Anaerolineaceae bacterium
CGCGCCGTGATAGCGCGACTGCCACTTCGGCCGCGCGGGTGGCTTCGTTTTCCCTGGCGAAGGCTGCCGGATGGCCATGCGGGCAGTATACCCGCCGCGAAACCCCGCTCACCTTCGGATGAGATTGTTGACCTTGTTGCTCGACTTTATTCACCGGGCGTCGTACGCTGGTTTCCCCGCGAAACGGTCCTAACTCACTGGGAGGTACATCCAATGACCGACATTGCCGCGCGCGGCTATGCCAACCCGTCCGTTCTCGTCTCTACCGACTGGGTCGCCGAGCACAAGAACGATGCGAACGTCCGCATCATCGAATCGAACGAAGATCAGCTGCTCTACCCGTCCGGACACATCCCCGGCGCCGTCCAGGTCGACTGGGCGGCCGACCTCAACGACCAACTCCGGCGTGACTACCTCGACCGCGCCGGGTTCGAAAAGCTCGCCAGCAGAATCGGCATCACCCGCGACACCACCGTCGTCTTCTACGGCGACAAGAGCAACTGGTGGGCGACCTACGCTTTCTGGGTGTTCCAGCTCTTCGGCCACACCAACGCGAAGGTCATGGACGGCGGCCGCCTGAAGTGGGAGAAGGAAGGCCGCGAACTCACCCGCGACGTGCCGAATTACCCCGCCACGAACTACACCGCCCCCGAGCGCGACGACACGAAGATCCGCATCTTCCGCGACGAAGTGCTGAAGAAGATCGGCAGCGACACACGGCTCGTGGACGTTCGCAGCCCGCAGGAGTTCTCCGGCGAGCGCACGCACATGCCCGAATACCCGCAGGAAGGCGTGCTCCGCGGCGGCCATATCCCGGGCGCGAAGAGCGTGCCGTGGTCGCGCGCCGCGAACCCCGAGGATGGCACCTTCAAGTCGGCTGACGAACTGAAGGCGATCTACGAGCAGGAGCAGGGCATCAAGCCCGGCGAGCCAATCATCGCCTACTGCCGCATCGGCGAGCGCAGTTCGCACACCTGGTTCGTCCTCTCCTACCTCCTCGGCTACCCGAACGTGCGCAACTACGACGGTTCGTGGACCGAGTGGGGCAACAGCGTCGGCGTGCCGGTCGAAAAGTAGCCCTTCGCCCACGCAAAACAACCGGAAGGCCCGCCGCAAGCGGGCCTTCTTCGTTTCCTCAGCCCGCGAGCAGCGCGCTTGCCGCGCCGCGTGCTATCTCCAGCCGCCGTTCGGGTGTGGCTGTTTCGAAATCGACGTCGATCGCCCAGATCTCGTCGCCGGAGGTGACGACGAGCGCGCGGCCCATCGCCCACGTCGCCGAATCGCCGACACCTTCGACCGGCTGACCACCGCGCGTAGCGAACTTCGTGATGATTGAGGCGAGCGGCACGTGCGCCGCCATGCTCGGCAGCCGCGTGATGGAGACGTAGTGGCCGGCTCCATCCTCGTACCGCCGTACGAACGTCCCCCGTGGTCCCGACGAACCACCCGAACCGTCGGCAGCGAGGCGAAGGTTGAGGCCGGTCGCGGCGCTCAGCGCTTCGACGCTGAGGTTCACCGGCTGCCCTGCCTCCGCCACGCCGGCCACCGGCGCGGCGGGCGAGGCGCTAAGCACCGTGAGCGTCGAGAGGTGCTTGAGGTGCGGCGAAATCACGGCGCGCACGCGCTGCCCGCGCGCAACCCCCGGTTGCGGCGGCACGAACAGCGCCGCGACCGATGACCGCTTCCCGTCGTCGACCGCGAAGCGGCCCTGGTGCACCTTCACCACTTCGCCCTCGACGGTGACGCGCTTGCCGAGGTCGCGCGCGCCGCGCACCAGCCGGATCAGCCCGCCGAGCGTCCGCGCGGTCAGGTAGACGCCAACGAGCACGACGGCGACGCCGAACACGGCGATGAAGACCGTGAATTCGCGCGACCCGGTTGGGAGGCTCGTGTTCGTATCATCGAGCGCATCCTGGAGGGCGCGCCAGCCAACGACCGCGATGATCGGCACGATGACGTAGGCGATGCCGCCCCAGAACAGCGTCCGCACAATCCCGTCGAAGAAGACCTTCACCGGCGATTGGCCGAAGCCGAACCGGACCGGGTACTCGATGCGAACCTCGCGCCAGTCGCCGCTGGCACGCGTCCACGCCGTGTGCGGGTCTTCGGCGACGACCTTCACGCCCTCGGCGGCGTCGCGCGCCGTTCCCGCAGCGACCCCGTAGGCGAGCAACCGGTCCCAGATGGCGACCGAGGCCGGCGGCTGGTCATCGAAGGCGTGGCTATGGCGGAAGTAGTCGCGCAGGCCCATCCAGCGCGCGCAGACCACCTTGCCCGCGGGGGTGTCGGTCACCGCCTGCGAGCGGGTGATCATCCCCATCGCGGCCAGCCAGGCCATACCCGCGCCAACCAGCCAGTCCGACGCGGAGATGTTCGAATCGCTCCCCGGGCTCGAACTCGCGCCGACGTGGGCGAGCGCGAACGCCCCGGCGAAGAACCCGAGCACAAACGCCAGCCCCACACCAACCACGAAGTAGTCGATCCGCTCCCACCGTTTGCGCGCGAGGCCCTTGTCGCGCGCCTCTTTCACGACCGCCTTCTCGAAGCGCCGGATCCATCCGTCGGCTGCGCCCTCGTCGAGCGTGATCGCCTCGATCGGGGCCGAACCGCCGGTCGCCCGAGAGGCCACAAGGTCGTAGACCTGCTCTTCGTAGCCCGTCAACGTCCCCCGGGCAGGGCGGTCGCGCAGGCGGATGACCGTGCCATCGATGCCCACCAGATCGATGCCGAGAATGCGCCGGGCGGCGAGGTCGATGATCGTGGCGGCAACACCGGTCGGTGTGGAACGCCAGTTGTTCACCAGGAAGTTCACCACCGCCGGCGACTCGGGGTTGCCCGGCAGTTCGCTGATCTCCGGGCCAGCGGGAGGGAGGTCGGGACGGGTTCGCAACCAGCGGTACCCGAAGGCGGCGAGCCAGGCCACGAGCGCGATGATCCCGAGGACGAGCAGCGCCTCGGAGAGCCCGTGAAACCCGGTGAACTCGTGGGCCGACGCGAGGAAGACCACGCGGGCAGTCTAGGCGCATTCCCATGCCGCAAACAGGTGTCCGAGAAGTCCGTTCTGTGATGCAACGCACTCGCGAGCCTGCTACGCTTTCCCCACTCTTCTCCCGGCAGGCGTCCCCATGGCTTCGGAAACGTTCATTCTCGGCGGCTACCAGACAGACTTCGCGCAGAATTGGATGCGCGCGGGCAAGCAGATCCCCGACATCCTCACCGAGGTGGTCGAAGGCACGCTCGAAGCCACCGGCGTCGACGCCTACGAAGTCGAAACCGGGCACGTCGGCAACTTCGCCGCCGAGTTGTACGCGATGCAGGGCCACCTCGGCGCGTTCCTCGTCCAGACACACCCCGCCTTCCGCGGTCTGCCGACGTCGCGCCACGAAGCGGCCTGTGCATCAGGCTCGATGGCCATCCTCGCCGCGACCGCCGAGATCGAAGCGGGCCGCTACGACGTCGCCCTCGTCGTCGGCGTCGAACACATGAAGACGGTCGACGCCGCCCAGGGCGGCGACTTCCTTGGAACCGCGGCCTGGTATGACAGGGAGGCGAAGGGCATCTCGTTCCCGTTCCCCGCCCTCTTCGGCAGACTCGGCGACGAGTACGACCGGCGCTACGGCCTCAACGTCGACTACCTCACGCGCATCTCCGATATCAACTTCGAAAACGCGCGGCGCAACCCGCTCGCCCAGACACGCGAGTGGCCGGCGAACCCGGAAAAGATGATGCAGCCGCTGACCGGGCGCATCCGCATCTGCGACGCCTCGCAGGTCACCGACGGCGCGGTCGGGGTCATCCTGGCCTCGAAGGCGTTCACCGAGCGCTACGTGGCCGAGCACGGCGACGCTGTCGTGAGCAAAATCGAGGGCTGGGGCCACCGCACCGCGACCATCAGCTTCGCGGAGAAGATGGCCGAGAGCGAGACCGCGCCCTACGTCCTCCCCCATACCCGCCGCGCCATCGTCGATGCGTTCAAGCGCGCTGCGATCGAAGACGCCTGGTCACTCGACGCAATCGAGACGCACGACTGCTTCACGACGTCCGAATACATGGCGATCGACCACTTCGGGCTGACCGAACCGGGCGAATCGTGGAAGGCAATCGAGGACGGCACAATCGACTTCGGCGGCCGCCTGCCAATCAACCCGAGCGGCGGACTGATCGGCGCGGGCCACCCCGTGGGCGCGACCGGTGTGCGCCAGCTGCTCGATGCGCACCGCCAGGTGACCGGCGCAGCCGGCGCCTACCAGGTCGAAGGCGCGAAGCGGGTCGCCACGCTGAACCTCGGCGGCAGCGCGACAACGAGCGCCTGCTTCGTGGTCGGCGCGCTGGGGTGAACGCACCTGACATCTATGCCGTGCGGCACGTACGAGCGGGTACGCCCATCACCGGGTGAACCGCAGGACGAACCTCCACGTGACAGGCAGGGAACAGCGCCCGATCGGTTGTCATGCGGACCGGCTCCGCGTAGCTCCGGAGTTGTGGCGCGAGTACACCCTCGCACTTCACCTACCCAGTCAGTATGGGCAGCCGTACAGGACTGTCTTCCGTGGCCGGGTAACCAAAACCCGTGGCGAGCGTTACGGTTACTGTGCACCGGTCGATTTAGTTTGGGAACGCACCGTTGACGCGGAGGCGTTGAAGATTCGTCGATAGGTGTCGTGCGTGCTGGTCAGTCTGAGTTTTTTGAAGGTAGACTAGCACCCCGTCGCGGCCGTAGGCCTCGGCTGGAGTGCGGGAGCAGGCAAAGTGACCCCGGAGACGACAAGCTATCTTCGCTTCGAACTGGAAGGTGCCGAGCAACTAGACTTTTCAGTCTTCGCCCATACAGCCGTGGATCTCGACAAACTTCTCCGCCACACAACCACCAAACGAGCGGGCATGGATGCTCATTGGCGAACGGCGCCGGTCATTCATGTGGCTGCTTCCCCGAACGGTGTCTCGGCCGCGGCTCTCGAAGGCGTCGTGACTGACGCGTTTGCCGCAGTGGCCGCGACCGCGAGCGGGGATCCCAGGGATTGGCCAGAAGACCTCGACTCCAAACAACGGGAGATCACCCGCCGCATGGTTCGCCGTCTACGACGAGCTGCCCCGGTGTTGGTTGAGGCGAGCAACTCAGAAAGGATTGTGATCCCCCAAACGGAGGCTTTCGGGCGCACCATGCGGCCGGTATTCGCTGCATGGTCAACGGTTGAGGGTCGCCTCAGATCGATCGCCGACTATCCGTCCCCGCAGTTCGTCATTTACGAGTCAGGCACCGACAACCCGGTTCATTGCGCCATCACGCCCGGCCAGTACGAGGAGGCGTTCCGAAATTTCCTAGGCGCCGTTCGGGTTCACGGATACGTGTACTACCGGGCGACCGGCAGGGCAAGTTCTGTCAGGGACGTGGCGCTCATTGAAACCCTCCGACCGCCGGAACGAGAACTCACCGAATTCCGAGGTGCCATCCCTCGACTGACGCATGGGGTCAGCCCCGGCGAATACATACGGAGATTGCGAGCGGGGGGCGATGAATAGCGGGGAGCGTCAGTACTGGGACTCATGCATCTTCATTCGTTACCTGATTGACGACCCGAAGACGGACAAGGAGCGTCAGCAACTCGAAAACATTAAGCCGTTGTTCGCCGCCGCGCACAGAGGCGAGATCCTGATTGTGGTATCCACTCTGGTGCTCGCCGAGATTCGTCCACGGGAGCCGTTCAACAAACGGCACATGGAGATCATCGACGACCTCTTTTACAGGGGTCGTCCGAACGTTCGGGTTGTGGCGGTCACGCCGCCCATTGCCAAGTGCGCATCGGACCTCGGAGGACTCCACAAGACGCTGACAAGTCCCGATGCGGTACATGTAGCCACGGCAATCCTCGAAAAAGCATCGGTCATGTATACATTCGATGGAGACGGCGACAACGAGCGCAGACGATCACAAAAGCTACTTGCATTCAACGGCCTGCTTGGCGAACCACGACTACCGATCGTCGCGCCCCCGGAACCGCCCACGAAACTTCAAGGGACACTATTTGCCGACGAGTCCGACGAAACGGTTGCCGAGGCTCCGGCCTCTTAAGCGGCTCCTGAAGCTCCTTGGTAGCCGAGTTGCGGGGGCACCCATCTTGGCGGAGGGCGGGGCCCGCCCTTGCCGCGTAGCGTGGCAACCACCTAGACAGTCGCATACGGTTCCGCCCCACAATTTTTACCCAAGAGATCCCCGGTCGATAGTAGGGTTGACTCATGTCATAGTATGGCGCGTTGGAAGATTGAGTAGGGCCCTGGGGGACTCGAACCCCTAACGATGCCGTGCGAAGACATGTCCATGACCTTTTGGAACAGGGCCCACGCGATCCCCGACTTGGAGAGGGCGACGCCGCTTAATCACGGTGTCGCCCTCTCAGTTTTCCAAGGTCCACGGCCGCGGTGGCATCGCGGCTGTTGTTTGACCTTGCTGGCAACTCCAAGGACGACCCGGGCGGGTTCAAACCCAATGTCGGAATCGCCCGCCATCCTATCAGATTCAAATGCTCAGGTGCGTTATCCATTAAGCTTACTCAACGTTGGGCGATGCTTTATGTTTAGGTGACGGCTAGATCCACGTCAGCGCCGATCGCAAACCTTTATCTCCGGGTCAGGTCTCAGCATTCGCATCCACATTTGGCGCACCTCCCGGCATGACGCTCGGGAGCACATTTCCCTCCCATAGCCCTCGCTTGCGGCGCCGCGTAACATCGGGCCTGCGCCGCACGCGCTCTCTCCATGCACAAGCACACCACACTTTCGAACGGACTCCGCATCGTCACCGGCGAAATGCCCCACACGCGCTCCGCCACGGTCAGCGTCTATGTGGGCGCCGGCAGCCGCTACGAACAGGACGATGAAGCCGGGCTCTCCCACTTCCTCGAACACATGCTCTTCAAGGGCGCCTCCCGGCGGCCCACCGCGCGCGAAATCTCCGAGGCCATCGAGTCGGTCGGCGGAACCCACAACGCCGCCACCGACCGCGAGGTCACGGTCTACTACGCCAAGGTGCCCCACACCGCCGCGCTCCAGACCGTCGACATCCTGGCCGACATGGTGCGCGACCCCGTAATGGACCCCGCGGAACTGGAAAAGGAGCGGGCCGTCATCCTCGAGGAGCTGGCCAGCGTCGAAGACAGCCCCGGCGAACTCGCCTCGATCCTTATCGATGAGACACTCTGGCCGCACCAGCCCCTCGGGCGGAACGTCGGCGGCACGCCCGAAACCGTCACCGCGCTGCCGGTCTCGGCCGTCAACGCCTACTTTCGCCGCCAGTACGTGCCTTCGAACACCGTCCTGGCGGTGGCCGGCAACGTCCGCCACGAAGATGTCGTCGGCGCTGCCGAACGGTGGCTCGGCGATATGCCTCCAACCGCGGCCGGCGCGTGGTTCCCGGCAGTCGCTCGCAACGGGTCGGCTCGGCTGGCGCTGAAAGAGAAGCAGACCGAGCAGGCCCACATCTGCGTCGCCTACCCGAGCGTCTCGCTCAGCCATCCCGACCGCTTCGCGGTCGACCTCCTCAGCACCGTCCTCGGCGAGGGAATGTCGAGCCGGCTCTTCCTCGAACTGCGCGAAGAACGCGCGCTCGTCTACGACGTCCACAGCTACCCGAGCGAGTTCCGCGACGCCGGTTCGTTCACCGTCTACGCCGGTTGCGACCCGGACAACGCGGTCGTCACGCTCGAAGCCGTGCTCGAAGAGAACCAGAAGCTGCTGGCGGGCATCCCCGCGACCGAGTTCGCCAAGGCGAAGGAGATGGCCAAGGGCCGCATCCAGCTGCGCATGGAAGACACGCGCTCGGTGGCCGGTTGGCTTGGCTCCCAGGAACTCCTCCTCGGCCGCGTTCAATCGGTCGACGAGGTCGTCGCCGAGATCGACGCGGTGACCATGGACACGCTGATGGACGTCGCCCATCGCGTGCTCTCGCCCGGGGCCGCCATCGTTGCACTCGTCGGGCCGTTCGAAAGCGACGAACCGTTCGCTCGCGCGCTCGGCATCTGAGGAGGCGGCCATGCCCGACGCCTACTTCGGCAAGCCGCAGCCAACCTTCGTGCCGGGCGGCGCGCACATCGCCATCTATCTTGTGCCGGTCTTCCAGGGCCAACTCGTGGTGTTCGATGTGACCGCGAGCGCGGCCCGAGGACGCTGGCTGCCGTGGGCCATCCTGCCTTTCGGCGGTAACCCGTACGAAGCCGCAGCCACCCTCGCCGACCTCTGGTGCGATGGCGCGGTCGGCGACCTCGCGCTGGCCGACGTGATGTCGTTCGGACATGGCGGCGGAGGCTGGGAACTTGCGATCATCTTCCGCGCCGAACTGACAGCGGCGCCCGCGGGTGATTCGCGCCGCACTCCGGCGTTGCTCCCGCTGGGGCAATTCGACGCCATCGGGAACTTCGACCCCGTGGACCTGGAGCGGTGGGTAGGTGGCGCCGCCTCGCCGACGACGCCGCAGCCGCCGGTCACACCTCCGCGCGAGGGCCCTTCGCTCCTGTTCTGAGGCTACCGGCCGCGTTCGTGCACGACCACGTGCACCGGCGCTTCGCCGCGCGTCGCCGCATCGAGCGCGCGTCCGAGGTCGCTGAAGGTCTCGCCCGCTTCGGGCTTGTTCGCGGCCATCAGGACCCAGCCGGTTCCACGCGGGATGAGGTGGACGGTGCGAGAAGGAGGAGCGGCAATCATGTCATTTCGAAGTTCGGCAGCGCGCGAGGCCGCGAAAGTTGGGGAGAACCCCGAACTTCCCGTGCCCTCGCCCGGCGGTACGCGCGTAGACCACCGCAGTCCCGTGTGAACCGGCCCGTTGCCACCGGATCGGTAGGATGAACCTATGACGAGTGTTCCCGACGAACCGCTGCCCGCCCCACCCGGCGACGCCTCGATGCCGCAATGGGGCAAGAGCCCGCCTGAAAACGGCGAACGCCAATTGCTCTCTGGCCCGCAGGAGCGCGGCTCCGAACTGCTGCGCACCTTGCGCATCGGCCTCGAGTTCATCCGCGGCTTCCGCAAGCTCCACTGGATCGGCCCCTGCGTCACCGTCTTCGGTTCGGCTCGCTTCGATGAACATCACCCCTACTACGCGATGGGTCGCGAACTTGGCGCGGAGATTTCGAAGACCGGGTTCACGGTAATGACCGGCGGTGGCCCCGGCCTCATGGAGGCCGCGAACCGCGGAGCGCGCGACGTCAACGGCCGCTCCGTCGGCTGCAATATCGAACTCCCGCACGAGCAGAGCCCGAACCAGTACCTCGACACGTTCATCGAGTTCCGCTACTTCTTCGTCCGCAAGGTGATGCTCGCGAAGTACTCGTACGCCTTCGTCGCGCTGCCCGGTGGCTTCGGTACGCTCGACGAACTGTTCGAAATCGCCACGCTCATCCAGACGCAGAAGATGCGCGACTATCCCTGCATCCTCATGGGTCGCGACTACTGGCAACCGCTCATCGACTTCCTGCGCGACCGGCCGCTGGCCTTCCACACGATCGACCCGGTCGACCTCGAACGGTTCTACGTGACCGATTCGCCTGCCGAGGCAGCCGAGCGCATCCGCGATGTGGCGATGCGGAACTTCGGGCTGCGCTACCAGAAGCCCCCTCGTCGCCGCCGCTTCCTCTTCGAGTAGCGCCTCAGGTGAGCCGCCAGAGTTCGGCGTACTGTTCCGCCCCAAGCCTCGCCGCGACTCGCCGCGAGGCCTCGTTCTCCCACGTTGTGCTGTAGAGCGCCACACGTCCCGAACGCTGCACCGCCGCCGCCCACGCCCGCACCGCGACTGTCGCGAGCCCGCGCCCACGGTACTCGCTGACCGTTTCGACACCGGCCTCGCAGGCGTCGACTCCGTCGCGCGAGGAGTAGCAGACGGCCACGATGCAGCCGTCGCGGACGACTCCCGCGTAGGGCCGGGCTTCGGACAACCCCCAGCCGCGCGCCACCAGGCCGGGGTGCAGTGGCGGCGCGCCCACGGCGCCGGGGTCGACAACCTGCTCGCCGGGTTCATCGAGCGGAGGCAGCACGAACGCCGGCCCGCGGTACTCCGCGGCAACCTCCCGGTGGGCTGCGACACGCCCGAGCAGTTCGTCGTCGTCCCCGCAGGCGAGCCAGCGGCGCGCCACATGTTCGGGCACGTCGTGGCGCACCCGGATGACGCGTTCGCTGCGGGCGATGGCGATGGCCACGCGCGGCGCCGGCGGCCGGTTCGGCTCGTTCACGGCCAACAGCCGGCCATGCCGGTCAAGCACGAACCCTGCGCGCAACTGCAGGCGAATGAGATCGAGGTCACTTAACAGCATGTCATCACTTGTCGTAGTATCCCGCGACGGTATTCACAGGAGTGAACGAACCGTCATTCACTGAGAAGGACACCCCATGTTCGACGTCATTATTGTAGGCGCGCGCTGCGCCGGGTCACCGCTGGCGATGCTGCTCGCGCGCGGCGGCCGCTCCGTGCTCGTGGTCGACCGCGCGCACTTCCCCAGCGACACCCTCTCCACCCACTTCATCACCCCCGACGGCGTGGAACTGTTGCGCGCCTGGGGCCTGCTCGACCGCGTGATGGCAACCGGTTGCCCGCCGCTCCACGGCCAGGCGCGAATCTTCCAGGGCATGGTCTTCCCTGCGAATCCCGCCGACCCGCTGACCATCTGCCCGCGCCGAACCGTGCTCGACAAGATCCTCGTCGATGCGGCCCGCGAAGCCGGCGCCGAAGTGCGCGAGGGCGCCATCGTCGAGTCCGTCATCATCGAAGATGGCGTTGCCGTCGGCATTCGCGGCCGCGTGGGCGACACGCCATTCGAAGAGCGCGCGAAGGTGGTGGTCGGCGCCGATGGCCGCGAGTCGTTCGTCGCCCGGCAGGTGGGCGCGGCTTCGTACAACGAAGTCGAAGGCACAACCTCCGGCTACTACGGCTACTACAAGAACTTCCCGGCCCCGGCGCCGGAACTCTATCTCGGCGGTGGCCGTGCCATCTTCGTTTTCCCCACGAACGACGAAGAGAGCTGCGTCGCCGTCGAGTTCGCGTTCGCCCGCTTCCCCGGCTTCAAGACCGACATCGAGGGCAACATCAAGAAAGCGCTCGAGACAGTCCCCGGCCTTGGCGAGCGCTACGCCGCGGCGACGCGCAACGGCAAGCTGATGCGCCTCATGCCGCACCGCAGCTTCTACCGGAAGCCCTACGGCCCGGGTTGGGCGCTCGTCGGCGACGCCGGGTACTACCGCGACCCGCTCCTCGGCCAGGGAATCAATGACGCCTTCCGCGATGCTGCCGCTCTCGCCACCACCCTCGACCGCACGCTTGCGGGGCAAGAGGCGTGGGAGCCCGCGCTTTCGGCCTACGAGCAGCAGCGCAACAACGCTACCAGCGGTCCCTACCAGATGACCGCGCTCCTCTGCCGCGACCTCGACCCGTCGCCCGAAGTGCTGGCGATGCTCGGGGGCCCGCCGCCGCCGGTCGCCGAACCGGTGGCGTAGCTGGTGCGCAGTTCCACGCGCGTCGCGCCGATGCCACACTGGTCGCGTGGAACTGCGCGCCGCACACCTCTACCCGGATGTGATGAACATCTACGGCGACCGCGGGAACGTCATCGCGCTGCGCTATCGCTGCGAGGCGCGCGGCATCGCCTTCGCCCTCACCGGGGTGAACATCGGCGACCCGTTCGACCCCGATGCCTTCGACCTCGTGCTCATCGGCGGTGGCCAGGACCGCGAACAGCGGCGCATCGCCGAGGATCTTGTCGCGCGCGGTGAAGGCATCCGCCGGGCCATTGATGCCGGCATGCCCGCACTCGCTGTTTGCGGCGGCTTTCAGCTCTTCGGCCACCGCTACGTCGACCACGAAGGCGGCGTCATCCCCGGTATCAGCGTGTTCGACCTCGAGACCCGCCACCCCGGCCCGGTCGCCGACCGCTGCATCGGCGATGTCATCCTCGAAACGCCGGGAGGCGAAGTGGTGGGCTTCGAAAACCCCGGCGGGCGCACCTACCTCGGGCCAGGGCAGGACCCGTTCGGGCGGGTGAAGCGCGGCAGGGGAAACAAC
>CAYYDX010000095.1:0-11998 GCA_964470735.1 uncultured Anaerolineaceae bacterium
TGCTCGAAATGACAGCATAAGCTACCGTCTTTCGTGCTTACAGTCCAGCCATCCGGCCCTTCGAACACATCTGGCCCGCCAGCGTTCACCATCGGCTCCAGCGCGAGCACCAGGCCCGGCAGGAGCTCTGGCCCCTTGAACCGCTGACGGAAGTTCTCCACATGGGGCTCTTCGTGCATTTCACGCCCTACCCCATGGCCACCGTACCCCTTCACGATGGAGAAGCCGCTCGACTTGATGGTGTCTTCAATCGCCCCGCGCACGTCATTCAGACGCCGCCCCGGCTTCGCCGCCTTGATCCCTTCCCAGAGCGCCGCCTCGGTCACTTCGATCAGCTTCTCCGCGATCGGATTGACCTTGCCCACCGGCACCGTGATCGCCGCATCGCCAACGTAACCGTTGAACGTCGCGCCCAGGTCCAGCGTCACGATGTCGCCTTCCTGGAGCACCCGGTTCTTCGGGATCCCGTGAACGAGCTGCTCGTTCACGCTCACGCAAATGTTCGACGGGTAGGGCTTCTTATCGCCCGGCGCGTAGTTCAGAAACGTCTCCTTCGCGCCTACCCGCTTGAACTCCTCGCGAACGAACTTCTCGATCTCCAACAGGTTGAGACCGGGCCGGATCATCTCGCGCAACTGGGCAAGGGTGTTCGCCACGATCCTCCCGGCTTCGCGCATGATCGCAAGTTCATCCTCCGACTTGAGCTTGATCACCATGCCTGGCGGATGGCCTCCAGCAAGGCGGCCGTCACCGCGTCCAGCGACTGCTCCCCGTCGATCTCCTTGAGCACGCCCGCCTTGCGGTAGTGCTCGATGAGGCCCGCCGGTGGCTTCTGCTTCTCCAGCCGCGACTGAACCACCTCGGGACGGTCGTCCTCGCGCTGGTACAGGTCGCCGCCACAGCTATCGCAGACGCCCGCGACCTTCGGAGGGTCGTTCCGCTCGTGGTAGAGCTTGCCGCAGCCACGGCAGATCCAACGCCCGCCGAGCCGCGCCACAAGCTCCTCGTCGCGCACCGAGATGAGCAGCGCGTAGTCCACCTTCGCGCTCTCGCTCTTCAACGCCGCGTCCAGCGCTTCCGCCTGGACGACGTTCCGCGGGAAGCCGTCGAACATCGCCCCCGCCTTTGCGTCATCCCGCGAAATGCGCTCGAGCAGCATCTTGATCGTCACTTCGTCTGGCACGAGTTCGCCCTTCGACATGTACTCGTTCGCCAGCTTGCCCAGCGCCGTCTCGTTCTTCACATTCTCGCGGAACATATCGCCCGTTGAGATGTGCACGAGCTTCGTCGCCACGGCGATGCGCTGCGCCTGTGTGCCCTTCCCGGCGCCCGGTGGTCCAAGCAGAACTATGTACACGTCAGCGAATAAACCCTTCGTAGTTGCGCATCAACAGCTGCGCTTCAAGCTGCTTCATGGTGTCGAGCACGACGGCCACCACGATGAGGAAGCCCGTCGCCGAAATCGTCAGTGCCCGCACGTCCGTCATCAGACCGACGAAGAACGGCAGGATGGCCACGAACCCGAGGAAGAACGCACCCGCCCACGTGATCCGCGTGACCACCCGGATCAGGTACGCCTCGGTCGGCGCCCCCGGCCGGATGCCCGGGATGAAGGCGCCCTGGCGCTGCAGGTTCTTCGCGATCTGCTGCTGCTGGTACTGCACCATCGTGTAGAAGAACGTGAACGCCACGACCATCAGGAACAGGATCAGCCAGTACCACCCGGTGCCGCTGCTACCGCGGCCCTGCTGGAACTGGTTCACGAAGAACCGCGCCACCGAACCCACCCAGCCGCTCGTGCTCGTGAAGTACGAAGCCACGATCGGCGGCAGGATCATGATCGAGTACGCGAAGATGAGCGGGATCATCCCGGCCATGTTCACCCGTAACGGGATATGGCTCTGCCCCTGTTGGCGGTACATTCTTCCGCCTCTGAAGGCCGAACGTGCGTACTGCACCGGCACCTTCCGCACCGCCTCCTGGAAGTACACCACGAGGTAGGTGAGCCCAATCGCGAACGCCACGAACCCGGCCGTCGCGAGGATCGACTGCGTCGTCACGTTCGGCACCAGGCTGGGCAACCGCGCCACGATACCGCCGAAGATGATGACCGAGACACCGTTGCCGATGCCGTTCTCCGTAATCAACTCACCGAGCCAGACCAGGAACATCGTCCCCGCCGTCAGCGTCAGCAACGTCGACAACGTGCCCATCGGGTGGTCGAAAATCCCGAAGTTCTGGACGACGGGCAGGCCCCCGCTCTGGCTGTTGATGAACACGATCTGGCCGTAGCCCTGGATGAAAGCCATCGGTACCGAAATCCAGTGTGTGATCACCTGCAGCCGACGCCGGCCCTGCTCGCCTTCTTCCGAAAGCGCCCGCCACGACGGGATCAGTGGCGTCAAGATCTGGATAATGATCGACGCCGTGATATACGGGTACACACCCAGCGCCGCGACACTCAGGTTCTGCAGCGCCCCACCGGAGAAGATGCTCAAGAAGTCGAGCAGTGCGTTCCCCTCGAACGCGGCCTTCAGCCCGTTCCGGTCCACATTCGGGATCGGCACGTGCGCCACAAACCGGAAAACCACCAGCAACGCCAGCGTGAACACCAGCTTCTGCCGCACGTCTTCCTGCCGGAAGGCGTCGACCATTGCCTGCAACAGGCGGGGCCGCTGGGCGGGCTGTGCGGTCATTTAGCTTTCCTTCGTCTCTGCGGCTGCGTCGATAACCGTGCACGAACCGCCGGCCGCTTCGATCTTCGTCCGCGCCGATTCACTGAAACGGTGCGCGCTCACGTTCAGCTTGCGCGTCAGGTCGCCCGTGCCAAGGACCTTCACCGGCTGGTTCAGGTTGCGAAGCACTCCGGCCGCGCGCAGGCTCTCCGGCGTCACCGTGGCGCCAACCTCGAAGCGCTCGAGCGCCGCCAGGTTTACCGGCTGGAACTCCACCCGCCACTTGTTGTTGAAACCACGCAGCACGTGGAACTTCCGCGACGATGGGAACTGCCCGCCTTCGAACGCGTCATACGGCAACTTCTTGCCCGACCGCGATTTCTGGCCCTTCAGCCCCTTGCCCGCGTACGTGCCATGGCCCGAACCGTTGCCGCGCCCCACGCGCTTCTTCGCGTGCGTCGCCCCACGGTCGGGGCGAAGCTCTTCTGCGCCAATGCTCATTTCGCGTCACCTTCCACGACATCCACCAGGTGCGACACCTTGTGGACCATCCCCCGGTGCACGGGCGTGTCCTCAAGTGTCACCGACTGGTTCAGCCGGCGCAGGCCCAGCTTCCGGATCGTGTCCTTCTGGTCCTGCTTGTAGCCGATAGCGCTCTTGCGCCAGGTCACCTGGAACGTGGCCATCACGACTCACCCCGCGCGATGGCCAGCCGGCGCTCTCGCGCGCCCGCCGGGTCCTGCAGCGTCGAAAGTCCCTGGATTGTCGCCTGCGAAACGTTCACCGGGTTGCGGCTGCCAAACGTCTTCGCCAGCACGTCGGTCACACCGGCCGCTTCCATGATGGCCCGGACGGCGCCGCCGGCGATAACGCCGGTACCGTGGCTTGCCGGCTTCATCATCACCCGGGCCGCCGAGAAGCGGTTCCACACCGGGTGCGCGATCGTGCCACCCTTCATCGGGATCTTGATCATCCCGCGCCGTGCCTGGCTCGAACCCTTGCGGATCGCCTCCGGCACCTCGTTCGCCTTGCCCAGGCCTACGCCCACGCTGCCCTGGCCATCGCCAACAACAACCAGCGCGCTGAAGCTGAAGCGGCGGCCGCCCTTTACCACCTTCGCAACGCGGTTGATGTAGATGACCTTCTCGGTCAGCTCATCGCCCTCGTCACGACGGTCGCGGTCGCGGCGCTCGCGTGGTTCCCGGTCTCGGTTGTCAGCCATTTAGAACCCCAATCCAGCTTCGCGAGCGGCGTTTGCGAGCGCCTGCACACGGCCGTGGTACTTGTATCCGCCGCGGTCGAAAACCACCAGCTCGACCCCGTTCGCCTTCGCCCGCTCGGCAATCGCCTTGCCGACGATGGCCGCCCGCTCGCTCTTGTTCTTGCCCTTCACGTCCGCCTCGAGCGCCTTATCGGCGTCGCTGGCAGCCGCGAGCGTGTGCCCCGCGAGGTCATCGATGACCTGCGCGTAGATGTGCTGCGAACTGCGGAACACGTTCAGCCGTGGCCGCGCCGGCGTGCCCGAAACGCTCTTCCGCACACGGGCGTGGCGGCGGGTGCGGGCGAGTACCGATGTTGCCTTCGCCATTACTTGCCTACCTTCCCGGCCTTGCCAGCCTTGCGCCGGACGCGTTCGCCCGAATAGCGGATGCCCTTGCCCTTGTAGGGCTCCGGCGGACGCAGCTTGCGAATGTTCGCCGCCACCTGGCCGACTGCTTCCTTGTCGATCCCCTGGATGCTCACTCGCGGCCCTTCGACCACGAACGAAATGCCCGCCGGCGGCGCTACCACCACCGGGTGCGAAAAGCCCAGCGCCAGTTGCAGGTTCGAACCCTGCATCTGCGCGCGGTAGCCAACACCCTGCACTTCCAGCACCTTCGTAAAGCCCTCGGTTACGCCGACGACCATGTTGTTCAACAGCGTCCGCGAGAGGCCGTGCAGCGAACGCTGCTTGCCATCGTCGCTCGGCCGCGTCAGGTTGATGACGCCCTCATCGCGCGTCAGCGCGATCGTCGCCGGGAACTGGCGGGTAAGTTCACCCTTCGGCCCCTTCACCGAGACGACGTTGCCATCGCCCACGGTCAGGGTCACGTTGGCAGGGACGGTTACGGGTTGACGGCCAATGCGCGACATCTCGTTCCTCCTACCACACGTAGCAGATCAGCTCGCCGCCAACTTCGTTGCGACGCGCTTCCTGCCCCGACATGACACCCTTCGGTGTCGAAAGAATGGCGATACCCAGCCCGCCGTACACCCGCGGGATCTCCCGCCGCTGTACGTACACGCGCAGGCCGGGCTTGCTTACCCGCTGCAGGCCGTTGAGCACCGGCGTCCGCCGTCCACCGTAGCTCAGCTCGACCTTCAGGTTCGGCTGCGGCTTGCCATCTTCGGCGGCCACGGAGAAGTCCTTGATAAAGCCTTCGTCCTTCAGCACGCCAGCGATGGCGACCTTGATCTTCGAAGCCGGCATGAGCACCGAATCGTGGCGCGCCGCGGCGGCGTTCCGGATTCGCGTCAACATATCGGCGATTGGGTCACTAACACTCATAGCTCTTCCCCTCTAGCAGTATGCTCGCGCACTTACCAGCTGGACTTGGTGACGCCCGGGAGCATGCCCTTGTGGGCAAGCTCGCGGAAGGTGATGCGGGACAGGCCGAACTTGCGAATGTACGCCTTCGGCCGCCCGGTAACGTAGTCGCGGTTGTGAATCCGCGTCGGGCTGGAGTTCAGCGGAAGCTTCATCAGCTCCCCCTGCAAACGCATCACTTCCTGGGGGTTGTCCCAGGAGTGCCGCAGTTGTTCCTTCAATGCGTGCCGCTTCGCCGCATACTTCGCGTTCAGCTCGCGACGGCGCTGGTCGCGCAGGACAATGCCTTTCGATGCCATCGGGCGGGCCTCCTCAGTTCTTCCTGAACGGCAGGCCCATCAGCTCCAGGAGCTTCCGGCCCTCTTCGTCGGTCTTCGCGGTCGTCACAATCGTGACCTGCATCCCCCGCACCTTGTCCACGCGGTCGTACTCGATCTCCGGGAAGATGAGCTGCTCGCGCAGGCCAAGGCTGTAGTTGCCACGGCCATCGAAGGCGTTCGGGTTCAACCCCTGGAAGTCGCGGATGCGCGGCAGCGCCGCACTCACCAGCCGGTCCAGGAACTCCCACATCCGGTCGCCCCGCAGCGTCGTCGCAACACCAATCGCGTTGCCTTCGCGCAGCCGGAAGTTCGCAATCGACCGCTTCGCCCGCGTGATCACCGGCTTCTGGCCGGTAATCGCCGTCATTTCATCGGCAGCCTTGTCCAGCGCGTTCGAATCGGTCAGCGCTTCGCCAAGGCCGATGTTTACGTTGATCTTCGTGATACGCGGGATCTGCATCACGTTGCCGTACTGGTACTGCTCCTTCAGGGCGCCGCTGACGTCCTGCTGGTAGCGCTCTTTCAATCGCGGCGGCATTACTCGATGTCCTCCCCGCTGCGCTTCCCAACGCGGACCATCGTCCCGTCCTCGCGCCGGCGGAAACCGACGCGCGTGGGCTGGTCGTTGTTCGGGTCGATCAGCATGACATTGCTCATGTGGATCGGCGCTTCGCGTTCGATGATCTGCGACGCCTGGCCTTGCTGCCGGGCGCGCTGGTGCCGCTTGATGATGTTCACGCCCTCCACCAGCACGCGGTTGTCCTTGTTGTCGATGGCCCGCACGGTGCCGCGCTTCCCCCGGTCCTTCCCGGCCAGCACAACCACCTTGTCGCCACGCTTAATCCTCGCGGGCATTACAGCACCTCCGGCGCGAGCGAAACGATCTTCATGAAGTTCCGGTCGCGCAGTTCGCGAGCAACCGGCCCGAAGATGCGCGTCCCCCGCGGGTTCTCGCCGTCGTTCGCCAACAGCACGGCGGCGTTCTCATCGAAACGAATGTACGAACCGTCCGGCCGCCCGTACTCCTTCGTCACCCGGACGACGACGGCCTTCACCACGTCGCCCTTCTTCACGTTCGAGTTCGGCTGCGCCACCTTCACGCTCGCGACGATGATGTCGCCCGGGCGCGCGTACCGCCGGCGGCTCCCCCCGAGCACGCGGATGCAAAGCAGCGACCGCGCCCCCGAGTTATCCGCCACCTTCAGCCGGGTCTCCTGTTGGATCACGCCTGCACCTCCGACTTCGGGGCTACCTGCGTTTCCTTCTCCAGGTCGCGGCCAATCGTCTCCGGCCGCACGTCCGCCACATCGCCGCGCGTCAGGATCTCGATCACCCGCCAGCGCTTATCGCGCGACATCGGCCGGCACTCTTCAATGCGAACCACGTCGCCCAGCTTGCAGCTGTTCGCATCGTCGTGCGCCTTGTAGCGGTCGGTCACCGTGACCACCTTGTGATAGAGGCGGTGCTTCTTCTTGCGCTCGACGGAGACGACCACGGTCTTCTCCATCTTGTCCGAAACCACGGTCCCCTGGATGACTCGTTGGGTACCCATGACTACTCCTCACCCGGGATGGCTTCGAGCTGGCGCTCTCGCTTGATGGTCCGCAGCCGTGCGATCTTCCGCTTTGCATTGCGCAGTTCGCGGTAGTTCGTCAGCTGCCGGCTGGCGTGCTGAAACCGGAGCGTGAACAGCGCCCGGTACGCTTCGTTGATCTCGTGGTCGAGCTTGGAGGGGTCCAATTTGCGGAGCGACTCCGCGGTCTGGCGTGCCATTAGATGACGGCCTCCTCGCGCTGCACGACCTTGGTCGGCACCGGCAGCTTGTGGGCTGCCAGGCGGAGTGCCTCGCGCGCCACTTCTTCCGGCACGCCGGCGATTTCGAACATGATCCGGTCCGGCTTCACCACCGCAACCCAGCGGTCAGGCGCGCCCTTGCCCGAACCCATCCGGGTCTCGGCTGGCTTCGCCGTCACTGGCTTGTCCGGGAAGATCCGGATCCACACCTTGCCACCGCGCTTCATCTCGTGCGTCATCGCACGGCGGGCGCTCTCAATGTGCCGGGAGTCGATCCATGCAGCGCCCTGCGCCTGCAGGCCAAACTCGCCAAAAGCGATGTAGTTGCCAGCGCCGGCCGCGCCCTGGCGGCGTCCCCGGTGCTGCTTGCGGTGCTTTACGCGTCGCGGCTGAAGCATTAGTTACTCCCTCCGTCACTACGGGCCGCCGCCTGCTGCTCCATCGAAATGGCCGTGTGCGCCGGTCCATCACTCTCTTGCCGCGCCACCGGGGCAACCGGGGCCGGCTCGGGAATCTCTACCTCGATTGGGGCAAGCCCGCGCTCGGGGATGATCTCGCCCTTGTAAATCCAGACCTTCACACCGATCCGGCCGAACGTCGTGTGCGCCTCCGCCAGCCCGTAGTCGATGTCCGCCCGCAGCGTGTGCCGAGGTACACGACCCTGCGTCTCATCTTCCCGGCGCGACATTTCCGAACCGCCCAGCCGCCCGGCGATAGCCACCCGGCAGCCTTGCGCCCCACGCTGCATCGTCCGCTGCACCGACTGCTTGATCGCGCGCCGGAACGCCACCCGCCGCTCCAACTGGTCCGCCACCGAACGCGCCACCAGGTAGGCGTCGAGTTCCGGCGTCCGGATCTCCTGGATGTTCACCCGGATCCGCCCGCCCGTGAACCGTTCGAGCGAGTTCCGCAACTCTTCGACTTTCGCCCCGCCACGGCCGATCACGATGCCCGGCTTCGCGGTGTGGATCGTCACCGTCACGAGGTTCGCGTTCCGGTCGATCTCCACGCGGCTGATCGAAGCGTCCGGCAATTCCTTCAGCACGAAGGCCCGCAGGTCGAGGTCCTGGTGGAGCCGCTGCGTGTAGTCGCGCTCGGCGAACCACTTCGACTCCCATTCGTAGATATACCCGACCCGGAAGCCGTGCGGATGTACTTTCTGTCCCATTTACGCCTCCCGCTCGTCGAGGATGATCGTGATGTGGCTCGACCGCTTCAAAATCGGGCTCACACGGCCACGCGAACGCGGCCGGAACCGTCGCTGCGTCGGACCGTCGTCCGCGAACGCCCGCTTGATAACCATCGCGTCCACGTCCAGGTCGAAGTTGTTCTCCGCGTTGGAAGCCGCCGACAACACCACCTTCGAAACCGTCCGCGCATGCGGCGACTGCACGTAGCGCAGCAGCGCAAGCGCCTGGTCCACCGAGAGACCCGGCAGCCGGTCGAGGATCAGGCGAACCTTGCGCGGCGATGCGCCCATGTTCTGGCAACTGGCTTTAACTTCCATCGTCAGCGCCTCACCTTGCTCTGCCGGTCGCTCTTCGCCACGTGCCCGCGGAACGTCCGCGTCAGCGCGAATTCGCCAAGCTTGTGACCAACCATGTTCTCGGTGCAGAACACCGGCACATGGCGCCGCCCGTCGTGCACGGCAATCGTCAGTCCAATCATCTCGGGAAGAATGGTCGATGCGCGCGACCAGGTCTTGATGACCGTCCGGTTGCTCGCGTTCCGCATCGCCATGACCTTCTTTTCGAGCGAAGGATGGATGTACGGGCCCTTCTTGATAGAGCGTGACATGTCCTACTCCTAGGTCCGGCGGCGGACGATAAGCCTGTCCGTACGCTTGTTGTTGCGGGTGCGATAGCCGAGTGTCGGCTTGCCCCAGGGCGTCTTCGGTCCCGGCATACCAACCGGGGCGCGGCCTTCGCCACCACCGTGAGGATGGTCGCGCGGGTTCATCACCGCGCCGCGCACTTCGGGCCGCCGGCCACGATGCCGCGTCCGCCCGGCCTTGCCGAGCTTCACCAGCGAATGCTCGACGTTGCTCACCTGGCCAATCGTCGCCGCGCACTCGATGCGCACGCGCCGCATCTCGCCGCTCGGCAGGCGCAGCAGCGCGTAGTCGCCTTCCTTCGCCATCAACTGCGCGCTCACACCCGCGCTGCGGACCATCTGGCCGCCCCGGCCCGGCGTCAGCTCGATGTTGTGCACCTGCGTACCGGTCGGCATCGAAGCCAGCGGCAGCGAGTTGCCCACACGCACGTCCGAGTTCGGGCCGCTCGTAATCACGGCGCCCACGGCCAGGCCGTTCGGCGCCAGGATGTACCGCTTCTCGCCGTCCGCGTACTGGATGAGCGCGATCCGCGCCGTCCGGTTCGGGTCGTACTCAATCGCCACGACCTTGCCCGGCACACCCGGCTTGTTCCGCTTCCAGTCGATGATCCGGTAGAGCCGCCGGCTGCCGCCGCCACGCGAACGAACGGTGATCCGGCCCTGGTTGTTTCGCCCTGCGCTCTTCCCGCGCAGCGATTCGGTCAGGCTCTTCTCTGGCTTCTTCTTCGTGATTTCGCCATACGTCTGCGAACTCGCATTGCGGCGGCCCGGGGACGTTGGCTTGTACTGCTTGATCGGCATGGCCTAGATCCCCTCGAAGAGTTCGATCTTGTCGCCCGGCACGAGGGTCACAATGGCCTTCTTCCAGTCCGGACGGTTCGTTACCTTGCGGCCGAATCGCTTCGGCTTGCCCTTCATCACCATCGTGTTGACTTCCTGCACACGAACGTTGAACGCGACCTGGATCGCTTCCTTGATCTGGTTCTTGTTCGCACGCAGGTCAACTTCGAAGACGTACTTGTCGGCGCCAGTCAGCACCGTCGTCTTCTCCGTGATGATTGGCCGCAGCAGAACGGCGTAGGGATGCAGTTCCTTCGGCATTAGACCGCTGCCTCCTTTGCCCGGCCGCGCTGCGGCTTCACGTTGGCGCCGCCCCAGAGCGATTCGCATGCGCGTACCGCGTCTTCCGACATCACCAGCTTGTGGGCGTTAATCAGGTCAACCACGTTCAGGTTCTGCGCAGGCAGCGCCTTCACATCGTCGATGTTCCGTGCCGCGCGCGTCAGTTCCGGCACGTGCGCGCCGCTCACCACGAGCGCGCGCCGTTCCACGCCAAGCGCCGTCAGCACGTTCTGAATCGTCCGCGTCTTGCCGTCCGGCGCGTTCAACCCGTCCACCACAATCAGCGAACCGTTGCCTGCATGGCTCGAAAGCGCCGAGCGCAGCGCCAGCCGCTTCATCGTCCGCGGCAGGTCCTTCGCGAAGCTGTGCGGCTTCGGCCCGTGAGCAACGCCACCGCCAACCTGGTGCGAAGCGCGAATCGAACCCTGCCGCGAACGGCCGAGCCCCTTCTGCTTCCGGATCTTCACCGAAGACCCGGTAACGTCCCCGCGGCTTTTCGTGTACGCGTTCCCCGCACGGCGGTTCGCCATCTGAGCAACGTACGCCTGGTGAAGCACCGACCGGTTCGGTTCCAGCCCGAACACTTCGTCGGCAGCCTCGATCTGGCGCAGTTCCTTGCCGGCGGTATCGAAGACGGTCAATTTCATTTCGATACCTTCTTTGCCTTGCGAATGCGAACCAGTGCGCCAGGAGCCCCCGGCACCGAACCAGCAACGAAAATCACGTTGCGCTCATCGTTCTTCGAAACCACTTCCAGGTTCCGCACCGTCACGCGCTCGGCCCCCATGTGGCCGGCCATACGCGTGCCCTTGTACACCCGGCCCGGAGTCGTCCCCGAACCGATCGAACCCGGAGCGCGGTGCCGGTCGCTCTGACCGTGCGTCTTCGGGCCTCCGCGGAAGTTGTGCCGCCGCACGCCACCCTGGAAGCCGCGGCCCTTCGAAGTCGAAGTCACGTCGACTTTCTGGCCCGTTTCGAAGAGCTCCGTCCCGATCCGGTCCCCGAGCGCGTAATCACCACCGTCCGAGGCGAACTCGGCCAGGTGCCGCAGCTTCAGGTTCCCGGCCGCCTTCAGGTGGCCCGTCTCCGGCTTGTTCAGCCGTTTGTCTTCCGAAAAGCCCACCTGCACCGCGGAGTAGCCGTTCTTCTCGGGAGTCCGGATATCGGTCACGAAGCACGGGCCAACTTCGACGGCGGTAACGCCGCGAAGGCGCCCCTTTTCGTCGAACACCTGCGTGGCGCCCAGCTTGCGGCCAAGAATGCCTTCAATCGTCATGGTGGCCTACAGCTTGATCTCGATGTCCACGCCGCTCGGCAACTGCAGCCGCATCAACGTGTCCACCGTCTTGGAAGTCGGCTCCATGATGTCGATGAGCCGCTTATGGGTCCGGATTTCGAACTGCTCCCGCGCATCCTTGTGGATGTGCGGACCCTTCAAAACCGTGTACTTATCGATCGACGTCGGGAGCGGCACGGGGCCCGCCACCGCCGCGCCAGTCCGCTCCGCCGCCTCGACAATCTGCCGGGCCGACTGGTCCAGGAGGCGGTGATCGTACGCCTTGAGCTTGATGCGAATCTGTTGACGAGCCATGTGCCGTTTCCTTCGTGCGACCGAATCGCCTAGGCGAGGATTTTGGTGACGACGCCAGCGCCGACGGTGCGGCCGC
>CAYYDX010000096.1:0-11760 GCA_964470735.1 uncultured Anaerolineaceae bacterium
ACTACAGCTCCAAGTACATCACCCAGACCTTCATCGGCAACTTCAAGGGCATCGCCTTCGGGTACGAAACACCGTTCCCCGAAGCCGGTTCCTACCTCACCCGCTTCTTCACCGATAACCCGCAGAACCACAGCAAGATCAACGATCCTGAGATGATCAAGCTGGCGAACGACTGCGCGGTCGAAGTGAACGAAGAGAAGCGCAAGGAGATCTTCGCCCAGGCGCAGATCAAGAACGCCGAGAAGATGTACTACATCCCGAGCGTCGCCGGCGCCGGTACTGGCTGGACCGCTGGCCAGGCGAACATCCACAACTACACCGAGTTCTCTACGAAGTCCTACGGCGGGGCCACGGAAGAACTCCCCTGGCGCTGGAAGGGCTAAACCGCTCTCCCTGCCACCACGTTCGCTGCATTCGGGGGCCGCTTTCGCGCCCCCGAATGTGCGTCCGCCCAAATCAGCACGGAGGCTACCTGTGCAGCGCTACATCTTCCGGCGGCTCCTGCTCATGGTGCCGACCCTCATTGGAGTGACGTTCGTCGTCTTCCTCATGGTTCGCGCCGTCCCCGGTGACGTGATCGACCAGATCCTCGGTGACTACGGCGCCGGCGACGCTGAAACCAAGGAGGCCCTCCGCAAGGAGTACAGCCTCGATGGCAATATCGTCTCCCAGTACGTCCGCTGGATGGGCAACGTCGTCCAACTCGACTTCGGAAAGTCCGTCATCAGCAACCGCACCGTCATGAGCGAGCTGCGCCACCGCCTGCCCGTCACCATGGAACTCGGCCTGCTCGCCGTCATCTTCTCACTCACGGTCGCGGTGCCGATCGGCGTCTTATCAGCGATCAGGCAGGACTCTCTCGCCGACTATGCAGCCAGGAGTTTCGCCATCTCGCTGCTCGCTGTCCCGGGGTTCTGGGTAGCGCTCATGCTCATCACCATGGCCGGCCGCTACTTCACCTGGGGTGTGCCACCGAAGAACTACATCAACTTCGTGGATAACCCCATCGGCAATCTGAAGATGATGGCCATGCCCTCCATGATCCTCGGCGCCGCCCTCTCCGGCAGCGTCATGCGCTTCACCCGCTCGGCCATGCTCGAAGTCCTCCGCCAGGACTATGTCCGCACCGCCTGGTCCAAGGGCCTCCGTGAGCGCGTCATCATCACCCGCCACGTCATGCGCAACGCCCTCATCCCGGTCGTCACCGTCGTGGGCCTCCAGTTGCCCATTCTCGTCGGCGGAACAGTCATCATCGAGACGGTCTACTCCATCCCGGGGATGGGCCGCTACTACATCTCATCCGTGAACCAGCTCGACTACCCGGTCATCCAGGCGATCAACGTCATCGTCGCCCTTGTCGTCGTGTTCGCGAACCTTGGCGTCGATCTCATCTACTCTGTGCTCGACCCGCGCATCAGGTACAGCTAAATGACCAGCAGTAGCGAATCTCTCGTCCTCGACTCTTACGCCCTGCGGCCACAGCCATCGTGGCCGGTCCGTTACCGCCGTGCCCTCTGGCGGTTCATCACCACCAAACCACTCGGCGCGTTCGGTGGCGCTATCGTCATCCTCTTCTTGCTGATGGCGTTCGCCCCGTTCCTCTTCACCACCCAGAACCCGAACCCGAACCCGCCGCCGATCCTCGAGCGGCTCCAGGGCCCCTCCTCCGCGCACTGGTTTGGAACCGACCAGTACGGCCGCGACATGTACACCCGCATCATCTACGGCGCGCGAACCTCGATCATCATCGGCTTCCTCGTCGTCTTCATCAGCGCAACCCTCGCCTCCGTCATCGGCACCGTCTCGGGCTACTTCGGCGGCTGGTTCGATACCATCGCCCAGCGCATCGTCGATATCGGCATCGCCCTGCCAGGCCTCATCTTCATCATCCTCGTGGTCACCACGCTCACGAACTTCCCACCGGCGTTCATCGCCGACCCCTTACACCTTGATCCATCGGGCAGAGTCGTCTTCCGGATTGCGTTCGCCCTGGGCGTGCTGATTTCCCTGGGAGCGTCGCGCATCATCCGCGGCGCCGCCATCTCGGCGAAGCAGAACGTCTACGTCGAAGCCGCCCGCGTCGTCGGCGCCACCGACACCCGGATCATCGCACGGCACATTTTCCCCAACGTGTTCGCCGTCGTCCTCGTCTCCGCCTCCATCCAGATCGGAAGCGCCATTCTCATCGAGTCGTCGCTCTCCTTCCTCGGTTACGGCGTCCAGCCTCCAACCCCCAGCTGGGGCCGCATGCTCAGCGAGGCCCGCGAGTCGCTCGTTCGCAACCCGCACCTCGCCATCTTCCCCGGCATCGCCATCTACCTCGCGGTGTTCTCCTTCAACATGCTTGGCGACGCACTCCGCGACGTCCTCGACCCACGCCTGCGCGGTTCTCGCTAGCCATCCCCGCAGGCCCACATGACAGCGAGGCGTGCCTTCACCGGCACGCCTTTTGCCTGTTCTATTCGCGCCCCCGCGCCAGAAACTGTAGACTTGCTCAACGGGCCCCCAATAGCGGGGCCCGGAGTGTGTCCGTCATGCCTATCGTCGTCGTTGTCGGCGGCCAGTGGGGCGACGAAGGCAAAGGCCGTATCGTCGATCTGCTCGCCCGCAAAGCCCGGGTCGTCGCCCGTTATAGCGCCGGAAACAACGCCGGCCACACCATCGTGAACGAGCGCGGCGAGTTCAAGCTGAACCTCGTGCCCGCCGGCATCTTCTACCCCGAGAAGACCTGCGTCATCGGGAACGGCGTCGCCGTGGACCCGGCCGTCCTGCTCGGCGAAATCGGCATGCTCCACTCGAAGGGCATCGACACCAGCCGCCTCATGCTGAGCGACCGCGCCCAGCTCGTCATGCCCTGGCACATCGCTCTCGACAAGCTCGATGAAGCCTCCCGCGGCAACCACGCTATCGGCACCACCGGCAAGGGCATCGGCCCCTGCTTCGTGGACAAAGTCGCCCGGCGTGGCGTCCGCGTTGCCGACCTGCTTCGCCCCGAAGACCTCGTCCCCCGGATGAAGACCTCGCTCGAGTATGCCAACAAGGTCATCACCGGCGTCTACGGCGGTGAACCGATCGAGTTCGAACCCTGCTACGAAACCTACCTCGAGTACGGCCAGCGCCTCTCGCCCCACATCGCCGACGTCCAGGAAGTGGTCCTCGACGCCCACCGGCGCGGCGAGTACGTCCTCCTCGAAGGCGCCCAGGGCTCCCTCCTGGACCTCGACCACGGCACCTACCCGTACGTCACCTCGAGCGTGCCCAGCAGTTCGAGCAGCGGCGCCGCCCTCGGCGTGGGCATCGGCCCCACCGACATCCAGCGCGTCGTCGGCGTCTTCAAGAGCTACTCCACCCGCGTCGGCAACGGCCCTTTCCCCACCGAACTGTTCGACGACACCGCCACCCAACTCCGCGACCACGGCAAGGAAGACGGCCGCGGCGAATACGGCACAACCACCGGCCGCGCCCGCCGCATCGGCTGGCTCGATGCCGTCGCCGCGCGCTACAGCGTCCGCTTCAACGGGCTCGCGGCCGTCGCCCTCACCCGCCTCGACGTCCTCGACAATCTGAAGTCGATCAAGATCTGCACCGGCTACGAACTCGACGGCAAGATCATCACGACCTTCCCCTCGCGCGAGTCCACGCTCGAGCGGGTCAACCCCGTCTATGAAGAGCTCCCCGGCTGGGAAAGCCCGACGACGGGCGTGCGCGCCTTCGACGACCTGCCGCCCCAGGCCCAGGCCTTCATCAAGCGCGTCGAAGTGCTGCTCGAATGCCCGGTCGACCTCATCTCGGTCGGCCCGAGCCGCGAGCAGGCCGTCATCGTCAACCCGATCTTCTGAGCCGACGGCCCAGGCGAGTGGCCCCCGCTCCGGTCGCGAAACTGGCCCTCGCGCCGGGCCACTTCGCCACGCTACATTCCGTCGATGACCACTACCCAGCGCACGTACGCCCCGATCGGCCCGGTCACCCTCGAGGGTGACTACGTCCGGCTTGTCCCGCTCTCGCTCGACCATGTGACGGCGCTGACCGCGGTGACCGGCGAAGACCGTTCGAACTACCAGTGGACCTGGGTGCCCGACGGCGAGGAGGCTGTCCGCGCGTACGTCCAGGAAGCGCTCGACCTCGCCGCCGCGCAGCGCGCCATCCCCTTCGCGACGACGCTCAAGGAGACCGCCCTCGTGGTCGGCTGCACCCGTTTCGCCACCTTTGAATACCACGCCTGGGCGCCGGGGAGCCCGCACGCTCGCCCGGGCGTCCCCGACGGGGTAGAGATCGGCTGGACCTGGCTTGCCCATTCGGCCCAGCGCACGAAGGCCAACACCGAGGCCAAGTGGCTCATGCTGCGCTATGCCTTCGAGCAACTCGGCGTCCGCGTCGTCCGCCTCAACACCGACCGGCGCAACGCCCGTTCGCGTGCGGCCATCGAACGCATCGGCGGCAGGCTCGACGGCATCATCCGCGCCAACCGCGCGGCCAGCGACGACACGATGCGGGACACGGCTACCTACTCCATCCTTGAGAGCGAATGGCCCGCGGCCGATGCCGCCCTGCGTGAGCGCCTGTCGCGCTGACGCTCGTGGCTGGCACTGTCGGGCGTGGGCTTCGTGAGGTAAAAGTGGCCCTATAACCTGTTGCGAATCCAACCTAGACTTGGTACCACCTTCCCAAGCACATGTGGGCCAGGCGGCCCGGAGGAGTTCGAGATGTCACAGACCGGAACCTGGGCCGTCAAGGTCGGCCTCGCCCAGATGCTCAAGGGCGGCGTCATCATGGACGTCGTTACCCCCGAACACGCCCGCATCGCCGAGGAAGCCGGCGCCTGCGCCGTCATGGCCCTCGAACGCGTCCCCTCCGACATCCGCAAGGACGGCGGTGTGGCACGCATGAGCGACCCCGAGATGATCGCCGGCATCATCGAGGCCGTCACCATCCCGGTGATGGCGAAGGCCCGCATCGGCCACTTCGTCGAAGCCGACGTGCTCCAGTCGCTCGGCATCGACTACATCGACGAGTCCGAAGTGCTCACCCCCGCCGATGAGTCGCACCACATCGACAAGCACCAGTACAAGGTCCCCTTTGTCTGCGGCTGCCGGAACCTCGGCGAGGCCCTCCGCCGCATCGGCGAAGGCGCCGCGATGATTCGCACCAAGGGCGAAGCGGGCACCGGCGACATCGTCGAAGCCGTGCGCCACATGCGCACCGTCCAGGATGAGATCCGCCGCATCAGCAACATGGCGGATGACGAGATTTACACGACGGCCAAGGAACTCGGCGCCCCGCTCGAACTGGTCATGCAGGTCAAGCGCGAAGGCCGCCTGCCGGTCGTGAACTTCGCCGCGGGCGGCGTCGCGACCCCGGCCGACGCGGCGCTGATGATGCGCCTCGGCGCCGACGGCGTGTTCGTCGGCTCCGGCATCTTCAAGTCGGAGAACCCGCCGGCCGTGGCGAAGGCGATCGTCGAGGCCACCACCCACTACAACGACGCGGACGTCATCGCCCGGGTGAGCCGGGGCCTCGGGAAGGCCATGCCCGGCATCAGCGTCTCCTCCTTGCCCGAGAAGGAACTCCTCGCTACTCGCGGCTGGTAGTTCGGCGCGAACCCCTGGAGTGGCAGTACGCAGCCCCCGCCTCCGATTGGCGCGGTTGGGGGGTGGACGCACAATGGGAGGCGATGCCAACGCCTTCGCTCCTCGAATCGAACGTCGCCCCTGTCTACCGCCTGCTCACCGAATCGACCGAGTGGCGCAAGTGCATCATCACGCCGGGGCGGCAGGCGGCGGCTTTCGTGCCGTGGCAGAAGATGACCGCCCAGCCCATCCGGCTCGCCCGCGGGCTGGCCATCAAAGTTGTCACCCGGGCCGGTCGAAACGAGCACACCGCCACCCTCGACCCGGAGCGCTGGGCCGAGCGTCTCAGCGAAGCCCTCGAAGCCGGGCCGTGCCACCTCGACGTGGTTTCCTATGACGTCGACTGGCACGCCCGCCGCACGCGCGATGGCAACTGGCTGGTCAGCAAGTCGCGCCCGTCGCTCCCGGCGAACGCGCCCGAGGCGCCGCAGGGCCACGACCGCGTGCCGCAACGCGCGCTCGACCCCGGTTCGCCGGCCGTCCGGGACCTCTTCGTCCACCTCGGGCTCTCCTCGCCGCACGGCCAGCCCCTGGGCGAGATGGCGGGCAAGGTCGAGCAGGTCCAGAGCTTCGTCGAACTCCTGCGCAGCCTGCCGGCCTGGCAGCGAACCTCCGCGCCGGTGCGCGTCGTCGATGCGGGTTGCGGCAAGGCGTACCTGAGTCTCTCGCTGGCCGCGTGGGCGCGACAGGAGAACGTGGCGCTGCAGCTCGATGCGGTCGATGCCTCGCCCGATGTCGTGGCGACGGTCGCGCGGATCGCCGAGGCCGCGGGGATACCCGGGGTGACCACCCACGCGATGTCAATCGCCGCGTTCGCCGCAGAGCGGGCGGAGCCGGTCGACCTGCTGGTGAGCCTGCACGCCTGCGACACGGCGACCGACGAGGCGCTCGCGGCCGGAGTTCGCCTCGGGGCGAAGGCGATCGTGCTCGTGCCGTGCTGCCACCAGGAGCTGAGCGACCAGGTCGAAGCGAACGTGAAGGGGGGCCGGGCGCCCGCCGCGCCGCAGTGGCAGGCGGCGCTCAAGCACGGCCTGCTGCAGCACCGCCTGACCGACATCGTGACCGACGCGCTGCGCGGGGCCGCACTCGAAGCCCTCGGCTACCGCGTCGTCGTCGCCGAGTTCGTCTCGCCTGAAGCGACCGCGCGGAACCTGATGATCCGCGCTGAGAAGCGCCTGCGCCCCGACAAGCAGGCCCAGGCGAACGGACTGAAGCGGTACCGCGCGCTGGCCGAGGCGTGGGGAGTCGAACCGGCGCTCGAACGTCTCCTCGGCGAGGATTGGCCGGCCGCGGCTCAGCCAGCTTCGCCGATGACGCCGTAAATGGCCGCCAGCAGCTCCTGCGGCCGGTAGGGCTTCTGCAGGAACCCGGAGAGCCCTTCGCCTGAGAGCGCCTCGGTCGCGTCCTGTTCGGTGTAGCCGCTCGTGAGGATGACGCGCGCCTGCGGGTCGCGCTTGCGAAGCTCGGCGAACGCCTGCGCGCCGTCCATCCGGGGCATCGTCATGTCGAGCAGCACGAGCGAGACGCCGGGGTTCGCCAGGTAGGTGTCGAGGCACTGCTGGCCGTCCTCAGCTTCGAGGGTCGCGAAGCCGGCGTGTTCGAGGATGCGCTTCGTGACGAGCCGCACGGTCGCATCGTCGTCGGCGATGAGGATGGTGCGGCCACCCGCGAGCTTTGTATCGGGCATGGCGGGCGCCGGGTGGGCTTCGGCTTTCGGCGCCGGTATCGCGGGGAAGAGCACGCGGAAGGTGGTTCCCCTGCCGGGGGTCGACTTCAGCTTGATGACGCCGTGGTGGGCCCGGACGATGCCGAGCACCGCGGCCAGGCCCAGTCCGCGCCCGGTGAACTTCGTCGTGAAGAAGGGGTCGAAGATGCGGGCCTGTGTCTCTTCGTCCATGCCCACGCCGGTATCGGTGACCTCGACGAAGGCGTAGTCACCGACGGGCAGTCCGGCCTCGGTGAACGGCCCGGAGAGGTCGGCGGCGCCGGCGAACTGGACGCCGGTGGAAACCGAGATGACACCTGAGCGGTCATCGATGGCGTCGGCGGCGTTGATGATGAGGTTCATGATGACCTGGCGGACCTGGGTTGCGTCGGCCTCGATCGCCGGAGCTTCGTCGGGGAAGGCGAAACGCAGCGTGGCGCGCTTCGCGACGGATACTTCGAGGAGGTGCGCCATCTCTTCGACGAGGTGCGAAAGGTTGAGCCGCTCGATGACAAACTTGCCTTTGCCCGAGTACGCGAGCATCTGGCGGGTCAACTCCGCGGCGCGCTGGGCGGTCACTTCGATGTCGTGGATGGTCTCGCGGGCGGGCGAATCGGGGTGCAACTGGAGGAGCGCCAGGCCGGCGTTCCCGAGGATGGCCACGAGCAGGTTGTTGAAGTCGTGGGCGACGCCGCCCGCGAGCACGCCGAGGCTTTCCCACTTCTGGGCCTGCTGCATCTGCGCGTCGAGGCGCCGTTTCTCCTCTTCGGCCACGCGCTGGGCGGTGATGTCGGTGACAATCGAGAGCACGTGGTCGACCCGGCCGTCCTCGCCGAACTCGGGCACGACGCGGGCCCGGCGGTAGGAGACCTGGTCCGGGGCGCCCAGGCTGTTGATGGCGTACTCGTATTCGACCGGTTCCCCGGTCTGCATCACTTCGCGCTGGCGGGAGAGGAAGAGCTGTGCCAGTTGCGGGTCGAAGCCTATCTCGTCGGCGCGTTTGCCGAGGACCCGCCCGGGATCCAGCCCGGCTTCGCGCTCAGCGGTGCGGTTCACGAGGTCGTGCCGGTGGTCGCGGTCGATGCGCGTGATGAAGTCGGGGGAGTTGTCGACGATGCTGCGGAAGCGCGCTTCGCTGCGGGCCAGTTCCTGTTCCGAACGATGCCGTTCGGTCACATCGAAGACCGAGACGATGATGGCCCCGGCGCCGTGCAGGGCAATCCGATTGACCGTGAGTTCGACCTGGCGCGGCTCGCCGCTCTTCGTCGTGATTTCGAGTTCGTACTGCCGGGGGTGCTCGTGCCCGGCGAGCCGGCTGCGGCCGCGAGCGAGCAGCGCGTTCATGCCGTCGACGCCCAGCATGCGCGCGAGCGACGACAGGTCCGAGAGTTCTTCGCGCGAATAGCCGGTGATCCGCTCGGCAGCGGCGTTCACCAGCACGATCCGCTCGCCGTCGAAGACCCACACGCCCGCCGACACGGAATCGACCACACGGCGAAGCTGGTCTTCGCTGTCGCGCAGGGCAAGTTCGGCCCGCCGCTCTTCGGTGATGTCGCGGATAACCGACGCCGTTCCGGTTACCCGGCCATCGCCGTCGAGGATCGGAAAGAAATCGCAGGAGGAGGTGAAGACGCTGCCGTCTTTGCGGGGCCACTGGCGCACGTAGCCGGAGATCGTGGCGCCAGCCAGCAGCCTGCGCCGGATGCCCGTCCGTTCGGCCTCGCTGTTCGGCCCTTCGAACAAGAACGCCGTGGTGCGGCCAAGGGCCTCCTGTCGCGGCCATCCGAAGTGGCGTTCGGCGCCGGTGTTCCACGAGTTGATGTGCCCGTCCAGATCGACGCTGATGATCGCGTCGGAAGCGGATTCGACGACGGCGGCGAGCCGTGCCTCGGCTTCGCGGGCGCGAACCACAGAACTCACGTCGCGCGTGATGCTCAGCGCACCGGTCACTTCACCGGTTGGCCCGAACTCCGGGATGATCGACGTCTTCACGTAGGTCAGGCCGTGGAGGTCGACCTTGCGTTCCTGTTCCCGCGGCTGCCCGGTCGCGATTACGTCCGCGAGCGTGTCCCGCCAGAGGCGCAGCGCGGCGCTCTCGGGGTAGGCTTCCATAGGCCGCGTGCCCAGTAGCGCCGAGAGTGGCAGACCGATAGCGGCCACCACGGCGGGGTTGGCGTAGGTGCGCCGCAACTCGCGGTCCACGCGCACGATCAGGTCGGGCGAATTCTCGGCGAGGGAGCGAAACTCCTGCTCCCGCCGGGCGAGTTCGGCCTCGGTGCGCTTTCGCTCGCGGATGTCCGTCATGCTGCCGCGCACCAGCGGGCCGCCGGACGACGGCAGCCGGATGAGGCGAACTTCGCAGATGATGAGTTCGCCGGAGGCGCTGCGGTGGAGCCATTCGAACTCCGGCGTCTCGCCGTCGACGGCGCGCGCGATGTAGGCGGCAGCGGCCTCAGCCGAATGCCGGCCGTCGGGCTGGAGTTCGGGGCTGACATCGGCCACTCCACAGCGCAGTACGTCGTCGCGGCCGAGGCCGAACAGTTCGCAGGCCCGCAGGTTCGCTTCCGAGAACCTGCCGGCTTCGACGTCGATCATGACGATCGCGTCGTGGGCATGCTCAAAGAGCGTGCGGTACCGCGCCTCGCTTTCGCTGACGACAGCGTCGGCCGGGGCTTCTGGTTCGCGGCCGGGGGCGCCCTGAGCGTTGGAGTTCACAGACTCACCATCGGATGACCGGCTTTGCACCATTACCGTAGCGCAGGTGGGAAGTACTGAATCTAGGGAGAACCCCTAAGTGCGCTACCAGCCGCCTCCGGCGGGCGAGGTCACTCGCAGGCGCGGCTGAGGAACGGCGATGCGCCGGAGCGTTCGCTGCAGACTCGCGTGCTCGTGTCGACGAGCAGCCGCCCGTCCTTGCCGAGCGTGACCGGGTACTGGTCGAGGTTCGCGCCGTCGCCGTTGAGCCGCGCCCCCGCGATGTCGTAGACCGCGCCATTACAGGACTCGCGCAAGACGGTTGTCGCGCCGCTCGCTTTGGCCGTCATGCGCGCGCTCAGGGTGTCGGCGGGTGTTCCCAGGGACTGGTCGGTGATGGTGGCGAGCTGGGCACGGCAGCGCCTGGCCTGGTTCGCGCGGTTCGCCGCATCCAGGTCCGAAAGCGCGACGAACGAGCCATCGAGGAAGCGCACGAGGTAGAAGTTGTGGTCGCCGTTGAACTCGATCGAGCCGGGCGCGTAGGCCTCGGGCAGGTTGATGCGCACCTTCCCGTTGTTCGCGCCCGATTCGAGGAACTGGATGAAGAAGACGCCCCCGAGGATGACTACGACGAGCGCCGCAGCGGCGAAGAAGCAGCCGAGGAAGACCGGCGGGCGGACCGTTTCGGGTGCGCTTTCGAACGTCATGGGGCTAGCGGAGCGACGCCGCGGCGGTCGCGATGTCGGCCTGCAGCATGGTCATCCGGCGCTGGCGCAGGCGTTCGGCGCCGTCGTCGAGCGCTTCGCCGGCAACGGCTTCGACCGCTGCATCGAGTTCGGACAGGCTCACGACACGGTCGACGAGTCCCCAGCGAGCGGCCGAGGTCGCATCGATCGGCTCGCCGGAGAGGATTATCCCGGCGGCGACACCGGGTGGGATGAGGCGGGGAAGCGTCTGCGTGCCGCCCGCGCTGGGGATGTAGCCGAGGGTCACTTCCGGCAGCGCGAAGGTGGCGTCGTCGCTCGCGACCCTGACGTCGCAGCAGAGTGGCAATTCGAGGCCGGCGCCGAAGCAGTAGCCGTGCAGCGCCGCGATGGTTATGCAGCGGTGGTTCAGCAACTCCCACCAGACGTCGCGGTCGTGGCGCGCCTGGCGCGAGGCAATGATCGAGGGTGCGGTACCGAACTCGGAGATGTCGGCGCCGGCGCTGAACGCGCGCCCTTCGCCGCGGAAGACGATGACGCGCGCCTCGGGGATGTCGCGGCAGGCAGCGAGGTGCTCCCAGAGCTGGTCGCGCATCGCCATATTGATGGCGTTGAGCCGCTCCGGGCGGTCGAGCGTGATAGTCGCCACACCGCGCGCATCGAGTTCGAACCGCACACTCATGGCCGAGAGTGTACGCAGAACGCCCGGCCCGCGCAGGTCAGCGTGGCAGCGCAATGCCCAGCGCCGCCTCGAGTTCGTCGAGCGCGCTGAGGGTGTCGTCGACTTTGATGGTGTGCATTCCGAGCGAACGGGCGCCCTTGAGGTTCGCGCCAAGGTCATCGAGGAAGACCGCCTCTTCGGGCCGGATGGAAAGCTTCTCGCAGGCGACCTGGTAGATGCGCGGCTCTGGCTTGCGCACGCCCTCGATGGCCGATTCGACGACGACGTCGAAGAGGCTCTGGACGTCGATCCCGCAGGTGCGCCGGGTCGACTCGACGTCGCGCGCGACGTTGTTCGTGATTGCGCCGA
>CAYYDX010000097.1:0-11322 GCA_964470735.1 uncultured Anaerolineaceae bacterium
GGAACCCGGCGATCACGCTGGCGCTGGGCGGGTTCTGGGTGGTCTCGATCGTGGCGACGGCGGTGTACTTCTGGCTTCGCCGCAGCCACTGGCGGAAGCCCACCGCGGGGCCGCCGGAAACAGGGGTAAACGGTGAGGTCGAATTGGGCTAATCGAGCGGCGGCATCGGGGAAGCGCCTATCCCGGCAGGCACAGGTTGGGAGCACACTCGGCTCAGCTTCCAGGGGTACTCAGCAATGACCGCGAACCGTCTTCCGAACCACCTTCGCCTGCTCGGGCCGAGCATCAAGCTGGTCCCTGATGCGGTTGCGAACATCGTTGCGCTGCCTTCGCGGCGGAAGATGGCGACCGAGGACGAACTGCTCGCGCGGCTCGAGACGGCAGGGGACCTCGCGCCTGACGCGCCGCTTTCGTTCCTGGTGGTGCGAGTTACGGGCGCGCACAGTGGCGGCGATGACGACCAGCTTCGGCGCATCGGCAACCGCGTTGCGGACCTCGTGCGTGGCACGGATCTCGTGGGGCGCATCGCCGGGAACATGTTCGGCGTGGTGCTGCAGGGCACGGGTGTGGTGGCGGCGAGCGCGGTGGCGGCACGGCTCACGCACCACCTGAACCGGCTTCCAGAGCTGAGTCCGGCGCTCTGTATCACCGTTTCGGCAGCGACCGGCACAGGGATGAACGCAGGCACGCTGGCCGAAGCGGCGATGGAGAGCCACTGCTCGTAAGAGCCGGGGCGGCGCTCAGGCCATCGGGACCGTGAGGTTGTCCTTCAGGTCGAGAACGACGGCGACTTCCTTGCAGTTCGTGAAAAACGGACAGCGTACGCACTCGTTCCAGACCTTTTGCGGGAACTCCATGACATTCGCGAGGCTAAAGCCCTGCTTTTCGAAGAAGCCGGGCTTGTAGGTCAGTGCGAAGACGCGGTCGAGGCCGAACATGCGGGCGTCATCGACGCACTGGGCGACGATGCCCGCGCCGATGCCCTTCGCCTGGACGTCCTCTTTGACCGCGAGGGAGCGCACTTCGGCCAGGTCGGCGCCCATGATGTGGAGCGACCCTGTCCCGACGACCTCGCCATCGAGACGGGCGACCTTGAAGTCGCGGATGGCTTCGTAGATTTCCCCGATGGGCCGATGCAGCATATCGCCGCGATCGGCCCAGAACGTGACGAGTTTGTGGATGGCTTCGGCGTCGGAGAGCTTTGCCGGTTCGATGCAGAGCACGCGGGACTCCTTTGGAGTGAGGCAGGGCGGAGTGGAAACGGGGAGTCGCGTTAGGCCCGGCGAACAGGGGCGACGTGCGTGGCGTCGCCCGTGGGAACCTCAGGTGCTGTCGGCAGCTGCATCACTCAAGTCTAGCGGACGGGAGGAAGGAAGGGGAACGCGGGATTGCCCGTGGCGGTGTTTACATTTTCCCTCTTGACAGCCCCGGGCGGGCGGAGAATGATCGCCGGCAAGGAAGGAGGTGATGTGCATGGACTATCACAGTCGTAGCTACGACCGGATTCTGGCACTGGAGGTGACCTCCTCCTAGGACGCACGTCCGGAGAGGACACGCCCACCTTCTAAGGCTTTCCGTCTTAGCTACGCAGGGCCCCGGGATACTTACCGGGGCCCTTTTTACTGCCCTGGATTCCCCCAAAAGTGTGAGGCACGTCGCAGTACACAGGCGGTAGAGTTGCTAGAGCAATGATCGACCTGCCCGCGCTTGACCTGCCAGCATTCGACGCCGCCCTGGCAACATCGGAAGTAGGCCGGAACGTTCTCTATCACACGGTTGCCGCCTCCACGATGGACGTCGCCCGGGATGCGGCGAACGAGGGCGCGCCGCACGGGACGCTGGTGTTCGCCGAAGAGCAGACCTCAGGGCGCGGCCGGCGAGGACGCAGCTTCTACAGCCCGGCGAACCAGAACCTGTACTTCACGTTTGTCCTGCGGCTGCCGCTTGCCGTGCACCGGAGGTTGCCGATCATCCTCCCGTTGGCGGTAGCACGGGCGATTCGGGACCGTGGCGTAGACGCGCAGATCAAGTGGCCGAACGATATCTGGATTCGCGGCCGGAAGGTCTGCGGGATGCTGATCGACGGCGAACTGACGTACAACGGCGGCCTCGCCTTCCCGGGAATCGGGATCAATGTGAACGGCGACCCGAATGAGAACCCCGAACTCGCGGGGGTCGCGACAAGCCTGTGGCTCGAACTCGGGCACGAGGGCTCGCGCGAGGAGTTGCTGGCGGCGGGGTGCAACCACCTCGAGCGGTTGCTCGCCGTGCCCCAGCCCGAGTTGGTGGCGGAGTACCGGAAGCTGAGTTGCACGCTTGGGCGTGAGGTGGTGGTTTCGCCGGTTGGCGCCGTCCCGTACGAGGCGAAGGCACTGTCGATCAGTGACGACGGCGAACTGATGGTCCGGGCGGCAGACGGCCTGGTGATAGCGGTGAACGCGGCGGATGTGAGCATCCGGCCGGTGTCGGGGTGAACCACTGAGGCGCTGCAGGCAGGGAGTTCGACCCGGCTTCAGGATTGGAGCGGGATTCCGGGGTATCTTTGGCTGGTGACGTTCGAAGAGATGTACCGGCTTGCGGTTTCGCGGAAAGCCGAGATGCCCGACGGTTCGGGGACGACTGAGCTGTTTCGCAAGGGGCCACACGCCATCGGCAAAAAGCTGGTGGAAGAGGCGGCGGAGAGCTGGATGGCGGCGCGGTTCGAGAGTGACGCGGACCTTTCGGGCGAACTTGCGCAGGTCCTGTACTACGTTGCGGTGATGATGGCGGAGAAGGGCATCACGCTCGAAGATGTGTATCGCCAGCTATGATCAAAGTCGCACTCCCGAATAAGGGCGCCCTGTTTGAGCCGACGCTGGAGTTGCTCGGGTCGTGCGGGTACCGGGTGGCCAAGGTCGGCAGCGCACTTTCCTCGATCGACCCGGAGAACGAGGTCGAGTTCTACTTCCTTCGTCCGGGCGACATCCCGCTCTATGTGGCGAACGGGATGCTCGATTGCGGGATCACGGGGAAGGACTTCGTGGCCGAAAAAGGCATCGAGCATGTGAAGTTGCTCGACCTCAATTACGGCCACTCGAAGCTGCGCGCCGCGGTGCCGTTCGACTCCGATGTGAACGACCTCGAGGAGTTCGCCAGGCTGCGCATTGCGACGTCGTTGCCGGGCATCGTGCGGGCGTACTTCGCGCCGGCCGATGTCGAGATCATTGAGCTTGAGGGGGCGGTGGAGATCGCGGTCCAGCTCGGGATCGCGCAGGCGGTCATCGACGTGGTGGACACCGGGACGACGCTGAAGCAGGCGGGGCTGCGGGTTGTCGGCGAGCCGCTGTTCGCTTCGAACGCAGCGTTGTTCGCGCACAAGGGGATAGAGACGCACCCGCAGGTGGAGGTGCTGCTGCACCGGATCGAAGGGCGTCTCGTGGCGGTCGACTACATGATGGTGGAGTACGACTGTCCGGGGGTGATCCTGCAGCGTGCGTGCGAGATCACGCCGGGGCTCGAATCGCCGACGATCACCCAGTTGCAGCGCGAGGGGTGGTACGCGGTGAAGGCGATGGTGAAGAGCCGGGACGCGCACCGGATCATGGATGAACTCTCGGCAATCGGCTGCCGGGGGATTTTGCTGACGAGCATCGAAAGCGCGCGGATTTAAGCAGCCGCGATGACCCCGGGGCGTAGGAGAGCGGGGATGGGCTACGATTAGCCAGTGCCACCGATCACCTTGCATATGGTCCTCGCGCGGACGATTGCCGATGGGTTGGGCCACGCTGACGTGCGGCCGGATTCGGGCGCGTATCTGCTTGGCGCGACTTCGCCCGACATTCGCGTCATCACCAAGCAGGACCGGCTGAGCACGCATTTCTTCGACCTGAACGAGCACGACCACCAGGACTCGGTGTCTTCGTTTCTGCTCACGTACGGTCACCTTGCGCTGCCGGAGAACCTGAACGCGGAGACGCGGGCGTGGGCGAGCGGCTACGTGACGCACCTGGTGATGGACGAGCAGTACATAACTGGAATCTATCGGCCGTTCTTCGCGCAACACGACGCCCTTGGCGGGACGATGCGCGCGAACGTGATGGATCGCCTGCTGCAGTTCGACCTCGACCGTACGTATGGGAATGACCCGGAGTTGAAGCGCGATATTTGCGGGGCGCTGAGTTGCACCGTCGAGGGGATCGAGTGCGGATTCCTCGACACCGAGACGCTGGAACGCTGGCGGCAGGTTTCGTTCGATGTCGCAGCGCGCCAGATGGACTGGGACCGGATGCGCGGGATGATTTCGAACCACCTGCGCTTCAGCGGGCTCGAAGAGGGTGAGACGCTGGGCGGGTTCCTCGACTCGCTCCCGGACCTGCTGAATGAGACAATCGCCCACATAACGAGCACCGAGATCGAGGCGTTCGTCGACCGCGCCACGGATGCTGCGCGCGTAGCCGTTGAGAGGTACCTGGGATGCGGATAATCCGGAACGCCGAGGAGGGGCGGCAGCAGTTGCTGTCGCGCCGCCCGCTCGAAACCGAAGAGCTGCCGATGGACATGCGGGAGACGACCTTCCGCACGTTCGGCGCCGAACTGAGCCCGGACGAGGTGGTGCGCCGGATCATCCGCGATGTGCGCGAGGACGGCGACAACGCGGTGCGCTACTACAACTCGCGGATCGACGGTGCGACCGTGGGCGACCTGAAGGTCAGCCGGGACGAGATCGCGGCTGCCTACCAGAACATCGACAACGAATTGGTCGAAGCGCTGAAGTTCGCGGCCGAGCGGGTGCGGCGGTACCACGAAACGCAGTTGCGCGGGGCGATGTTCGACTTCCAGCAGAACGGACTCGGGCAGATGACGCGGCCGATCCAGCGGGCGGCTATCTACGTGCCCGGGACACGCGCGCCTTTGCCGAGCACCGTGCTGATGTGCGCCATCCCTGCGCGCGTCGCGGGCGTCGATGAGGTGTACCTCGCAAGCCCCGTGCTGCCGGACGGGACGATTCCACCGGTGAAGCTGGTGGCGGCCGACATCGCGGGTGTCGATGGCGTGTACAAGTGCGGTGGCGCGCAGGGTATCGCCGCGTTCGCCTACGGCACGGAGAGCGTGCCGAAGGTCGACAAGATTGCCGGGCCGGGCGGGCTGTTCGTCACCATCGCCAAGCGGCAGGTGTTCGGCGACGTGGGCATCGACAGCATCTACGGGCCAACGGAGACGGTGATCATCGCTGACGAGAGCGCGAACCCGGAGCTCGTGGCCGCGGACCTCATTGCGCAGGCGGAACACGACGCGCTGGCCAGTCCGATCCTGCTCACGCCGTCGCACTACCTGGCGGACAACGTGAGCGCGGCCATCGAACGGCAACTGGCGAAGCTCGAGCGTGCGAAGATCGCGCGCGCTGCGCTCGATGGGCGGGGTGGATGCATTCTCGTGAATGACATCGACCATGCGATCGAGCTCGCGAACTTCTACGCACCCGAACACCTCTGCCTCAGCGTCGAAAACCCGTCGGCGTACGCGCACAAAGTTCGCAACTGCGGTGGGTTGTTCCTCGGTGAAGCTTCGCCGGAAGCGGTGGGCGACTACACGGCGGGACCGAGCCATACGATGCCTACCGGCGGCAGCGCGCGCTGGAGTGGGCCGCTCGGGGTGCACGACTTCCTCAAGAAGATGGCGATTGTGAACCTGCCTGACGACGACATCGAAGAGCTGAACCAGTACGCCGCGATTATCGCGCGGGCGGAGGGCCTGACCGGCCACGCGCACGCGGTGGAACGGCGGCTGCAGGGGCGGTGAGGACTTGCGACTCACGATTCGCGATGGGCGATTCGGGGGAGCTGTGACGAGGACGTGAGAGATGGAACTGCGGAGCCTGTTGCGGGCTGACATCGAGGAGCTCGAGGAGTATGTGCCGGTAAAGCCGCTGGATGTGCTGGCGGCGGAGATCGGGCTGCCGGTGGACCGGCTCGTGAAGCTGGACGCCAACGAAGACCTCTACGGGCCGCACCCGGAAGTCACGCGCGCCACCCGAGAGGCGCACTTCCACATCTACCCGGACCCGGGCCAGGAGGCGCTGCGCGGGGCGATCGCAGGCTGGGCGGGTGTTGAACCGGAGCAGGTGGTGGCCGGCACCGGCGCCGACGACCTCATCGATATCCTCATCCGGCTCGTGATGCCGAAGTCGGTGGTGATTCCGACGCCGGCGTTCGGGATGTACCGGTTCCTCGCGAAGATTTCGCGGGCCGTGCCAGTCGAAGTGCCACGGAGGCCGAACTTCGACCTCGATGTGGTGGCGATCCGGCACGCCGTGCACGAGGGCGCGGGGATCATCTTCCTGACTTCGCCGAATAACCCCACGGGCAACCCGGTGAATCGCGCCGAGCTTGATGCGCTCTGTGCACTGGAGACGCTTGTGGTGGTCGACGAGGCGTACATCGAGTTTGGCGGGGAGTCGGTCGTGCCGCTCATCGCTCACCATCCGAACCTTGTCGTGCTGCGGACGTTTAGCAAGTGGGCCGGGCTGGCGGGGTTGCGCGTGGGGTATGCCATCGCGGATGCCCGGCTTGCCGGCCACATGATGTCGCTGAAACAGCCGTACAACGTGAATGTCGCGGCCGAAGCGGGGGCGCGGGCGGCGATCGCGCACTTCGCCGAGGTGAAGGAGACGATCGCCAGCATCGTGGCGGAGCGGGAGCGGATGGTGCGGCTGTGCGAGGAGTTGGGGTGGCTGAAGGCGTCTCCGTCGCAGGCGAACTTCGTGTTGTTCCAGGTCTCTGGCAGGCCGGCGAAGGACGTCGTGGCGGGGCTTCGCAGCCGTGGTGTGCTTGTGCGCTACTACGACCGGCCGGACCTGGCGAACTACGTTCGCATCAGCGCCGGGCGGCCGGAGGATACCGACCGGCTGCTGGCGGCGCTGCGCGAACTGTAGAAGCAGGCGCGCAACGGATTCGTCACGCGCCCGGTTCCAGTTGGCCTACTTGAGCACTTCCGGGTCACCGCCGAGGGCGACGCGGCCGGCGTAGAAGAGCGTGGCCTCGGGCGTCATCGGGTGGTAGGCGATGGCGCGGAAGTCGCGGGCGATGCGCTCCAGTGGCCGGCGCCGGAAGTACGCTTCGCCGCCAACAGCCGACATCGCCGCCTCGATCGCACGTGCGCCGTGCTCGGCGACCGCGCGTTTCGCCAGGTTCACCAGGCGGAAGTTCTCGAAGGTCGACTCCGGGTCATCGCCGAGGCGTGCGAGCGCCCCTTCGAAGGCGAGGGAGGCGGCTTCGAACTCGTATTCGACCTGGCCGGCGAGGCGCTGCGTCGCGGGATCGCTCGCTCGGGCGCTGCCGGAGAGTCGCGCAACCACTTCGTCGCGCGCGGCCCGGACAAGGCCGAGGTAGACGCCGGTGATGATGGTGAGGCCGTTGATGAGCGCGATCCGTATCAGCGGATCGAGCTTATCGAGCGGGCGGCGAGCGCCGGCCTGGGCGTCGGCCACGAAGACGTCTTCGAGGACGACGTCGTGGCTCCCGGTGCCGCGCATGCCGTGCGCGTCCCAGGTCTCTTCGATGCGGACGCCGGGCGCAGACATAGGGATGCTCAGCATCACGATCTCCGGCGCCTCGTCCTCGACCACGGCGGCCGTGGCGAGCATCGTGGCGACGGGCGACTGGCTGGCAAAGACCTTGCGGCCGGTGACGATGAAGCCACCGTCGACCCTGCGCGCTTTGGCGGTGGGATGGAGCAGGTCGGAGCCGCCGGTGGAGATGAGGGTGAGGCCACCATCGACGACTTTCTGGAGCGGGCCGCTGACCGGCGCGCCGCGCTGGAACCGCCAGGCGAGGGTGGCCACGGTGTGGGTGTGCATGGCGCTGGCGAGCGATGCGCTGCCGCAGTGGCGGGCCAGTTCGTAGTGCGCGAAAGAGAGTTCGCGAAGTGTGGCGCCGGCTCCGCCGAGTTCGAGCGGCACAGCGGCGGCGAGGAAGCCGGCTTCACGCATGGCGTCGTAGGCTTCCGTGATGAAGCTGCCTTCGACATCGTGACGGGCGGCGTTGGCGGCAAGGATGGGGCTGACTTCGGCGATCATTTCCTCCAGCGTGCGCTGCGTCGGCCGGGTGATGGTTGGACTGGACATTCGGGTCCTCCTGAAGGGGTCTGGAACCACCGTAGTCCGTGCGAACGCGGTAAAAGAGTTCAAAAAACAGACTGGTCAGCGGGGCGTGAGGTGGTTCACACTGGAGGTATGGATTCCATTACGCAGTACTGTCCCGTTGCCGTCGGGGCCGAGATTTTCGGTGACCGGTGGACGCCGCTGATCCTCCGCGAGTTCATCGTGGGGGCGCATACGTTTGGGGAGATACACAACGGCATCCCACACATCTCGCGGGCCTTGCTCGCGGGGCGGCTGAGGCAACTGGTCGCGCAAGGACTCGTGACCAGGCGTGAGGATCAGCCCGGAAAGCCCAGGTACTACCTCACGCCGGCGGGGGCTGACCTCCAGGACGTGCTGATGTCGCTGGGGAACTGGGCGATCCGGTGGGCGTACTTCCAGGATCCGACCGACCAGCAGATCGATAACGTCCAGCTCATGTGGCGCGTGGGACGGGGTGTGCTGCACGAGCGGATTCCCGGGCGGCGCGTGGTCATCGAGTTTGAACTGACCTGCCCGTCGGGCGCGGTCGAGCGATTCTGGCTGGTGATCGAGCCGGACAATGTGGACACCTGCCTGAAGCCGCCCGGATTCGACACGGACGTGGCGGTGAGGACGACGAGTCGCGAGTTGTACCGGCTGTGGATGGGACGGACCACGATCCCGCAGGCGATGGGCGCCGGGACGTTGGAGATCGAAGGGCCACGACCACTCGTGCGGGCGTTCCCGCGCTGGTTCTCCTTCAGCCCGTTCGCGCCGGCGATGCGAAAGGCTGTGATGGCGGAGTCACTCTCCGTGCCCGCCTGAGAGCCGGTTTGACGGCGCTCGACGCGAGATGCCACCGTTGGCCCACGAACTTCGTTGGCAAGGATGGCCGCTGTGAAGAATCTGAAAGTTGGGGTGCACGTCTCTTCGGCGACGGCACAGAAGACGGTGGACGCGATTGTCGCGGCGGAGCAGGCGGGCGTGGAGTGCGCGTGGCTGACTGTCGGCGGATTGGCGCCGGACCCGTTCGCAATCTTCGGCGCGGCGGCGCAGCGCACGCAGCGCATCCTTTTCGGTACGAGCATCGTGCCGACGTTCCCGCGGCACCCGCTGGCGATGGCGCAGGGGGCTATCGCGGTCGATTCGCTCGCGCCCGGGCGGTTGCGGCTGGGCGTTGGGCCAAGCCACAAGCCGGCAATCGAGGGCATGTGGGGCATCCCGTTCGAACGGCCGCTCGAGCACCTGCGCGAGTACCTCACCATCCTGCGGGGCGTGCTCGAAACGGGGGCTATCGACCACACGGGTAAGCGGCTGACGGCGCACGCGCAATCGCCAGCAGGTAAGACCGGGGTCACGCTGATGGCTTCGGCGCTGCGCGGGAACGGGTTCCGTCTTTGCGGAGAACTGGCGGACGGCGCGATCTCATGGGTGTGTCCGCTGCCGTACGTCCGCGATGTTGCCGTGCCGGCCCTTCGGGAAGGGGCGGCGAAGGCTGGCCGGCCGGTTCCGCCGCTTGTGGTGCACGTGCCGGTCGTCGTCTCGGACGATGTGGACGCGGTGCGCGAAGGCGCGCGGCGGCAGATCGGGATCTACCCACGCGTGCCGTTTTATTCTCAGATGTTCCAGGATGCGGGGTTTCCCGAGGCGGCGAACGGCGAACTGAGCAACCGGATGATCGACGCGCTCGTGGTGCACGGGACGGCGGAAGCGGTGAAGGAACGCCTGCGCGCACTGCCGGAGTTCGGCGCGAACGAACTCCTGGCGATGGTCATTGTGCCGCCGGGGGACGGCGAGGCGATGGCGCGTACGGTGGCGGCGCTCGGCGAACTGGCTGCCGAGTAGGGCCGGCTCGCGGTCAGCTTTGCGTGCCGTAGATGACGCGCAGTCCACGGGCGATGGTCGCGCCGATGGCGCTCTGGTGCGATTCGCCCGGGAAGATGTGCGACGTCACGGTGAGGCCTTCGTATCCGCGCGAACCGAGGCGCGAAGCCATCTCCACGGCGTTGCTGACCATGCCGAACGGCGCCATCCCGGCGAGGCCGGGCTGCTGCTCGAGTTCACCCGCTGACATGAAGACGCGCGCGTCGAGGCGGCCGCCCTGCTTCGCGCGCTCTGCTTCAACGGCGAACATCTCGCGTTCGTTCCACCAGAGTGAGGGGCTGCCGATGATGTAGCGCTGGAACACCGGGTTCGGCTGGAGGAGGGCGTAGGTGGCGAAGAGACCGCCGAGGGAAAAGCCCCAGATGCCGCGGTCGTCGGGGCTCGCGCCGTACTCGGCTTCCATGAAAGGCGCGAGTTCGTGCGCGATGAACTGGAGGAAGCCGGGCGCGCCGCCGAGGCCGCCCTCCTCAATGACCTGCCCCTGGGTAGCCGCGCGTTCCACGAACGCCGGGTCGTGGCTCGTCGAGAGTTCGTAGTTCCGCAGGGCCATCATCTCGCGGAGGCTGGCGTTGTAGCCGATGCCGGCGACGATGAACTGCTCGACTTCGTTGCCGAGCATCATCATCCGGGCGGTTTCGACCACTGTGCCCATGCCGCCGTTCGCGTCGAGCGCGAAGAGGATAGGCAACGGACGGTCCGGTTTCTTCGCCGACGGCGTGGCGACGAAGACACGGTAATCGCGGCCATTGGCGGCGGCGGTGAAGTGGTGGGTGTGGGTGTAGGGGAGGACGAACGGTCCGAGGTCTTCCATGGGAACTCCTTGTGTCGCGGAGCGAACCGGCTACGCGCCGACGGTCAGTGTCTTCTCGTCGCGTTCGCGGCGGAGGCGTTCGAGGATTTCGGTGACGGGAACGGCGCCGAGGTCGCCGCCGCCACGGACACGGAGGGCTGCCGCGCTGGCTTCGGCTTCGCGGTCGCCGACGACGAGCATATAGGGGATCTTGCGCAACTGAGCGTCGCGAATCTTGGCGTTCATGCGTTCGCCGCGGGAATCGACTTCGACACGGAGGCGGGCCGAGCGCAGTTGCTTCGCCACCTCCTCGGCGTACTCGATGTGGCGGTCGGCGATGGGGATGACGATGGCCTGCACGGGCGAGAGCCAGAGCGGGAAGTTGCCTTCGTACTCTTCGATGAGGAGGGCGGTCATCCGTTCGAGGGTGGAGATGACGCCGCGGTGGACGATGATCGGGCGGTGGCGGCCGCCGTCCTCGCCGATGTATTCGAGTTGGAACTGGTTCGGGAGATGGAAGTCGCCCTGGGCCGTGACGAGCGTTTCGTCC
>CAYYDX010000098.1:0-10996 GCA_964470735.1 uncultured Anaerolineaceae bacterium
GCTCAGTTGATCGAGAAGACGCGCCTCGGGCGTCCCGTGGAGTGCAAGTTCGAGGCTGCGAAGCGTGTCCGCGTCGTTCCGGCGCAGACGGCGGCTGTTCAGCGTGACGACGGGGCCACCGCCAATCGTCTCATCGGGGCTGCGCACGACAACATGGTCGCCAGGCAGCACTGCCACCGGCGATTCGAGCACGAACTGCGCCCACGCTGAACCACCCGCGTCGAGGTGGTCGGCGTCGAGAAGGCGAACCTTCGCCTGGGTTTGAGCGGTCGCGGTCAACAGCGTGACCTCGGCGTCGTGCTGCAACGGGTGCGCGAGGATGCGGCTCCCGGCGAGCTTCGCCACCAGGCTGTGCGCGACAGTCAGCGTCCCGGGGCGGGCGAGCACCATCCCCCGGCGCAACTCCTCGTGGTGGACGCCCGAGAGGTTCACCGCCACGCGGGTACCCGGCCCGGCAGCTTCGACCTTCGTCCGGTGCCGCTGAAGACTGCGAATCCGGCAGCGCAGGCCGCCTGGCAGCAACTCCATTTCGTCGCCGGCACGCAGCCAGCCGTCGGTAAGTGTCCCTGTCACGACAGCGCCGAAGCCCTGGATTGAAAACGCCCGGTCGACCGGGACGCGCGGGCGTCCCAGGTCCCGGCGGCCGGGCAGCGCGGCGAGTGCAGCATCGATGGCCGCACGCAGCGCCTCAAGCCCTTCACCCGAGACCGCCGAGACGCGCAGGATCGGCGCGCCCTCGAGCCGGGACGCACGCAGGGTGTCCTCGAGTTCCGCTTCCACCAGGTCAACGTAGTCCGGCTCCGCGAGGTCGCACTTCGTGAGCACCACAAGCCCGGCGGGCACCTCGAGCAGATCGAGAATGGCGAGGTGCTCCGCAGTCTGCGGGCGCGGGCCTTCGTCGGCTGCCACGACGAGAAGTGCGAGGTCCATCCCACCGGCGCCTGCAAGCATGTTCTTGATGAACCGCTCGTGACCCGGCACATCGACGACGCCAACCTCGAGCCCCGACGGCAGTGTCAGCCAGGCGAAGCCAAGGTCGATCGTCAGGCCACGCTCCTTCTCTTCGCGCAGGCGGTCGGGGTCGATGCCGGTCAGCGCATGGATGAGCGTGCTCTTGCCATGGTCGACATGGCCCGCCGTACCTATGACCGGCATGGAACCGAAACCACACAAGGGCCTGCCGCCTCGAGGTGGGCCAGTAACCGCGCCGAAACTTCGCCGTGGAGCAAGCGGCCCGCGCGCGTCAGCCGGATTCGCGGCGCCAGTTCAAGCACGCCGGCGGCGCGGCACTCGTCGAGCACGGGGCCGCAGGCATCGAACACGCCACTTCCGAATCTTTGCTCGAACTCCTCGGGGAGGAACCCTTCGAGCAGGCGGAGGCGGAGACTCAGCCAGTCGCTCATCGCTGTCGCGGGGTCGGGAACATACCGATTGCTGACCGCCGGGAGGACGGCCAGTTTCGCGGCGCCCATCGCCGCGACGTAGTCACGCGGGTGAGCGGCATTCTCGTACCTTTCGCCATCGAGGTAGCCGTGGGCGCCCGCGCCGATCGCAAGGTAGTCGCCGTCGGTCCAGTACGTCCGGTTGTGGCGCGATTCGAAGCCCGGCTTCGCCCAGTTCGAGAGCTCGTACTGCTCGAACCCGGCGGATGCGAGCGTGTCCGTCGCGAGTTCGTACAGGTCGGCGACCAGGTCCTCGCCGGGCATCGTGACTTCGCCACGGGCCACTCGCCGGGCCAGCGGCGTGCGTTCTTCCACGGTCAGTGCGTAGGTCGAGATGTGCTCCGGCCCGAGTGCAATCGTCGTCTCCAGCGTTTGCCGCCAGCCGTCAGCCGAGTGCCCCGGCAGGCCATAGATGAGATCGAGCCCGATGTTGGCGAAACCGGCCGCCCGCGCCAGTTCGACCGCGGCGACGTTCGCCTCAGGCGAATGGATACGGTCGAGAAAGCGCAGTTCGCACGCGTCGAACGACTGCACTCCCAGCGACAGGCGCGTGACGCCGGCCTCGCGCAACTCACGGAAGCCCCCGGCGGTGCACGTGCCCGGGTTCGCTTCGAGCGTGATTTCGGCGCCCTCCGCGAGTGGCGCGCGACCCCTCACCGCCGACACGACCGAAGCAATCTGAGAGGGCGCGACCTCACTCGGGGTACCACCACCGAAGCCGATCGAGGTGACCAGCCGGTCGGCGAAAAGCGGCGCGTTGGCTTCGATTTCGCGGACGAGTGCCGCTCCGTAATCGAGCTTGACGCCGTCGAGGCCTGCGTAGGCGTTGAAGTCGCAGTAGCCGCACTTGTACGTGCAGAACGGGATGTGGACGTAGACGGCGAGCGGACGCGTCACTGCGCGAACTCCGCCAGCATCTCTTCGACGCGGTGCGTAGTGATGCCGTCGACACCCCAGGCCACGAGTTCTCGAGCACGTTCGATGTCGTCGACTGTCCACGCAACCACCAGTAGACCCCTCGCGTGGAGCGCCGCCACCGTTCCTTCCGAGAGGAGCGTATGACGGCACGAGACGCCTCGCGGGCGCGCATCGCGATCGTTGATCGACAGGAAGAGGTCGAGCTTGGCGCGCACATCGATGGAGTAGAAGGCTTCGACTTCGGGCAAGAGTTCACGGACCGCACGGAGCGCGCGCCACTGCTGCGAAGACGCAGCGACCATTCGCGGCCGGGCGGCATACGTCAGCACCCTGCGAAGGACGGCCGCGGCTTCGGCGCCGCCGTTCTTCAGGTCGAGGAAAATGTTGGCATCATGTTCGGCCGTTTCGGCGAGCAGTTCGTCGAGGCCGAAGTGTTCGCGCGGGGCGCGCCGCAGGTACCACTTTTCGAACAGCACCGGGAGCCAGCGCATGCGCCGTTCATGGCGGGCTTCGAATCGGCCGGCCCGCAGCCACAGGTCCACTTCGAGGAAGTCGGCGCGCTGGTGGAGATAGTCGTGGGCACGTTCCGCTGTGTTGCCGCCGCCGTGCGCGATGATCGCCGGCCCGGAGCGCCCGGGCGCGAGTTCGAAGTGCGCTGGAGCGGACTCGGTCATCAGGTGGCTATGGTACTCGGCTGCGCGACAACCGGGTGCCGCGGCGAGACGGGAAGGTCGCCGTTGGCGATGTCGTCGAGCAGGTCCTCGTCGGCGATCGCGAAGCCATCGGCCACGGGGGCGATGGCGCCGAGCGTCACGAACCGGCTGAGCAGCGCGGTCACGGTCTCGCGGCTGGTGCCGATTGTCTGGGCAAGCTCCTGGTGGGTCAGCCCGAGATGAACGACGCCGTCTTCCTGGCGATTCAGCAGCACATCCGCAAGACGGGCAGAGACCGGCTTCGAAACGATGTTCATGAAGGTGCGCTGCATCCCGGCGAGCCGCCGCGCCATCAGCTCCATCATCACGAACCCGAGCTTCGGCGAACGCTGGACGACGTGTGAGAAGTCTTCCCACGAGATGCTGACCGCGACCGTTTCGTCGATGGCCTGGGCGCAGGCGGTGCGTTCGCCACCTTCGACGATCGCCATGTCGCCGACGACATCACCCTTGCCCACGATGTCGAGGATGATCTCCTTGCCGTTCTCCGCGACCTGGTAGATCTTCACCCGGCCTTTGAGCAGGAGGTAGACGCGCTCCGGCGGGTCGCCCGCCTGGAACAGAACCTGGCGCGGCTTGAACTGGCGCTCGGTGAGCATGGGGATGAGCCGTTCGAGTTCCTCGTCGCTGAGGACATTAAGCACGCGGGAGAGCTGGCGCAGGTACCAGGCAATGGACCGCTGGATGGCCTGGCGCCCCCGCGCTGGCGTCTCCCTGGCGGCAGTCGAAGTCGTCATCGTGGTTCCCCTGAACCCCCGTAGCGGAGGCGTAGTTGATCGAGCAGGCGGATGGCGCCGGGGTTCGGCTCGGGGCCAGCACGGCCGGGCGCGGCAACGTACCGCTCAAGGTCGCGCATCGCATCGTCGGCCCGGCCGAGGCGGTAGCAAAGCATGCCGCGTTCCCCGACAAGTGTGGCGTTCCACGGTTCGAGCCGGAGGTGCAGTTCGACCACTGCTAGCCAGCGGTCGACGTCGCGCGCTTCGCGGTAGACCATGTGCAGGTTGTTCAGCATGCGCTGCAGCAGTTGGCGACGGGTGACGGCCGCAAGGAACGACTCGGGCGAGGCGCCCCCGGTGTGGATGCCGCGCAGTCGCGCGAGCAACTCTTCGCGGTCGACGCGTTCACCCTGGTGGAACGGGTCGACGTAGACGGGGCCGCGCTCGGTTTCGTAGCGAACGATGAAGTGCCCTGGATAGCCGACGCCGTCGCAGTGCAGGCCGACGCGCTGGGCAACCTCCATGTACAGGAGAGAGAGCGTGATCGGAATGCCGCGCCTGCGCACGATGACCTGGTCGAGGAAGCTGTTGCGCGGGTCTTTGTACGTTTCGTTGTCGCCGCGGAAGCCGCAGACCGTGAACAACTGGTAGTCGATAGCGTGTGCCAGCGCATCGGCCGAAGCGCGATCACCGGCGTAGGCCGTCACCTGTTCCGCGAGGAGATCGAGTTGCGCGGCAACGGCGTGAGGATCCGCCGTACCGTCACCGAGGCGCGCGATCACCATCGCCGCTCCGAACAGATCGACATCCTGGTCGGCGCCCGCGATGGCGGCAGCGAACGCATCGTAGTTGGCGGGATCCACGTCTCTCAGTATACGTCGTCGAATGTGAAATCCGTCACTGAAGAAACGGATGTTTACGGCTGTTCGAGTCCGTGCGCTTCGAGGAGTTCGCGATCGGCGAGGAGTGCGCCCGTTGGCCCATCGGCCACGATTTCGCCCGCGTCCATGATGATCGTGCGCGGGAAGACTTCGGCGACGAGCTTCATGTCGTGCGTGCTCACAAGCATCGTCTGAGGGAGGTCGCGGAGCAGGTGGATAAGTTCGCGGCGGCCTCGCGGATCGAGTCCGGCAGACGGCTCATCAAGCACAAGCACGCTCGGCGACATCGAGAGCACCGTCGCGAGAGCCGCGCGCTTTCGCTGGCCGATGCTCATGTGGTGCGGCAATCGCTTTTCGAAGCCCGGCAGCCCGACATCCGCAAGCGCCCGGGTCACACGCTCGTCGACTTCCTCCTTCTTCATGCCCATGTGCACGGGCCCGAAGGCGACGTCGTCGTAGACAGTGGGACTGAAGAGTTGGTCGTCGGGGTCCTGGAAGACGAGGCCGACTTCCGCGCGAATCTGGCCCAGGTTCTCGCGGGACACGGTTCGCCCACCAACCGCCACACTGCCCGAGGTGGCCGTGTTGATGCCGTTGAGGTGGAGCATGAACGTGCTCTTGCCCGCGCCGTTCGGCCCGATGAGCGCGACCTTCTCGCCGCGGGCGATGCGGACGGAGATACCCTTGAGCGCGTCGTAGCCGTCCGGGTACTTGAAGTGCAGGGCGGCGACGTCCACCCAGGCGGTCTCAGCGGGCGCGGTGGCGTGGTTCGTCATGAGTGCGGGAACCATTGTCGCGCCACGAACTGGAAGGTCACAGCAGCAGCGACACCGGCGCAGAGGGTGAGCCACGAGATGGCCCGGAATGGCCGGTCGTGGACGTGCGCTATCTGGCCGCGGTAGCCGCGCGATTGCATCGCGACATAGACACGCTCGCTCCGCTCGTAGGAACGGATGAACAGCGCGCCAACCATGTTGCCGACGACTCTCGCCTGCCAGCGCACCCCGGGGCGCTTCGAACCCGGCCCCTCGGCCATGCGGGCCGAACGGGCGCGCATCATGCGCGACGCTTCGCCGGTAAGCACCGCCAGATAGCGATACATGAGCGAAACGATGGCGATCATCAGGCGCGGGAATCGCAGGCGGGCGAGCCCTTCGAGCAGGTCGTGGAATGTGGTCGTGAACACGAGGAGCGTCGCCGCCTGGACACTGATCCAGCTTTTGAGCGTGATGGTCGCCACAATCCGCAGGCCCTCGCCAGAAAGCGTCAGCGTGAACAGGCCAAGGTCGACGGAGCCGAGTGGGTCGCCATGCTTCGTGAAGAGCAATGGGAAGGCTGCAAGCACGAACGGGAGCGCGATGAACGACCCGCGCACAAGGCGAACAACCCCAATTCGGGCGACTTCGGATGCAATGAGCACCGCTGCCCAGGCCAGACCGAGCGCGAGGAACGATCCGACGGGCAGTAACGAGAGCGACACGATGAAAAGGATCGTGAGGAGGAACTTCACCCTCGCATCGGCCCGGTGAACCGGGCTATCGCGCTCGATGTAGCGGTCGAGGTTCAGGCGTGATCACCCTTCCGTGACTGCCGCACAACGGCGCCGAATCCGAGCGCGAGGACGAACACCACGCCGACCCCGATAAGGCCGGACAGCACAACCGAGGCCCATTCGTTATCGACGCCCGGCACGGTGTAGTCCGGCAGCCATTCGTAGCGCGGGCCCTCCGCCTTGTGGTGGAAGTTGTGGTCGGCCGAAACGCGGTCGAGGCCATCCGGGTCACTCGATGCCGCCGGAGCGAGCACAAGCACGACCGCGCAGGCGACGATGAGCCCAACGATTACCCACCACCAGCGGCGGAAGAAGGATTGCTTCGGAGTTGCAGTGGTCATCGTGTTCTCCTTATGCGTGGGCGCGGGCGTCGCGCAGTTGGAGGAGGTCGGCGCGGCTGGCGGCGATGAAGCTCAGGGCGCCAACCGTGATGAGCGCTTCGCCGAGGCCGATGAGCAGGTGCCAACCGACCATTGCGGTCATGGCGGTCCAGAGCGAGGTCGTATCGGAGACCCAGAGTTCGATGGCGCAGAGGAAAGCAGCAACAACAACAGAGACATAGGCGGCGATGGCTGCGGCGGGCAGGCGCATCTTTACCTCTCCCCCCATCGATGCCGCGAGCGTGCGGTAAAGGTAGTAGCCGCCGAACGTGCCGATGATGCCCATGTTGAAAATGTTCGCACCCATTGCCACAAGGCCGCCGTCCTGGAAGACGATCCCCTGGGTGGCAATCACGCAGGCCATGACAATAGTGCCGGCGTAGGGCCCAAGCAGAACGGCAGCGAGAACCCCACCGAGGAGGTGGCCCGAGGTTCCGCCGGGAATCTGGAAGTTGAACATCTGGGCAGCAAAGATGAACGCGGCCATCACGCCCATCAGCGGCACGGCCTTCTCATCGAGTTGGTCGCCGGCTTTGCGCAGCGAGATTGCCAGGACTCCGGCGGTAACCGCCCAGAGCACGGCTGCGACCGGGGTCGAAAAGAACCCATCGGGCGCGTGGAGAAGGAAGAGGGGCGCGGACATGGAAACACCTCGCCTGCTTGGGGATTGGAGAACTCTAGTCTAGCTGCAACTAATTGCAACTGCGACAGGTCGCGTCGTATTCCTTGAGATTGCCGCCAACCCCGGCCATCCGTAACGTTCGGGCTATGCAAGCGCCCGTCCGCTACACGGTCGGCAACCTCGAGATCGCGGTTATCAGCGACGGCTATTTTAAGCTCGATGCGGGAGCCGTCATGGGCCTCATCCCCCGCGTTATGTGGGAGCCAATTCTCGGCAAGGAGAACATCGACGCCGAGCACCGGATGCGCCTTGGTCTGAACTGCATGGTGGTTCGCAGCGGCGATGACGTATTGCTGGTCGACACTGGCATCGGCAACAAGATGCCCGAGACTGCTCGCGAACGGTCGTTCCCGGGTGAATCCGGCCAACTGCTCGACAGCCTGGCGGCGCTGGGGCTGACTCCCGCGGACATCACGGTCGTCGCCAACACACATCTGCACGCCGACCACTGTGGCTGGAACACGGTGCGCGACGCTGATGGGACGCTGCGCCCGACCTTCCCGAACGCTCGCTACTACATCCAGGCCGGCGAGTACGAGGCTGCAACCCACCCCAACGAACGCACACGCGGCACCTATTTCGCGGACAACTTCGAACCGTTGCGGGCCAGCGGCCAGCTTGAACTGGTGGATGGCGAAGTCGAACTCATGCCCGGAGCGCGGTTCTGGGCGACTCCCGGGCACACCTTCGACCACGCTTCGATCGCGCTCACCTCGGCGGGGGAGACGGCCATCTACACGGGCGATCTCGTGCATCACGCGGTGCAGGTGGAGCGCCCGGCGTGGATCGCGGCCTTCGATGTCTTCCCGCTGACCTCACTCGAAACGAAGAAAAAGCTGGCCGAGCGCGCCCTTCGCGACAACGCGCTGCTGATCTGCGTGCACAACCCCTTCCCGGGCGTTGGCAGGTTGACGGAGCGCGACGGTCGCAGGACGTTCGTTACGGAATGACCAACCCCACATCGATCTACCACCTTGCACTGCGCGAAATGCACGCGACGGCGGGCGCGAACTTCGCTGCGCTGACCGGATGGTCGCTGCCCATGGCCTACTCACGCGGCGCACTCGCCGAACACGAAGCCATCCGGGCTGGCGCCGCCGTCATCGACCGATCGCACCGGAGCCGCATCCTCGTGACAGGCCCAGATGCGCTCGATGTGTTGCGCGCAACCTTCGCCGGCCACATTGAAGATCTCGAAGAGGGTCGCGCAATGCGGACGGCGCGACTCGACGCAAACGGCCAGGTTCGCGACCTCGCGCTCATCGCGCGAACTGGTGGCGTGGCCTACCTGGTCAGCGGCGAACCGGGGCAGCGCCACGAAACGCTCGCCGCGCTCAGGTCGGCGGCCAGATCTGACTTCGAAGCGCAGGTGGATGACCGCACCGAGACGACGTGTCTCATCGGCGTCACGGGACCGGGTGCGGCAGCGGTCGTCGGGGAGCATCTCGCCGATGCGCTGCCGGCCCGAATCCAGGCGCTGCACTGCGTCACCTTCCAGTTCCACGGTTTTCGCGGGCTTGCGGTGCGCACAAGCGATACCGGGGAGGACGGCTTCGAATTCATGCTCGCGCCGGCGGTCGCTCAGCACCTCGTCGAAACGCTGGCGCCGGTCGCTACGCTGGCCGGCGTACAGGCGACAGAGATCGCGCGCGTCGAAGCAGCCATCCCGGCGTTCACGCCCGACCTCGAACCGGGGCTCACCCCTGCCGAAGCAGACCTCGACCTGCTCCTCGACATCGACGGTGGCGCCGACGCGCGCATCCTCGCCGGTGTCATCCTCGAAGGCGACCCGCTCCCTGCCGGCACTCCCATCTCGATGAGCGGAGAGCCGGCGGGCGAACTCCGCTCCTGCGTACGTTCGCCCCGATTGAACGCGACCATCGGGCTTGGCATCATCAGTTCCCGTCTCGCGTTTCCTGGCGCCGCACTCGAAGTGGCCGGTGTCCCCGGAACCGTTGTCGCGAAACCGTTCTACCGCCGAAGGAGCTAACCATGGTCGACCTCGGAGCAATCGCCGCCTACGAACCCCGCTGGCCGGGCGTGAGAGAACTGAACTTCGCCGACCAGTGGCGCGCCCGCTGGGTCGATGAGCAGGAGCTGCCCGCTGGCGCTCCGGTGCACATCACCTACGCACTCGTCCTGATGGATGGCAAGGGGTATGCCACGCGCGAGAAGGGTGGCGACCGCTGGGAGATGATCGAAGGCAAAGCAGGCGACGACAGTGCCGAGGCGTTCCTCAAGAAAGCGCTCAAGGAGCGTATGGGCGGAACACCGGCGCGAATCGGCCTGATCGGCTTCTTCGAATGCAAGCCAACACGCCACAACACCGCGTTCAAGCCCGACGACATCACCGTGCGACCGATGTACGTGGTGATCGCGAAGAAGATCGTCGACCTCCCGGCCACCTCGACCTGGGAACGGCGGAGATTCCCGCTCAACGAGTACCTGGTCGCGCTGCGGGCACGCTACCCCGAACTCGCCGACGCTATCGGACTCGCTGCCAACTGGTACGGCGTGCTCCAATCGAAAGGCGAAGCCTGACCCGTCCGCGCGAAGACGCGAACTACGGCTTCGCCACGAGCGCGAAACGAACCATCACGTCCACTCTGACTGATTCCTCGCCCGCTTCGACGGGCATCGCGGCGCTGCTCATCGCCCTCGCCCGGTAGGGCATGCTCGGCACTCTATCGTCCGTTCGCTCCGTGATCTCGAGCACCTCACCGACGGCGACGCCCGCAGCATCGGCGTAGGTCGCCGCACGGCGTTGCGCTTCGGCGATGGCCTCCCGGCGGGCACGGTCGTAGAGGGCGGCAGGGTCAGCGAAATCGAAGCTGATCCCGTTGAGCCGCGCCGAATCGCCCGCAACCTCGAGCACGCGGTCGATGGTCTCGCCCGAACTGGCGATGTCTCGCAGCTTCACCGAGACAGTGTTCCGGGCGACGTAACCCCGGAGCGTCCGCCCGGTGGACGAACTGTAGTCGTACTCAGGCTCCAGTTCGATGTGCTGAGTCTGGATGTCGCGGGATTCAACCCTGGCTTCACGGAGGATATCGAGGAGTTTCCGCATGTTCTCCGAAACGATCGTCCGCGCCCCGGCCGCAGTGGCTGCCAGTGATTCAACTCCGAGCGAAACGACGGCGAGGTCGGGCGCTGCGAAGACTTCCGCGGTACCCGTGACGGTGATGGTCTTGTCCAAGGTTTACGATCGCCTTCGCCGCGATTCGGCGACGAAGAGGATACCGAGGCTCACGCCCGCAATGCCACCGAACACGCTGGTCCACGGGATTCCGCCGGAGTCGTCGCTGGTGGTGGCGGGCACTGGCGGTTCGAGCTTCAGCCCGGTGTCTGCTGCCGAACCGCCGGCGGTCGAGTTCGTGTCGCCGGTCTGCTGGGAGGGCGCGGGTGTCTGGTTCGCCCCGGTCTTCGGCGGCTGAGGGGTCGCCGATGGCACGCCCGCTCCGCTCATCGAACCGGCCGTGCCCGGCGGCGCAAGGGTCGGCGTTTCGATGCCGTATTGCGAACCGGCGCCGCTTGATTCAGTCGCTGCGAGTTGCGGAACGGCCGCGTCCTTGGCTTCGAACGTGGAATCACGCCCGGCGGTGTTCGCGCCCGCCGCGGTCGAGTCGTCGCCACCGTTTGCAAGACTGGCCGTGAACACTGCGACGAACGCAACAACCGAAACGGCGGCCGCGCCCCGAGCAAGGTTCAGGGA
>CAYYDX010000099.1:0-10829 GCA_964470735.1 uncultured Anaerolineaceae bacterium
CAACTCCCTCTTCGGGACCGCGGAAGGCTGGTAAGCAGATGTTGATGATCCTCGCAGCCCTCTGCGCGGGCGCGTTCGCCACCACGGGTGTCCTCTGGTTCGCCGGGGCGGGCGCCTCGAACGTCCAAGCGGCCGCCCGCCTCAACCGTCTCAAAGAAGTCGAAGCGACGCTCCCGGCCGACTCGAAGGTGAGCCTGCGCCGCCGCGGCGCCGTTAGCCTCGCGGGCATCACGGTGCTCTCAGGCAACCTTGCCAGCACCTGGGCCAAAGACCTCGAACGCGCCGGCCTCACCATCAATGCGAAGGAGTACCTCTTCATTCGCATCGCCGTGGGCCTCGTCCTCTCCGTCGTCGGGATGATGTTCTCCCCGATCCCCATCCTCGCCGTCGTCGGGCTCCCGCTCGGCTTCCTCGCCACCGGGTTCTGGCTGAAGCGCAAGAAGGCCAGCCGCCTCCATAAGATGGAGAGCCAGCTCGTCGAACTCCTCCAGATGCTGTCGAGCGGCCTTCGCGCAGGCTTCGGCCTCCTCCAGGCGCTCGAAGCGGCGGGCGAACAGACGCCTGCGCCGCTTCAGGTCGAAATCCGCCGCACCCTCCGCGATACCGCCATGGGCGCGAGCGTCGAGCAGGCCCTCAACTCGCTCAACGAGCGAGTCGGCAGCCCCGACTTCGACATCGTGATCACCGCCATCCTCATCCAGCGCTCCGTCGGCGGTAACCTCGCCGAAATCCTCGACAACGTGGCCCACACCATGCGCGAACGTGAGCGCATCCGCGGCGAAATCCGCACCCTCACCTCCCAGCAGCGCATGACCGGCTACGTCATCGGTGGCATCCCGATTGGCCTGCTCCTCATCTTCATGGCCATCAGCCCCGAGTTCACGAGCCTCCTCTTCACCGACAAGCTCGGCCGGATGATGCTCATGGGCGCCGCCGTCTCGGAAACCCTCGGGTTCCTGGTCATCCAAAAAATCGTGAACATCGAGATTTAGCCATGCCGTTTCTGATCGCCATCTCAACGTTTGTCACGGTCACGCTCATGGTCTACGGCTTGTTCCACAAGTCGGTCGCCGGCGGCGCGATGGATGTCCGCCTTGGCGGCCTGCGCTACTCGCGCCCGGCAAAAGAAGCACTCCCCGACCCGGAGGCCGCCTTCAGCCAGCGCGTCCTTCGCCCCATGCTGCGCACCCTCAGCGCCAAAGCCAACGGCGTCCTTCCCTCGAACATGTCCGAGCGGCTCGAAAAGGCGCTCGTCCAGGGCGGCATGAAGATCAAGCCCGGCCAGCTCCTGCTGATCGTGGCTTTTACCACCGGCGTGCTGCCCTCGCTGATGACTCTCTACATGTACAGCGTCGGCCAGCCCTTCAAGATGGTCGCCGGCACCTTCGGCGTCATGACCGCGCTCGGCGTCTATGGGCCGCGCATCATGATCATGGGCCGCATCAACCGCCGCAAGAAGGAAATCTGGCGCTCCCTGCCCGATGCCTTCGACCTCATCACCGCCTCCGTCGAAGCTGGCCTCGGCATCGACGCCGCCTTCACCCGTGTCATCGAGAAAGTCCACGGGCCCTTCGCCGAAGAGCTCACCCGCACCATGCGCGAGATCCAGATGGGTCGTTCCCGCCGTGACGCCTTCCTCGACATGGCCGAGCGCACCGGCGTCGATGAACTCCGCCAACTCATCAACGCCGTCGTCCAGGCCGAGGCCATGGGTATCAGCATCGGTGGCGTCATCCGCGTCCAGACCGGCGTCATCCGCACCAAGCGCCGCCAGAAGGCCGAAGAGCAGGCGTTCAAAGCGCCGATCAAGATGGTCTTCCCGCTCGTCTTCTTCATCTTCCCGGCCATCATGATCGTCATCGGTGGCCCCGCCATCATCCAGCTCAAGAACAACCTCTGACATCCAGCAGGTGGCGGGAACGAGATGGGCCCTCTTCGGAGGGCCTATCTCGTGTGTCAGGCCAGCGACGGAAAGAGCAACACCACCGCCGCGCCCGCCGCCAGGTACGGCCCGTAGGCGAACGTGCCCCGGCGTCCCTTTCGAAACACCAGAACGGCGGCGACAACCCCGCCAAGCAGGAACCCGTAGAGCAGCGCCGGGAATAGCCCACGCCAGCCGAGCAACAGGCCCATCAGCACCACCAGGGTCAGGTCACCGCCGCCAAACCGGAGAAAGCCAAGGCCCACCGCCACGCCCAGCCCGGCCACGCCGCCGATGAGGATCCCGGTCAGCGAGCGATCCGGCCACACCCAGAACAACGCAATCGCCACGACCACGGCCGGAAACGTCACCTTGTCGGGTATGCGCCGCCGGTCGAAATCGGTGCTGCTCAGCGTCACGAGCACGAGCAAGAAAGCCGCCGTCAGCAGCGCCGGTCCTGCATCGTAGTGGTCTGGCCGTACCGCCAGCGCGAGCGACGCCGCCCCCGCGGTCGCATCAAACCCCTGCAGCAGCAGCCGCTTTCGCCCCGCCACGGGCTCCGCGCGAAACTCTGCCTCGCTGTACAGGTGGTGCTGGACGTACGGGAGCGCGATTCCGAAGGCGCCCCCGAACAGGCCCGCAACCACCATCACCAGCACATCCATTCCGCCGGACTATCGGCGGCGGATTCGCTACCAGCAACGCCCCGCTTAGCCGGTCGGCCGCTCCGCCAGGTCGAGCGCGCGCAATTCGTCGCGCAGGGCGCCAAGTTGCTCATCGTCGAGTTCGTGCGTCATATCGCCTTCCTGGCGGGCGAACCACCGCTGCGCAAGTTCGCGCACTCCTGCCGTCGCCCCCGACCCCGCGCCGGCCACGCGCGCCACCAGCGGAGACATCGGCCGCCCCAGGTCGTCCAGCGTCTTCGTCCCGAGCAGGATCTCCATCGCGAGCAGCAGGTGCTCGGCTGTGACATCCGGCACACCCTTGAAGTTCGCCACGGCCGATGCCGTCGTCAGGATCTCGGTCAGGCGCAGCGACTCACTCACCGTTCGAGTGTAGCCAGCCTAGTCCTCGCCTTCGAGGTCCCTCTCCCGCCGCTTCCGGCCCGAGAGAACGAACTTCTCGACGCTCGCGGCAAACTGCAGCGTCTCGGCCACGCTCAGGCTCTCGAACAATCCCGCAACATACTCCCGGATCTCCTCGCGCAGGCTCTCCTGCACTTCGATACCCTTCGGTTCGAGCCAGATCTGGATGCCGCGGCGATCATGTGGCGAAACTTCGCGCCGGATGAACCCGCCCCGCTCCAGCCGCTCCAGCAGCGCCGAAACCGAAGGCCGTGTGACATACAGGCGATCCGCCAGTTCCGCGTTGCTCAGGCCGCCCTGGTCGTGCAGGTGTCCGAGCAGCCGCAACTGCGTGACCGTCAGGTTCTCACGATCCCAGATGCGGAGCCGTATAGGGTCGAGGAGCGCGCTCGCCTGAAAGAGTGAGGTGATCGCCTGCTCAAGCTCCGGGGAACGTTTCGAATGCGTCATGCAGTGGCTACCTTTCATTGGTGTCCGGCCGCGATTCTCCACATACAGCAGCAGTGATGCAACATTTTTCGAACATTTGTGTTTAATCCCCAAAAGGCTGTTAGCCGGGGGCTAACGTTCTCTGCTACACTCGCCAACCAGTAACGGAGGAATACGAATGAAGTTCGGTATCTTCTATGAGCATCAATTGCCGCGCCCCTGGGACGATGGCCAGGAGCTGAAGCTCTTCCAGGATGCCCTCTCGCAGGTCGAACTCGCCGATAAGCTCGGTATCGAGTTCGCATGGGAAGTCGAGCACCACTTCCTCGAGGAGTACAGCCACTCCTCCTGCCCCGAGGTCTTCCTCGCCGCCGCCAGTCAACGCACGAAGAATATCCGCCTCGGCCACGGCATCAAGTTGATGCCACCGAACTACAACAGCCCGGCCCGCATCGCCGAAGAGATCGCCACCCTCGACCTCGTCTCGAACGGCCGTGTCGAGTTCGGCACCGGCGAGTCCGCCTCTCGCGCCGAACTCGAGGGATTCAACATCAACCCCATGGAACGCCGCGCAATGTGGCGCGAAACGGTCGAGCAGGTGGCGAACATGCTCGCCATGGACCCCTACCCGGGCTACCAGGGCAAGTACTTCTCCATGCCGGTCCGCAACGTGGTCCCGAAGCCGGTGCAGAAGCCGCATCCCCCGCTCTGGGTCGCCTGCTCCAACCGCGACACCATCCACCTCGCCGCCCAGCTCGGCATCGGCGCCCTCACCTTCGCCTTCGTCGACCCCGCCGAAGCGAAAAAGTGGGTCGATGACTACTACGAGACCTTCAAGAACGAGTGCGTGCCGATCGGTCACACCGTGAACCCGAACGTCGCGATGGTCACCAGTTTCTCCTGCCACCCCGACGCCGAAGAGGCCTATCGCCGTGGCTTCGATGGCTTCAAGTTCTTCCAGTTCGGACTCGGCCACCACTACGCCTTCGGCACCCATAAGCCCGGCCGCACCGACATCTGGAAGCAGTACGAAGCGGTCAAGGCGGCCATGGGCGACGAAGCCCTCGACTTCCTCGGCGGCGGCGGCGACGGCATTGGCACCCCTGACCAGTTGCGCGCCCACCTGCGCAAGTTCGCCGACGCCGGCGTCGACCAGACCGTCTTCATCCAGCAGGGCGGCAACAACAAGCACGAGGACATCTGCGAGTCGCTCGAACTCTTCGCAAAGGCCGTGAAACCCGAGTTCAGCGCCGAGATCGAAGCCCGCGAAAAGCGCAAGCAGGATGAGCTTGCGCCATATATCGAGAAAGCCTTCAAGCGGAAGCAATGGATGAAGGAGCTAACCGACGACGAGATCCAGGCCTACCCCGCCTACGGGGCCATGGTCGCCCAGATCGACCCGTCCACGCTCGATGACACCGCCCGCACCCGCGCCGAACGCTGGGCCAAAATGCGCGAAGTCCTCAAGGACATGGAAGAGAAGGAGAAGGCGGCCACGCGGTAACGTCCGCCCTCCCGGAAGCATCCATCAACAACTGCCGGCCTCACATCGGGGCCGGCAGTTTCCGTTTACCGGTATGACACGCCAGTTCGTTCCGCCCAGGCCTCCGAGGTCACTGTCTTCAGAGAAGCCATCAGTTCCTCCTCGGTCTCATCGGTGTGCTTCACTTCGTCGAATCGCGCTATCAGCGCATCCCAATCCCGCTGGCGCTCCTCGGGCGTCCGCTCGCGCGCGTGCGCGTACTCGTCGATGGAACTCTGGATGATCTCCTCGGGCGTGCGCTGCTGACTCGCGGCGAGCGCACACACACGGTCGAACGTCTCTTTGCTCAGGTGCACCGAAGGCATGTCAAAAGTGTATCAGACCCGCCCCGCCTTACCCCTTCTTCGGCGGCGGCGTCCCAAGCCCCGCCATCGGCGTGAGCTTCGTCATGTCGATATCCAGCAGGTACGGCCCATCGTGGGCGATACCCCGCGCGAACGCCTGGCGGAACTCCGCGGCGCTCTCCACCCGCTCGGCCTTCATCCCCATCCCGTTCGCCACCATCACGAAGTCCGGCGTCGCCAGTTCGACCCCGAACTGCCGTCCCTCGAACGTCCGGCCCTCGATCGAGCGCAGGACGCCGTAGCCCCGGTCGTTGAAGACACAGATCACGACGGGAACGTTGTACTGCACCGCCGTCGAAAGCTCCGAAAGGTTCAGCATGAACCCGCCATCGCCCTGGATCACCGCGGTCTTCTTGCCGCTTCCAATGGCGGCGCCGATGGCCAGCGGCAGCGCCGGCCCGATCGCCGCCGAAGTCGGGTTCATCGAGGTCCGCGGCGAGAGAATGGGCATCAGTCGGTTGCCCCACAGGTACGCCGGCACCGTCGCATCGCGCACCACCATCCCGTCGCGCGGCAGAACATCGCGCATCGCGTCCATGATCGCCTCGTAGTCGGGGCCGATGTCCCGGCGAATCTGCTGGCGGGCGGCGTCTCGCAACTCCTGCGCACGGCTGAGGAACGCCGCGTCGCCCTTCGCGCCATCGAGCGACTTGAGCAGCGCCGCCAGCCCCAGGCGCGCATCTCCAATGACCGGCACATCGGCGCGGTAGTTCCGCCCGATAACTCCAGGGTCGGCGTCGATGTGGACCAGCTTGCCGCCGAGCGGCAGCATCCAGTTCCGCGTCTGCCCGGCCTGGAACCGTGTACCGACCGCCACCACCACGTCAGCCTGCTCCAGCGTCTCGGTCACGCCGGGCTGTGCCGTCAGCGGGCCGATGCAGAGCGGATGGTCCTCGGGAATACTCCCGCGCCCGTTGCCCGAAGTGAACACCGGCGCCCCGAGCGCCTCCGCCAACTGCGTCAACTCACCTTCGGCCCCGGCGGTGAGCACGCCCCCACCAGCCCACACCACCACCTTGTCAGCGCCCTTGATTGCGTCTGCTGCGCGCAAAATGGCGTCACGGTCGGGCGTCTTCCGCGGCCACGCTTCGACGTGTGGGATGTTGACCTCGGCCTTGGCGTACTGGAAGTCGATGGGGATCTCCACCGCACCGGGACGCGGACGCCCCGTGCAGATGTCCTCGGCCACGCGGAACACTGCCTCGCCAATATCCTCCGGCCGCCGCACGCTTTCGGTCCGACCCGTGATCGAACGCAGCATCGGCAGCTGGTTCTCCGCCTCGTGCAGGAAACCCTTGCCCTTGCCGTAGTACACCGAGTCGATCTGGCCCGCGATCATCATCACCCGGCTACTCGCGAAGCCTGCTTCGAAGATGCCGGTCATCCCGTTCGTCACACCGGGACCGGTGCTCGTTATGGCAACTCCCAGCTTCCCAGTCGCACGCGCGTAGCCGTCGGCTGCGTGTACCGCGCCCTGTTCGTGGCGAACCGCGACCGGCGTGATCCCGCCACCCCGGTGGATAGCGTCGTAAATCGGGATGTTGTGAACGCTGACGATGCCGAAGACGTGCTCGACGCCGAGCGCGCGCAGGGTTTCGTAGACGGCCTCGCCGCCGGTCATCTCTCGCACGTGGGTGACTCCTCATCCGGGACTGAACGTGCCGGGGACGCTATCGCGGCACGCCGATGGGTGTCAAACGAAACCACCCGCTACCAGCGGTACTGACTCACGCCCCAGTCTGCCTCGTAATACGGGCTCACGTTCGTGCCCGGCCGCACAATCCGGTCGATCTCCTTCAGTTCCTCAGCCGTGAACGTCACGTCGGCCGCCTTCAGGTTGTCTTCGAGTTGCTCCATCGTTCGCGGGCCGATGATCGGACTCGTCACGCCGGGTTGCTGCAGCACCCACCCGAGCGCCAGTTGCGAGATCGCAACACCCTTGCCTTCGGCAACCCGCTCCAGCCCCTCGATCACATCCCAGATGTTGTCGTTCATCCGTCGCCGGTACATCGGATTCGCATCGAGGTTGGCGTAGCGGCTGTCCTCGGGTGGTGGTTCGTTGCGGCTGTACTTGCCGCTTAGCAGCCCACCCGCGAGCGGGCTCCACGGGATAATCGCGAACCCGTAGCTTTGGGCCATCGGCAAAAGTTCCCGTTCGATCCGCCGGTCGAGCAGGTTGTACGGCGGCTGTTCGCAGACGAACCGGTTCAGCCCGTACTCTTTCGACACCCACAGCGACTCGATCAACTGCCACGCCGCGAACGTGCTCGCGCCGAGGTAGCGCACCTTGCCCGAGCGCACCAGGTCGTCCAGCGCCCGCAGCGTTTCGTCGATCGCCATGTCCGACTGTGGCCGGTGAATCTGGTACAGGTCGATCCAGTCGGTCCCGAGCCGGCGCAGGCTGGCCTCGCACTGCTCGATGATGTGCCGCCGCGTGTTATTCATGTCGTTCGGACCGTCGCCCATCCGCCCGTGCACCTTGGTCGCGAGAAACACCGTGTTCCGCTTGCCGTTTCGCTTCAGCGCCTGCCCCGTCGCTTCCTCGCTCCGCCCGGCGTTGTAGACGTTCGCCGTATCGATGAAGTTGATCCCGGCATCGAGCGAGCGGTCGATGATCGCCGCCGAATCCTCGAACGTCGTCTTACCGCCGAACATCATGCAGCCAAGGCACAGCGAACTGACCTTGACGCCGGTCCGGCCAAATGAGCGCATCTCCATGTGCACACCCCCGAGAAATGATTGCGGTCACCCCGCGGCGACGGGACGCCACGACTGATTACCCGCCGCCGAGCGCCGGCACGATGGCTAACTCCGTTGCCGCCTCCACTGCATCGTGGAGCGCCAGCGGCACGACCTCGCCGTTGAGCGCGAAAGCCAACTCCGGCCGCAGGCGTCCGTCGTCGACAACTCGCGCGAAGAACCCGGGACACCGGGCATCCACCCCGCGCAGCACCTCGCCGATGGTGGCGCCAGGCACTTCGACCTTCGAAACCCCCGAACAGAGCGGCCGCAACGTCGCCGGAACGATAACGACAGCCACTACACCATCAAGAGCGCGGCCGGGTGCAACGTCCGCGTGAATGGATTGAGCACAAGGCCAAGCTCCTCCAGCGTCACCGCGCCGAGCAACGCGACATCACCCGCCTGCCCGAGGATGACCGGTGTCGGCGTTTCCCCAAGCTCCGCCAGCCGGATCGTACAGTTCGCGATCTCGCGCTCCATCAGCGTCCCGTCGGCCAGCCGGAACCGCTGGCGCCGCCGCGCCGTCAGCCCGATCCGCTTCCAGACCGCCTCCGGGAGCAGCGTGTACTGCGCCCCGCTGTCCACGAGGAAGTCCACGGCTTCCTCAGCGGCCGGCCCGGTTACGGATCCCGCCACATAGGTGATACCCATGCGCTCATCCTACCCCAGCCCGTTCAGCTCCTCGACCACGCGCCGCGGCGAAATCGGCAGATCCGTGAACCGGTGGCCGGTCGCGTCCGCAATCGCGTTCGCGACGGCCGCAAGGGGTGGCACGATCGGCACCTCACCCACGCCGCGGACACCGTACGGGTGCCCCGGGTTCGGTACCTCCACGAGGATCGTCTCGATCATCGGGACGTCCAGCGCCGTCGGCATGCGGTAGTCGAGGAAGCTCGAGTTCAGCATCCGCCCGCTATCGTCGTAGAAGTACTCCTCGTTGAGCGCCCAGCCGATACCCTGGACCACGCCGCCCTGGATCTGCCCCTCCACGTACGACGGGTGGATAGCCGTGCCAACATCCTGCGTCGCCGTATACCGCAAGATCTTCACCTTGCCGGTGTCCGGGTCGACTTCCACATCGACGATGTGCGTGGCGAACGCCCCGCCGGCGCCGCGAGCGAGCAGCGATGCCTTCCCCGCGATCGGCCCGCCGGTCCGTGCCGACTGCGCCGCCATCTCCTTGAAACTCAGGTCCTTCGAGCGGTCTTTCAGGCTGCGAACCCGCCCGCTCTCATAGACAACTTCCTCTTCGGGAACGCCCCACAGCTTTGCCGCGCGGGCAATCATCTGGCGGCGAATGTCCATCCCCGCTTCGAAGCAGGCGAGCCCGCTCGCGAACGTCGTCCGCGAACCCCCGGTCACGTCGTTGTGCCCGATCGAGTCTGTATCAACGACCGACGGCCTGACTTCCTCGAACGGGATCCCGAGCACTTCCGCCAGCTGCATCCCGAGCGACGCGCGCGTGCCACCGATGTCGGTCGACCCCTCGACCAGGTTCACCGTCCCGTCGTTGTTTACGTTCGCGACCACGCTCGACTGCATACCGCCGTTGAACCAGTAGCCGCTGGCCACGCCACGCCCCCGGTTCGGCCCCTCGATCGGCGACTTCCAGTGCGGCGAATTGATCGCCGCCGTCACCGTCTCTTCCGCGCCGATGCGCGGGAACGCGATGCCGTTCACCATTCGCGTCCCCTCTTTCGAAGCGTTCTCGAGACGGAATGCCAGCGGATCCAGCCCCTGCTTCTTGCAGAGTTCGTCGATCACGCTCTCGATCGCGAACGCGGCTGCCGGCGAACCCGGCGCGCGGTAGGCCGCTACTTTCGGCTTGTTCACCACCACGTCGTAGGCGTGCAGTTCGAACGCATCGATGTTGTACGGCGAAAGCATCGTCATCGACCCCGCGCCGACTGGCGACCCAGGGAACGCGCCACCTTCGTAGCAGAGTGTCGCCTGCACCCCTGTCAGCCGGTTCCCCTTCACCGAGGCCTTCACCTTGATGTAGGTCGCGCTCGTCGGGCCGCTCCCCTCGAACACATCGGTCCGGCTCATCAGTACCTTCACCGGCCGCCCGGACTTCTTCGAGAGCAGCGCCGCGACCGGGTCGAGGTAGATCGGCAGCTTTCCGCCGAATCCGCCGCCAATCTCCATCGGCACGACCTTGAGCTTGCTGATCGGGTGCTTCAGCACCTCGGCCGTGAGATTGCGCACCGCGAACGCGCCCTGCGTGCTCGTCCAGATTGTCACCGTGCCGTCGCTGTTCCACTGCGCCGTGGAGTTGTGCGGCTCGATGTACCCCTGGTGCACGGTCTGCGTCGTAAATTCGCGCTCGACGATCGCGTCGGCTTCCGCCCACGACTGTTCGAGGTCGCCCCCGGCGAACTTGTTGTAGCTCGCGATGTTCGAAGGCTTCTCCGAAAGCTCGCCAGTCATCAGCGTCTTCGTGAACCGCTTCTCGCTCAGCAGCGGCGCATCCTCGCGCATCGCATCGCGCACGTTCATCACCGGCGGGAGCAGTTCGTATTCGACCTTGATCTTCGCCAGCGCTTCTTCGGCGACGTGCGCGTTCACCGCCGCCACCGCCGCCACCGCGTGTCCGCGGTAGAGCGCCTTCTCACTGGCGAGGATGTTGTCCAGCGCCTCTTTCACGTTGATGGCGCTCTCACCGAGTTCCTCCATCCGGTCCTCGGCTGCCGGGAAGTCCTTCGCCGTCAGCACTGCGAACACGCCGGGGTGCTTCTCCGCTTCCGACGTGTCGACCGAGAGGA
>CAYYDX010000100.1:0-10641 GCA_964470735.1 uncultured Anaerolineaceae bacterium
CATCCCGCTGTGTGCGGCCAACAACGCTGCCGGCATCGCATTCCTCATTGCCAACCAGCTCGTGACCGCCCCGTTCTGGCCGCTGTTCGAAATCCACGACGTGAGCCTTAAGCAGGGCATCGTCGCCGAGCGGATGCAGGGGCGGATGTTCGCCAACTTCCGGTTGCTGAACTTCGGCTTCGCGCTCGTCGGCACCGCGCTCGGGGGCGTGCTCGGAGCGACCATCGGGTTCCGCGCGACGCTCTTCGTGGCGGTGATGATCATGTACGGCGCGGCCGCCGTGCTGGCACTTTCGCCGCTGGCCCGCGTGAAGAGCGCGAGTGGGTTGCTGGCCGCGAGAGCGGGAACCTCCTGATTGCGGCGGCAGGTGTGCCGCGCCGATGATCCCTGGGTGAGGGTACTTCGACGCAAGCCACAGCCAGCGGAAGCCGTGACCGCGCCGACCTTCGCCGAATGGTTGCTCCACCAGTTCGCGAAGGGCGAGCCAACCGCCGCGTTGCCGTTCGCCGGGCTCGAAGGGGTCTGCGCGAGGGCGGCGTCGCTGCTCATCGGCGCGGTCTACGGGCGCCCTGAGGCGTTCCAGGCGCCCGTTTCCCTGGGCGGCGTCGAAGAAGCGCGCCTCATCGCCCGGCGCACCGCCGACGGCTTCCGCGCGTCGCTCGCCGATCGCAACCACACGGTCATCGCGTGGCCGTGGGATCACGTCGCCACCTCGGTCGCCTGGTCGGCGACACGTTCGGGCGAGACCTCGGAGCGCGAGTTGGGCGAACGGCTGACATCGATCGCCGCGCCCTACGCGCTCCACAACCGCGAACAACTCACGGCGGTGCTCGACCTCTGGACGCAAGTCGCAGCGAACACCCGCCCCGGCGCCGCCGCCCCGCAACTGGACATCATGGGGGCGGAGATGTACGCGGCGTGGGAGCGGGTGGGGTAGCTACTCTCGCGCTACTACGGTGTCGTAGAGACCGTAGTGGGTCAGCCCGGGGTGGCTATCGATGCCGCTGTAGCGGAGCGATGCGTCTTCGTATCGCCGAAACGCGAACACCGCCTGATTCATCTGCTCGGTGTTGAACACCCTGAGTTGTACGAGCAGGTTGAAGTCCTTCACGGTGAGTCCTGTAACGGTGAGAAACAGCTCTGGTTCGAGCCGGGTGATCACATCCTGCAAGGTGTTCTCGCGGAAGTCGGTCAGGTACATGAATGCGGGAATACGGGTGGCGAACTTGATCAGCTTCTCCTGAACCAGCTTCCGCTTCGATTTGAACTCCTTCTCTTCTTCCGTGAGCTCTTTCTTTTCCCCGGGTGTGAGGCTACCCGACTTGCCCTTTTCCTTCAGACCCTTGACCTTTTCGCTCTTGTTGACAATCGCTTCGATGATGTTGTCGCCGAGCGCGCGCCAACCTTCGATGCGCTCCACGGCGGCCATCGCATCCGCGTTGTTGAGGATGCGACGCAACGTCTCGTTGTCCACGTTGACGAGGAGCGCGCTCTCCCACTTGCGGGCGAGGAGCACGGCCGATGTCCCTGCCATTGCAATGTCGAGAATCCCCCCGGCATCGATCTGGATCATGTTCGCACCGTCGTAGGCGAGAACCGGCAGGAACGACAGCAGGTCCTTCACCGCGTTCTCGGGGTTTGGCTCGTGGGGCGAAAGGCCGATCGCGTATTCGGAAAGCTGGCGCAGGGCGCGTGTCGGTGCAAAATCGAAGACCAGACACTCGGGCTTGAGGATCTCTTCCTCGTTCGGGTCGTCCCCGTTGGGGTTGCGGATGGACCACGGGGATTGCACCCGGAACGCCGCCTGGAAGTAGGTCTCGGGCGACTTCAGATTGCGCAACATGAGGATCGACGACCACTGCGAGACGGTGACGCCAGTAGTGAGCTTGCCGCACGAGAGCGTGATCGTGCTGGTGTCGAACCCGCTGCGGATAGCCCGGCGCACCGGCGGCAGCGCATCAAGCCCGATCCCCGCCGACGTCCCGGCGGCGACCACGACGTCGTAGTCGTGCCAGAACGTGTTGTGTTTCTCCGCAAGCAGGTTGGCCATCGCGTGGCAGGCCGCGACGTTCGGCATGAACCAGAATGAGTGCTGCAGATACGCCCGCAGCGCGACGGCGGCGTAGGGGAACGGCGGACGTGTGCCCATCTTGAGGTACTCCGCCGCCTTCGGCATGTAGGCGCCGCGAATGATGTCGAGCCACTTCTGCACATCGTCCTGGTGGATGAACTCCGCCGAGGCGCCCGTTCCCCTGGCCTCGAAGAATGCGTTCAGGTCGAACTCATCGAACTCGCCGCCGCTGGCTACATCCAACAGCTCATCGGGCATCTGGTAGGTCAGGAGGCGCATCCGCGGGAGCGCGCCATAGGGGTTCCACTGGCCGGAATGGCTGCTCGCGAAGGCTTCTTTCGCGCGCTGCTCGTCGGTGTACGTCCAGTTGAAGATCTGCTCTTCGATGAACTCGCCCGTAGCCAGCGCGCGGAAGGGAGTGCCGGAAAGGTAGAGGTAACCCCTGCTCTGGATCGGCAGGAAATCTTTCTCCGGGGCAAGCTGCTCCTGCTGGTCGGCGATCCGCTCCTTCTGGCGGGCGCTGTTTACCGCCTGCGCTTCGTCGCGGCTGATGGCTTCCTCTTCCCCCTCGAAGAGATCCTTCGCCGTCTCTCGCCATGCCCCGAAGTGGTACTCGTCGAAGACAACCAGGTCCCACTTGATAAGGTGGACCCAGCCGTTCCCCGGCTTGATGTTCCCGAACAGATCGCGGCCCAGCAGATCCTGGAACGAGCCGAAGTAGACCATCGGCGTTTTCGGCGGGACTTTGGCCGGGTCGGTGTCGGAGCCGCGTGAGAGATACAGCCAGCCATCGAAATCCACATGCGACTCGAGGTCTGTCTGCCAGGCGTCGGCGACGGCTGGTTTGAAGGTGACGACGAGGACGCGCCGGGCGCCCATCTTGCGCGCGAGCTGGTAGGTGGCGAACGTCTTGCCGAACCGCATCTTGGCGTTCCAGAGGAACCGTGGGACGGCGTTCATGTCCTCTGCCCAGCGCGAGAGGAAGTAGGCATGGGTGAGATTGACCGCTTCAGCCTGCTCGCGGCGCAGGGCGAAGGTCTCGTGGTGCGTGCCGGAGACGCTCTTCCCGGTGCGCAGCTCGATCAGCGCCGTCTTCACGTCGCCGGCCGAGCAGCGCATCCACTCGAGTTCCGTGTTCTCGAAGCCCTTCTTCACGAGCGCGGCCCGCACGGTGTGATCGCTGAAGACCGTGCCGTCGTCGCGGTCGGCGGGCTCGTCGAGTTCAATGCGATAGTTCTTGATCGCCGCGGTCTTGAGCTGCTCGGCGACACGCTGCTTCACGTCGCGTGTGGTCTGGCCGATTTTGAGGAGCCCGGAGTGCGCCTCATCGGCGATGGAATAAGCGTAGATGCGCGGCCGTGCATCAGGCCGTGGCTCGAGGATCTCCTCGATGGGCTTAGTCAACGGAGTCGCCCATCGGCCGGATCATACTTTCGATAAACATTGCTTCTTCGGAGGTAATGCCGTACTTTGCATGCAAATCTTCGTCGGTCCACGACCTGCTAAAGTCCTGAATAGGAATCAATGAATATGCAGAGCGAGGAAGGTCCTGGCCAGACGACCGCGTTGCGATCAGGAACCTGAAGAGTCGAGTTCTAACATAAGAAAAGCAATTCCGAGCTTCCCCTTCGGTATTGAAGGTACCAAGAATGATATACGTCTCGGTTACGGCGGACCCAGGAGGCAAGACTCCAGACAGTGACAGGACTTTACGCTGCCCATTTTTGTCAAATTGGCCAGCATGTTCTGCGGATGATTTAGAGGTGAAAACCTTCCACTTATCAATCCATTCTATACCCGTCAAAACGTCTTCCCTTGAAGCCCATGATCTCCCACCGCTCTGTAGTACCTGCACATCTCCTACAGATTTCTGAACCGGGGAGCCACGAAAGAAAGTACGGAAGCCGAAGGGCTTTTGAGAGCTTACCTGTTTGTCAAAGCGCTTCTCTTCTGGCAGGGCGAAGGTATCTGTATTGGCTGACTCAATAGCCATGACCTTTCGCAAGATCGAAAGCGCGCGGTTGCTCCGGATAAAGACCTCCGCGCCGTCCTCGAGGAGTGGTCGCACTGACTCGGTCTCTCCTCCCGATGGATCTACCTCGACAACCGTACAGTCTCCAGGATTGTCGCGATCCCAGACGAAATAACAGATTCCCCCAGCAACATCGACACTTTGAAAGATATGGCGGCTATCGGAATAGTCAATCAACCTTCTGATCCGAGTATCGGTGAGCATCGTTTTTCGGAATCCATCGAGTCCGCGCCCGCCAAACAGCCAGCGAGCTGGAATCACCATTGTAAGAAACCGCGGTTCAAGGACCTCCGCCCGCTCCACGAACTCATGATAGATGGGTAGCGCACTTGCACCGTAGCCGCCATCGTCCAGTTGGTAAGGCGGATTGCCGATGATGACATCGAACTGCATGTCGGCTCCAAACAACTCGGCAATGCGAGCCTTGATATCGTTGGTGTGGATGAAGGCGTAGGCGTGGGTCTCGAGGTCTTCGCCGCGGTCAAGCGTTTTCCGACTCGCTCCACAGAAGCGGCACCTGTCGCCGGTCCACGCGTGCTCGAGCCGTTCGAACCAGATGTTCCCGGCGTCACTGGTGAGGGAGTGGGCGATGGAGTGTTGGCCGTTGGCGTGTTTCGAGCAGTAGAGGCTGCGGCGTGCCAGCAGGCTCGTAAGCCGGGTGATCCCGATGCCGAAGACCTGTTTGGTGAGGATGTGGTCGACACGCTCCTGGAGGTCGGGTATCTGGCCCTCCAGCCCGGCAATGAGGCGGCTCGTGATCTCGCGCAGGAAGACGCCAGACTTCGTGCAGGGATCAAGGAAGCGAACCGACGGGTCGGCCCAGATGCTGGCGCCGCCGTTCGCCGCCGCCCACGCTTCGGCGAGCGTATCGAGCATCCGGTTGGCGAACTCCGGCGGGGTGAAGACCTCGTCGTTCGAGAGGTTCGCGATGCAGGTGAGGACATCGGGGTTGCGCCCGCGCAGGGTGAAGCTGGTTGGTGCCGTCACGAAGCACAACCCCGTCCAGCGTCCAGGGCGGCGAGTTCGGCCACGCGCATTGCCGGGTACTCCCGGACGGGTGTGAACGGCGGCTCTTTGCCGGTGCGCCTGAAGAAGGTGTCGGCCATCACGACAGCCGTCTGGTGGAGGTCTCTCGATTCGAAGTCCCGCCGCCTGAACTTTCCCCTGCCGAGGTATCCCCATTCGGCGAAGGTAAGGTGTTCGCCGGCGGCGGTGCGCATCGTGAGCGCGTCACCGTGGACAAGGTTCTGGGAGAGCACGTAGGAGGCGGCGCGGTAGTGGTCGTCCCGGTCATCAACGTCGAGGTACCCTGCGACGATCTCGAGGAGGTTGGCGCGGCACTCCGCGATGTTGTCCGCGAGCAGTTCGATCCCGTACACGCACATCAGCGCGAAGAGGGCGAAGTTCCGCCGTTCGAAAGGCGACTTGCCATACTTCTTCTCCACGGCCGCGAGCTTCCTCTGGAGCACCTGGACGAGGAAGTTGCCACTCCCGCAGGCGGGCTCGAGGAACCGCGAATCGATCCTCTCCGACTCGTCTTTCACAAGATTGAGCATCGCTTCGACCAGCCACGCGGGCGTGAAGACTTCGCCGTGGTCGGCGACGCGCTGTTTCGATTTGACCAGGGCCACCGGGGTTTCGGTAAGTTCGGCGCCCGGACCAGGCTGTCGTTCGCCCATGGCGGACGATTCTACGCCACCGTTCGCGTCGTCGCCTGACGTCCGTCCCCCCGACCATCGACATCCTGCCTGTTTGCGCCCCACAATCTCCCGCATCTGCCGCGGGAGTTTGGGAATGAAGTTCAGCTTTTGGCCAGCGCCGACCAATACGTGGGAGGACACGCTGGCGTTGGCGAAACACGCCGAGGCCGCCGGCTGGCACTCAATCTGGTTCGCCGACCACTTCATGCCGAACGCCGAAGATACGAGTGGGCCGATGTCGGAGTGCTGGACGACGCTGGCGGCGCTGGCCGCTTCGGTGCCACGGGTGCGCATCGGTGCGCTGGTCAGCGGGAACACCTACCGCCACCCGGCGGTGCTGGCGAAGATGGCGGCCAACGTCGACCAGATTTCGGGCGGGCGCTGCGTCCTGGGGTTGGGCGCAGGCTGGCAGGAGAACGAGCACCGCGCCTACGGCATCACCTTTTCGACGCTTGGCGGGCGGATGGCCCGGTTCGAAGAGGCCTGCCAGGTCATCAAGGGCTTGCTGACGAACGCACAGACGGATTTCCAGGGCAAGCACTACCAGCTAACGGCGGCGCCGCTCGCGCCCAAGCCCGTGCAGCAGCCATTGCCGCTGCTCATCGGTGGTGGCGGTGAACAGCGCACGCTGCGCATCGCGGCGAAGTACGCCGACGAGTGGAATGTCTGGGGCAGCCCGGAGACGCTCGCGCACAAGGGCGCAATCCTCGACCGCTACTGCGAGGAGGTGGGTCGCGACCCGGAGACGATCTGGCACTCGGCGCAGGGCATGCTGGCGCTGACCGATGATGAGTCGCTGGCGGAGCGGGTGCGCCAGTCCGGCCGCCCGGCGATTGCGGGGACGGGCCCGCAGATCCGTGCGCTGGTCGAGCAATACATCGAAGCGGGAGTAGACGAACTGATCATCCCCGGCTTCGGACTGGGGCGGAACCTCGCCGAAACGAAGGGGATCCTGGACCGGTTCGCGAACGACGTAATGGCCCACTTCGCCTGAGGTTGTGGTGGAGAGTGCGCCGTTCCTCCACGCCGCCCACCAGGTGCGGCAGGCGTTCGATGGGCTGCGCGCAGTTTCGTGGCTGGCCATCGGGCTGATTGCGGGCGCGGTCATCGTGTTTCGGGGCAGGCTGGTGTCGTGGGCTCGAACGCCCGAGGCGCGAGCGCCCTTGCTGACGCGCTGGGGGCAGGACGGCGCCGGCTGGTACTTCGAACTTGCAGCGCCGGCGAATGGCGAGTGGCGTGTGGAGACAGCAAACGGCGCGGTGGCGTTGACGCTGACGGACGATGGGCTGCTGCGGCCGCCTGCCGGGCAGGTGGCGCAGCCGGTTGCGCTGGTGGCGCCGGATGGTTCGCGCCTCCGCCTTTAGTCGGGCTTTGAGAATCACCCACAGGATGGTTCGAGGGGATTGGCCGCTGCGCTAGGATTTCGCTGGGAGAGGTTGCCTTCAGCGTGTTGCCCCGCATCCAGTACGCCCAGACCGACGACCGCGTTTCCATCGCCTTCTGGGCGATCGGGGATGGCGTTCCCATCGTCGTCATGTACCCTCCCGGCTTCAGCAACATCCAGTACGAATGGGACTTGCCGGAGGCGCGCGCCTGTTACGAACAGGTCGCCGAGTGGGCTACGCTCATCCGCTTCGACCACCGGAACAACGGACTGTCGGACCGGAATGTGGCGGACGTTTCGGTCGAATCGTACGAGCGTGATCTGCGGGCGGTGCTCGACCGGCTCGACTTGCCGCGCGTACACATTTTCGCGGCAACGGAGTGCGGCAAAGTCGCCATCCAGTTCGCGGCGGCGTACCCGGACCGGGTTGCTTCGATCACGCTCTTCCGTGGCGACCCTGCGCCGGGCCGCGTGTCGTCCACGCCCGGCTGGGACGCGATTGCGCCGCTCATCCACCAGGACTGGCCCTTGTTCACGGACCTGCTCGCGACCGCGATGAACGGCCTCGAAGATGGCGTCCAGACGGGGCGGATCGGGCGATTCCTGCGCGAAAGTGTTTCGCCGGAGGAGTTCGAGGCGGCGAACGGCATACTCGCCTGTGCCGATGTGCGCAGCCTACTGACCGGGGTCAGGTGTCCGGTGCTTGTGCTGCACCGCATGGACACGCCGTTCTTTGCCATCGACCGGGCGCGGCAACTCGTCGCGACCATCCCCGACGCGAGGCTCTCGGTGTTGCCGGGGCGGTCGCCGTTCGCGTGGGACCAGGGAGTAGTGGATACCTGCCGAAGCTTCATCCTCGAAGTGGCGGCGGCCGAGAACCGCGCACGGTTCGGGCTGCGCAGCGGCAACGCGTTTCGCACCATCCTCTTCACCGACATCGAACGCCACGGCGACCTGCTGCGGGCGCTGGGGGACCACGCCGGCCGGCAGTTGCTGCGCGAGCATGAGCGCATCACCCGCGAGGCGTTGCGGGCGCACGGCGGCAGCGAAGTGAAGTCGATGGGCGACGGTTTCCTCGCATCGTTCGGGTCGGCCCAGCGCGCGCTGGAGTGCGCGGTGAGCCTCCAGCGCGCACTGCACGCTGAGGCACTCGGCGGCGAGATGGAAGGGATGCCGAACGGCCTGCGTGTCCGCGTCGGCGTCAATGCCGGCGAGCCAATCGCGGAAGACGATGACCTGTTCGGGACGGCGGTCATCGCGGCGGCGCGCATCGCGGCGATGGCCGAGGGCGGCGAGATCCTTGTCGCGAACGTCGTGCGCGAACTCGTCGCCGGGAAGGGCTTCCTCTTCAACGACCGCGGCGAGCAGGAGTTGCGCGGCCTCGAAGACCCGGTGCGGCTCTGGGAGTTGCGCTGGTAAGGCGCGCTTTCCGGGCGCTACCCCTCGTTATCCGTGCCCCTGTTACCGTCTCTACCAGTATGCGCCGCACGTTCGCACTGATTTTCGCCCTCACGATCGCCGCACTCGCCTGTTCACCGGAAACGAAGACCTCGGCGCAAGCTTCGACCAGCATCGACTGGAAGACCTGCGGCAGCATCGAGTGCGCAACCTTCGATGTTCCCCTTGATTACGGACAGCCCAACGGGAGAACCATCGAGCTGTCACTCATCCGGATCAAGGCGCGCAAGCCAGCCGAGCGCATTGGCGTGCTGATGGCGAACCCGGGCGGTCCTGGCGCTTCGGCGAACGAGTTCGTGCGCATCTGGCGCGGGCTGCTCGCCGGCGAGATCCGCGACAAGTTCGACATTGTCTCGTTCGACCCGCGAGGGGTGGGCGAGAGTTCGCCAATCATCTGTCACGACACGCTCCAACAACTTGTAGCCGCGGACCCCGACCCCGATACCCCCACCGAGTGGACGCAGGCTGAGGCGGCGGCGAAGCGGTTCGCCAGTGACTGCCAGGAGAAGTACGGCGACGTCCTCCCGTATCTCGGGACGAAGAACGTTGCGCGCGACATGGATCGGATTCGCGCTGCGCTCGGCGAACAGACGCTGAACTACATCGGCTACTCCTACGGCACGGCACTTGGCGCGGTCTACGCCGACATGTTCCCCACGCACGTGCGGGCGATGGTGCTCGACGGCGGCATGGACCTCTCGCTCGGGTTTAAAAACGTGAACATCACGCAGATGGTGGGCTTCGAGCGGGCCTTCAGCGCCTACCTCGCCGACTGCCAGGCGAAGGGTTGCGCCCTCGGCGCGGATCCCCGGGCGGCGGTCCAGGAGATCATGGCGAAGGCCGAAACGAAGCCACTCCCGGCGCCCGGAGCGGACCGCCCTGCCGGCCCGGGCGAAGTGGAACTCGGCATCATGTCGGCGATGTATTCGAAGCAAACGTGGGGCTTCCTCACGCGGGCGTTGCAGGATGCACAGAACGGCGACGGAACCGGACTCGTACGGCTCACCGACAACTACCTGCAGCGCGAAGGCAACGGTGACTACCCGAACTTGATGGAAGCGAACGCGGCGGTGAACTTCGTCGACTACACCTGCCCCAAGGACCCGGCGGTGTACCGCGACTGGGCGGTTGAGTTCGCGAAGGAGGCGCCGACGTTCGGAGCCTCGGCGGCTGCTTCTTCGGGGCTGCTCTGCGCCTACTGGCAGGCGCCCGCCGATGCGGTTTCGGCGCCGGTGGCGAAAGGCGCCCCGCCGATCGTGGTCATCGCCACCACGAACGACCCGGCCACGCCGTACGAATGGGGCAAGGCGCTCAGTGAGCAGCTTTCGAGCGGTGTGCTGGTTACGCACCGGGGCGAAGGCCATACGATTTACGCCCAGGGCGACAAGTGCATCGACGCGGTCGTCAACGCCTACGTTCTGACGCTGGCCGTGCCTGCGGCGGGCACATCGTGTGGGACGGGCGCGCCGCCGCCTGATGGTTCGTCGAACACGACACCGGCGGCTACGCCACCCTCCGAAGCGACCCGGGCGGTGACACCTGCCGTCACGGTGGCCCCGGACGGTACGCCTGGCGCACCTGACACCGGCGCCACCCGCGACAACGGCTCGATCAATGTGGGCGTGTGGGCGCTGCTGCTGGTGGTGTTCGCTGCGCTGCTTGCCGGAGTGGTCGTACTGACTGCGGTGCGGCGCCGCTGAGTGGCCCGTGGCCGAAGCGCCGCGGGCGGCTACACTGACCTCTACCCCCATTCCCCGGAGGCGGCCCTTTGGCCGACGCCACCACACAAGCCGCGGCGCCCGTCTGGCGGCGGCCTGCGAGGCTGTTCTATGGCTGGCGGATCGTGTTCGCGGGCGGCAGCCTGCAGATGCTCATCGCCGCACTGATGGGCCAGGCGTACGGGGCGTACGTGGTGCTGCTGCGCGAAGAGTTCGGCTGGAGCAAGACGATGCTCTCGGCGGCGTCGGCGCTGCGCGAAGCCGAAAGCGGCGTGCTC
>CAYYDX010000101.1:0-8359 GCA_964470735.1 uncultured Anaerolineaceae bacterium
AGGTACATCCGGAGAAGCATCTCGGCCCAGTCCTGCGAGTCGGTCCCACCTGCCCCGGCGTGCACCGCAAGGATCGCGTTTCGCGCGTCATACTGCCCCGAAAGCTGGAGTTGGAACTCGAGCGACTCCACCTCGCGCTCGATGGCTGCAAGGTCCTCCGCGGCCGACTCCACCACCGAGCTATCACCCTCGGCTTCGGCCAGTTCGATCAGTTCGGCCGTGTCGCTTACGCGCCGTTCCAGCCCACGCCACGTCTCCACGCGGTCACGCGCGGCGGCGAGTTCCTGCATCAGGTCACGAGCGCGCTCGGCGTCATCCCAGAATCCGGCGGCTGCCGACTGTGCTTCGAGTTCTTCTACGCGGGCTTCGTCGTTGGCGAGGTCAAAGTCGCACCATGGTGGTGGAGATGCGCTGGGCGAGCGCCGTCGCCCGGGAAGTCAGTTCACTCATGCGTGGCATCGTGACACGGCACGCTCGAAGGCGCATGTTCGTGCATTGACACGCCTCCACCCGCATGCATGATCGAAGCATGAGGACAACCATCGAAATCGCCGATGACAAGCTCGTCAAGCTCAAGAAGCTCGCCGCCGAGCGTGGCGAACGCGGCTTCTCCGCGCTCGTCGATGAAGCCCTCGAACGCTACCTCGAGACCGACCTCGACGCCGAACGCGCCCGCCGCGAACGCCAGGCGGAGGCCATCCGTGCCCTCGCCGGGTCATGGAGTGACGCAGAAGCTGCGCTCGCGAGAGAACGCATCGCAGAGCTCCGCGCTACATGGCGATGATCCTGAGTGACACCGACTGCCTGATTGACTACTTGAACGGGTACGCGCCTCCAGGCGGTGCAATTGTCCAGGCACTCGCCGATGGATCGCTTGTCGTCAGCCCGGTGGTCGCTTTCGAGCTCTACTACGGGCACCCTGTCGGGCCACGCCGTACCGAACTCGATGAGCTTTTCTCTGTAGTCCGGGTCGTTCCTCTGACTCGCGCCGCCGCCGAGATAGCGGGCATCGAGGGCGCCCGCCTTCAGGCAGCGGGCATGAAACTCCCTGCGCCCGACCTTCTCATTGCCGGGACGGCGATTGAGCAAGGTTTGCCGTTGATCACGCGGAACATTCGCCATTTCGAGCGCATCCGGAACCAGATCATTCGCTCACCCGCTTAACCAGCCGCCTTCTCGGCCGCCCGCACCGTGTTCACCAGCAGCATCGCGCGCGTCATCGGGCCGACACCCCCGGTGTACGGTGTCACGTACGAAGCCACTTCGCGCACGTCCATCGCCGCATCGCCGACGAGCCGGTAGCCACTCGGACGCGTTGGCGCATCGACCCGGTTCACCCCGACGTCGATGACCACCACTCCGGGCTTGCACATCGCGGCCGTCAGGGTGTTCACGTGGCCCGCCGCAAGCACCACGATGTCGGCCTCACGCGTGTGCCGGGCGAGATCCCGCGTCCCGGTATGGCAGATGGTGACCGTCGCATTCGCTCCCGAAGCCTTGTTGCTGAGGAGAATCGCCAGCGGCCGCCCGACGAGCGTCGAGCGCCCGACAACCACTACGTTCTTGCCGGCAGGGTCGATTCCCGTGGCGCGCAGGAGCTCCATCACCCCGTTTGGAGTACATGGGATGGCTCCGTCGAGTTCACCGCGCAGCAGTCGTCCCAGGTTCACCGGGTGCAGTCCATCGGCATCCTTGCGAAAAGCCATCGTATCGATGATTTCCTGCTCCCGGATCTGCCGCGGCATCGGCAACTGCGGCAGGATCGCGTGGAACCGGTCGTCTCCGTTGAGCTGCTCGATCAGCCGGATCACATCCTCGTGGGTCGCCGTCTCGGGCAGCCGGAAGGTCTCCGAAAACATGCCGACTTCCGCGCAGTCCGCGGCCTTGCTCGACACGTAGCTGATGGACGCCGCATTGTCGCCGACGATGATCGCCGCGAGGCCTGGCGTCACGCCTTTCGCCTTGAGAGCCGCCACGCGCGCAGCGACATCGTTCTTGATTTGCGCCGCGATGGCGTTCCCGTCGATCACAATGGCTGTCATGGACTGCAGAGTACCGACCCCCGGCGCGACGGGCTACGGAATGCGTTCGTGGCGCACCGGAGCGGGCCGGGTCAGGCGCTCGCGCGATCCGGTGGGTACTGCGTCGCCGTCCGGCCCAGCGCGGGGTCATCGTCAGCGCGATGGGCGAGATACACCTGGTACGCCTCGAAGTGGTCCTTCAGTTCGAAGATCAGCTCGTGCATTCGTGGGGAAGCCTCCACGAATCCCTCATCGAACCGCAGGTGGAGGATAACCGTGTCCCATTGCTTCTCGACCGAGACCACCGTGGCCGGCAGTTCGAACGTCGCCGAGCGAAAGCTCACCTCGAGCAAAGCTCTCTCGCCACCGCCATCGGTCCAGAACCCCCACACGAGCGCGCCACCAAGCGACACATCACACAGCATCCCGGCGCGCGGCGAAGCTTCGCCATCGATCCGGACGTTCACAGGGAACCATGCTGGGTAGCGCGGATGAGCGCGCCGGTCGGGAAGGTTCATAGCGTTCACCAGGGCCGCCACGACGATGGCAGGCCGCCATCCTGATTATCGAAAGCACCGGTGAGTCCTGAACCCCGCGCGCCAGCGCACGCCCTCCGCTAGGATCCATGCTCACATGGCGACCAAGTTTGCCCACGGCATCGATATCATCGAAATCCACCGCGTAGCCGACGTCATCGCACGCCACGGCGACCGCTTCCTGAATCGCATCTACACGCCCGACGAGATTGCCCACTGCCGCGGCCGGGTTCCCGAACTGGCGGCGCGCTTCGCCGCCAAGGAGGCAGTGATGAAGGCCCTCGGCACCGGCGTCCGCGGTGTCGGCTGGCGCGACATCGAAGTTCTGCCCAATCGCCGCGGCAAACCGCTCGTCTTCCTCTATGGCCGGGGGGCGAAGCGCGCCGAGGATATCGCACTGCGCGGCCTCGAGATCTCCCTCACGCACTCGAACGACCTCGCAATGGCATCGGTCGTCGGTGAACGGGCACTCACCGAACTCGAAGACACGCCACGCAGGGGAGAGAACGCACTCCGCCTGATCCGCGAGAAGGGCCTCCGATGAAACTCGTCACCGCTGCGCAGATGCGCGAACTCGAACGCGCCGCAATCGCCGCTGGCAGCTCTGAAGCTCAACTCATGGAGGAAGCCGGGCTGGCCGTCGCCCAGGAAGGCTGGATGCTCCTCGGTACGCTCGAAGGCCGCACAATCGTCGTCCTCGCCGGCCCCGGCAACAACGGCGGCGATGGCCTGGTCGCCGCGCGTCACCTCGCCGATTGGGGCGCGAACGTTGCGGTCTACCTCCCCAAACCCCATCACCACCCCGAACGCTTCGACGAACTCCGCCAACGCGAAATCGCGATCATCGAAGCTGGTTCCGACCCGGCGCTGCCCGAACTCGAAGGCATCCTCGCCGGGGCAGACCTGGTCATCGATGCGCTGCTCGGAATCGGCCAGCAACGCCCGCTCGATCCTGCCGAACCTGTCGGCGTAGCGCTGCGCCGCCTCACGTCGGCCCGCACTGGCTTCCAGCCACCGAAGCTGATCGCCGTCGACCTTCCCACGGGCGTGAACGCCGATTCCGGCGCCGTCGACCCGCTCGCCGTCGAACCCGACATGACCGTCACCTTCGGACTCCCGAAGGTTGGCATGTACCAGGCGCCCGCAAGCGGCATGCTCGGCAAGGTCCAGGTCATCGATATCGGCATTCCCCGGGCCGCCCAGGAAGCTGTCCAACTCGAACTGCTCACCTCGCGCTGGGTCCGCGCGAACCTGCCCGTCCGGCCGGAGGACGCGAACAAGGGAACCTTCGGAAAGGTGCTCGTCGTCGGGGGCAGCCGCCGCTACATCGGCGCTGTCCAACTGGCAGCCACCGCCGCCTATCGCGCTGGCGCCGGCCTTGTCACCGTCGCCGCTCCCGAACACGTGGTGGACCGCATCGCCGGCTCGCTGCCCGAAGCTACCTGGCTGCCGCAGTCCTCAACCGATGACGGCGGCCTGCCGGGCGAGACCGCGAAGCGCCTCCGGAACGAATGGCCGGGTTTTCGCGCAGCGGTCATCGGCCCCGGCCTCGGCGACACGCCCGAAACCCGCGCGCTCGCCTGGGCCGTACTGCCGGACCTCGCGGATCTCGAAGCCGGCGCGGTCATCGACGCCGACGCGCTCAACGCCCTCGCCTCGATGCCCGATGGCGCGGAGCGAGTCCCGTGGAACGCCGTGCTCACGCCACATCCCGGCGAACTCGCCCGCCTGATGGACACGACCGTCGCGGACGTCCAGGCGCGACGGCTCGAGATCGCCGGGCTCGCAGCCGGGAAATTCGGCTGCACCGTGATTCTCAAGGGCGCGCACAGCGTCATCGCCTCCGCCGATGGCCGCGTCAGCCTGAGTCCATTCGCGAACCCTTTGCTCGCCACCGCTGGGAGCGGAGACGTCCTCTCAGGGATGATCGCTGGTTATCTCGCGCAGGGAGTCGCGCCGTTCGAAGCCGCCTGCCTTGGCGTCTACCTCCACGGCGCCGCGGGCGAAGTCCTGCGTGAAGAACTCGGTTCGGCCGGCCTCCTCGCCGGCGAAATCGCCCGCACCCTCCCGCGGGCGGTGAAGGACATAGTGGCGCCCTGATGTACACTCGGCTTGAACCGTGAGCAGCCTCGAAACCGCCACCGGCCGCCGCATTGTCGTCACCGGGGTGGGCATGATCACCGCCCTCGGACATAACGCCACCGATAACTGGGCCGCGCTCATCGCCGGGCGTTCGGGTGTCCGGCGCATCTCGCTCTTCGACCCCGCTGGCTACGACTCCCAGGTAGCCGGCGAAGTGCCCGATTTCGACCCGACCGCCTACATGGACCGCAAGGAAGCGCGCCGCGCCGACCGCGTCACCCAGTTCGCATTCGTCGCGGCCGATGAAGCGCTCAAGCAGGCCAACTACACCGTCGACCGCGAGAACGGGACCGATATGGCGGTCATCGTCGGCACCGCTATCGGCGGCGTGACGACGCTGATGGCCGAGTACGACACACTGCTCGCGAAGGGCCCCGCGCGCGTCAGTCCATTCCTCATGCCAATGATGCTCTCCGATATGACGAGCGGGCAGCTGAGCATCCGGCTCGGCGCGAAAGCCGCGAACTACGCGCTCATCAGCGCCTGTGCCAGCGGCGCCGACAGCATCGGCGAAGCCGCGAACATCATTCGCCGCGGAGACGCCGAAATCGCCCTCGCAGGCGGAACCGAGGCCGCCATCACCCCAATCTGCATGGCCGGCTTTGCTGCCGCCAAGGCCCTTACCTCGCGAAACGATGACCCCGCGCGCGCCTCTCGGCCGTTCGACCTCACGCGTGACGGGTTCGTCATGGGCGAAGGCGCCGGCCTCATCGTCATCGAGTCCGAAGAACACGCCCTCGCACGCGGCGCAACGATCCTCGCCGAACTCGCGGGCTACGGCGCAACCAGCGACGCCTTCCACATCACCCAGCCCGACGAAAACGGCGAGGGCGCAACTCGCGCCATGCGCAAGGCCCTCGCGATGGCCGGCATCGACTCCGATGACATCGACTACGTGAACGCCCACGGCACCTCCACCCCGATGAACGACAAGCTCGAGACGCTCGCGCTGAAGAAGGTCTTCGGCGAGTACGCCTACGAACTGCCCATCAGTTCGACCAAGTCGATGACCGGCCACCTTCTCGGCGCGGCCGGTTCGGTTGAGGCCGCCATCTCCGTTCTCGCCCTGCAGAACGGCATCATTCCGCCGACCGCGAACTACGAGACATCCGACCCCGACTGCGACCTCGATTATGTCCCGAACGTCGCCCGCTCGGCCTCGCTCGAAGCCGTGATGACGAACTCCCTGGGCTTCGGCGGTCACAACGCGAGTCTCGTTTTCCGCAAGTACCGGCCGGCCCCATGACCCCACTCGTCGGCCTGCCGAAACCTCGCTGGCGCCTTCGAGACCCCTACGCGCACCTGAACGGTATCCCTCGCTTCCCGCGCATCGTCGCCACCGTCCTCGCGGCCCGCGGGATCACCACCCGCGAGCAGGCCGACCTCTTCTACAAGCCACACCTGGCGCCCGATTACGACGCGCTCGAACTCCCCGGTATGAACGAAGCCATCAGCCGCGTCCGTGCCGCCATCGAAGCCCACGAAACCATCGCCCTCTACGGCGACTTCGACGTCGACGGTGTGACCTCTGTCGCGGTCCTCCACGAAGGACTCAAACCGCTCGGCGCCTCGCTCATCACCTACATCCCGGACCGCTTCACCGAAGGGTACGGACTCAACTTCGGCGCAGTGCAGCGACTGCGCGCCGAAGGCGTCTCGCTGCTCGTCACCGCCGACTGTGGCATCAGTTCCGTCGCCGAAGTCGCCTACGCGAACGAACTTGGCCTCGATGTCATCATCCTCGACCATCACACGGTTCCCGAAGTGATGCCCGCCGCCGTCGCAGCGGTCAACCCGAAGCGCCTCGACTCTCCCTACCCGTTCGATGAACTCGCGGCGGTCGGCGTCGCCTACCGCTTCCTCGAGGTCCTCTACGAAGCCTGTGGCCGTGCGCTCGACACCTCGGCCTTTATCGACCTCGCCGCTCTCGGCACCGTCGTCGATGTGGCCCCGCTCTTCGACGAAAACCGCCGCATTGTGACCGAAGGCCTCGCCCGGATGCAGCGCGGCCTCCGTCCCGGCCTCGAAGCCCTCGCACGCGTCTCCGGGACGCCGGCCGAACGGTTCAACGCCGAGACGCTCGGCTTCGCCATCGGCCCCCGGATGAACGCCGCCGGCCGCCTCGCCCACGCCAACATCGCCCTCGACCTCATGCTCGCGCGCGACCCGCTCACGGCCCGCACCCTCGCCGAACAACTCGACCACCTGAACCGCCAGCGCCAGGCCCAGACCGAGGAGGCGATGGACATCGCCGAGGAACTGCTCGGCGCCAGCGATGACCCGCTCATCATGGTGGCAGCCGAAAGCATCGGCCCCGGCATCGTCGGCCTTGTCGCCTCTCGCCTCGCCGACCGCCGGAATCGACCGGCCATCGTGCTGTCGAAAGGTCCCGAAGAGAGCCGCGCCAGCGCCCGCAGCGTCCCCGGGTTCGATATCGTCTCGGCCATCCGCAAGGAGAAAGAACTGCTCGTCCGCCATGGCGGGCATCGCGCCGCCGCCGGCTTCACCGTCCGCAACGAACACCTCGACCTCCTGCGCGAACGACTCGTCAACACCGCCGCCGAGCAACTCGGCTGGGAACCACCCCGCCGCCTCATTGAGATCGACGCCGAAGCCCGCCTGGGCGAACTCGACGGCCTCGAAATCAAGGGACTCATGCGCTTCGAACCCTGCGGCCAGGGCAACCGCAAGCCGGTGCTCCTTACCCGCGGTGTCCAGTTGAAGGACGCGAAGACCGTCGGCGCCACCGGGGACCACCTGAAGGTGGCCGTCAAAGACGGCCCCGTTACGTGGCGCGGCATCGCTTTCCGCCAGGCTGAAGCCGAACTCGACGGAGAGGTCGATATCGTCTTCTCGCTCCAGCGCGATTGGCGCGGCGACGGTGTCGAATTGGAGATCCTGGACATTGCACCAGCCTACGAAACCCGCCCACTCGAGCGATAGGGCAACACCCCGGACTCCTTTCCACTCTCACCGTTTCCCTTTAGCGTCTCGCCTCGACGCGCTCGCGGCACTGGGCGCAGGTTAGCGTGAACAGCCGCCCAAACAGGGCGCAGTGAAACTTCTCTCACGGTTGCAGCGTTTATTCCGTAAGGGCTATTGTGCCAGCGAAGCCCCCATGACCTTGATGCGGCCCCCCATGAGCGGGGAGGCGAGGAGGAAGAGATGGCGATGTCAGGCAAGGCAGTGAAGGCACTCTTCGCGCTTCTGCTCTTGGTGCCTTTGACGAGTTGCTGCACCGGCACCAAAAGCCCCGTGGCCATTTACCGCGGCGAGTGGAACGCCGACGACTCTCGGCTGGAAGGCTATTTGCGGTTGGTCGATGGCTGCCTCGTACTGACCGATGATGCGGGACAAGAGTGGGTCGTCGTGTTCGCTGCCGAGACGACGTGGGATTCTGCCGGGAAGGCAGTGAATTATCCGCCGCAGACGCTTCGGGTCGATAGCCGCGTGGCGGTAGGAGGATCGGGTCTGCCCGGGCACCAAGCTGACTGGATTCACCCGCCGGCGAAGGGTTGCGGTTCCCGCCCGCTGTGGTTCGCCTCCAGATCCGGCGGCCGGCCGAGGTAAGTAGCGTTGGGGACGACGCAACAGGACGTGCTGGCCGCACTGGGCGCACTGGGCGCACTGGGCGCACTGGGCGCACTGGGCGCACTGGGC
>CAYYDX010000101.1:8459-10635 GCA_964470735.1 uncultured Anaerolineaceae bacterium
CACTGGGCGCACTGGGCGCACTGGGCGCACTGGGCGCACTGGGCGCACTGGGCGCGGGCTAGCGTGAACAGCCGCCCACACAGGGCGCAAGTGGAACTTCTCTCACGGTTGCAGCGTTTATTCCGTAAGGGCTATTGTGCCAGCGACGCCCCCATGACCTTGATGCGGCCCCCCAATGAGCGGGGAGGCGAGGAGGAAGAGATGGCGATGTCAGGCAAGGACGAGTTAACGCCGCGCGAACGCGAGGTATTGGAGTTGGTGCTGAAGCGCTGGCACGATCAGGACATCGCCGACCTCCTACTCATCAGCGTCAGGACTGTGGAGACGCACGTAGCGCGCCTGCTATCCAAGTTTGGCGTCCACAGCCGGGATGAACTGAGGCAGCGGTTCGAAGATCAGTAGTTTGTACGGAGGCGCCTCAAGGTTCTGGTCGGGCACGATTGAGCAAAGCCGTCCTACAGTCGGAGGGTGCAGAATTGCCGAACAAGAGAAATCGGATGGTGGTGGGCGGGCTAGGGGTTCTAGCGGCGGGCTTCGCTGCCGAGACGACGTGGGATTCTGCCGGAAGGCAGTGAATTATCCAAGCTGACTGGATTCACCCGCCGGCGAAGGGTTGCGGTTCCCGCCCGTTGTGGTTCGCCTCCAGATCCGGCGGCCGGCCGAGGTAAGTAGCGTTGACAGCCTTGCAGGTTCCACTACCATACCCTCGCAACCGCCCCGGCCCGGGGGCAATTTCTATGCCCGGGCCAAGGGGCTGCCCACATGAAAGGGGGGTTTCCCTTGGCCGAAGCCACAGCCGCGGCGCCCGAAGTGCGCCCACTCGTCCCACACCTCACCCTCGGCGCTACCCGAGACGAGGACTACCTCAACGGCTCCATCTGCAAGAACTGCAACACGAAGTACATCGGCCCACGCCTCTTCTGCGGCAAGTGCAGCAGCGCTGGCCCCTTCGAAACCGTCCGCCTCGCCTCCACCGGCGAACTCCACGTCTACACCATCATCCACCAGGCCACGCCCTACGTTCAGGCCCCCTACATCGCCGCGATCGTCGATCTCGACGGCGGCGGGAGTGTGAACACCAATATCGTTGGCATCGAACCCAAGCCCGAAAACCTCAAGTTCGGCATGAAGGTCAAGATGTTCACCGAGAAGGTTTCCGAAGACAAGGAAGGCAATTCCTACGTCGCCTACCGGTTCACCCCGGCCTGATCAAGTTCATTCAAGGAGAGACACATGCGTGAAGTAGCAGTCGTCGGCGTTTCGATGGTGAAGTTCGGCCGCTATGCCGACCGGGATTTCTCCCAGCTCGCCGCCCAGTCCGGCCTCGAAGCCCTCAAAGACGCCGGCATGACCATGAAGAACATCGAGGCGCTCTACAGCGGCAACCTCTACCAGACCTCCGGCTCCGGCCAGCGCATCCTCCAGCAGATGGGCCAGACCGGCATCCCGGTCGTCAACGTCGCCAATGCCTGCGCCACCGGTTCCACCGCCTTCCGCGAAGCCTACTTCGCCATCGCTAGCGGCGCTTACGACGTCGTCATGGCCGTCGGCTCCGAGCAGATGGGCAAGCAGGGCCTCCTCGGCTCTCGTGGCGACCCCGCGACCAGCCTCGAAGGCCGCGTCGGCTCCTACATGATGCCCGCCGTCTTCGGCATGGCAGGCATGGAGCACGCCCGCGCCTACGGCACCCAGCAGGAACACTTCGCCATGGCCAGCGTGAAGAACCACTGGCACAGCACCGGCAATCCGCTCGCCCAGTACCAGAAGGAATCCCCGCTCGACGAAGTGATGAACGCGCGCGTCATCGCCTACCCGAACACCCTTCTGATGTGCTGCCCGACTGGTGACGGTGCCGCCGCCGCCATCCTCTGCTCCATGGACAAGGCCCGCCAGTTCACCACCCAGCCCATTAAGGTCGCCGCCAGCGTCCTCACCAGCGACCCGTACACCGACCGCGACCAGACGCTGCCCGACATCAACACCCTCACCCGTAACGCCGCCAGGATCGCCTACGAAACCGCCGGCATCGGGCCCGAGGACCTCGACCAGGTCGAACTCCACGACTGCTTCGCCACCGCCGAACTGCTCCACTACGAGAACCTCGGCCTCTGCGAAGAGGGCATGGCCGGCAAGCACGTCGCCAGCGGCGCCCCGTGGCTCGGCAACAAGATCCCCC
>CAYYDX010000102.1:0-10565 GCA_964470735.1 uncultured Anaerolineaceae bacterium
TCTTTCGCGCGTTCAGCCCCCACCAGCCGCGGGAGCGTCGCGGCCGCCACCACGAGGCCGTACTCGGAGCCGGGAAGCCGGAACGTCGCCGTCTCCGAAGCCAGCCGGATGTCGCAGCCGATAGCCAGCCGTGCGCCGCCCCCGAAGCAGTAGCCGTTGATCGCGGCGATCACCGGCATGGGCGTCCGCGACAGCGCGCCGAACAGCCCGCCGGCGTGGTTCGAACGCTTCGCCTGCTGTTCGACGCCGCTCATCTCGAGCATGTCTCCGCCAGCGCAGAACGCCTTCTCGCCCGCGCCCGTGATGATCACGCAGGCCACCGACGGGTCGTCTGACGCGCGCACGAGCGCATCGGCCAGCTGCTCGCTCAGCGCGAGGCTGAGCGCGTGGTGCCGCTCCGGGCGGTTCAGCGTGAGGAGGACGACGTTCTCACGCCGCTCTTCGAGGACGAGTGGTTCTTCGGTCATTGCAAGGAGAGTTTACCCGTCGCGGCGAAAGCCCGGTGGTCGGCCGGGCTCGCCACGCTGGCCGGTTGGGCTCCTACTGGCGTTCGCGCAGGAGATCGCGGATTTCGCGCAGCAGGGCGACGTCGTCCGGATCCGGCGCCGGCGGCTCGTCGCCACGCTTCTGGCGCTCCTGGATCATCTTCACCGGCTTCACGATGAAGAAGAACACCGCGCCGCCGACAAGCACGAGGTTCACGACAGCCGTGAAGAACGTGCCGATGAGCAGGCGGCTGTCGCCCACGTCGATGCCGATGTCGTCGAAGTTCGGCTTGCCGACGATGGCGGCAATGAAGTTCAGCACGATGCCGTTCGTGAACGTGTCGACGACTGGCTTGAACGCAGCGGCCATGATGAACGCCACGGCGAGGGCGATGATGTCTCCCTGGAGCAGGAAGTCGCGGAATTCTTTCAGTAGTGGATTCTTCACGAGCGAAACGCCTCCTTCTTGCGGCGGCGCGGATGCTAGGCAGCCAGCTTTACCCGCGTCAAGCAAAAAGTTGAGCGCACGCTCAGAAATTACGCGAACGTCATGCCTTCTCCGCGAGAACGAACGTCAGGCGTAGTTCGCGCGCGCGGACGGAACGCCGGTTTCGGTCGCTTCCGCGATGGCTTCGCCGGCGGCGGCGGCGTAGGCCTCGGCCACCGCTTCGTGCACCGGCGTGGCCATCACATGGATGCCCGCCGGGCTCGTCGTCTGCCCGCACATCCATCCGCGCTTCCCCATCGCGGCGGCGACCGCGCCCATATCCACACCCGGCGCCGCCCACGAAAACGCGTAGAGCGGTGGCGCGCCGTGAATGCTGACACCCTCAATCGCGCTGAGCGCGGCGATGGTCTTTTCCTTCGCGCGCATGCTCGCGGCGGCAATCTCGCGGTAGCCCTCGCGGCCCAGGAAATTCAGCGCCGCCCACGAGGCGGCGATCGCCCCACCTGGCCGCGTCCCCGTGAAGGTCAGCGACGAATACGTGCCGCTTGGCCAGTCATCGAACGTGTAGCGCGCGAACTCGCGGTGCGCACGCGTGCGGAAACTGACCGTTGAGGCCGGTTTCGCCGCGAACCCCGACTTGTGCAGGTCGGCCGAAATCGAGGTCACGCCAGGCACAGAGAAGTCGAAGGGCGGGACTTCGTAGCCGCACTCGCGCACGAACGGCGCCAGGATGCCGCCCACGCAGGCGTCGACGTGGAGCCAGAGCCCGTGCTTCGCGGCGACGGCGCCGAGGGCCGGGATCGGGTCGACCATGCCCAGCGAGTAACTCGGGGCCGAAGCGTACATGCCCACCGTGTTCGGGCCGATGGCCGCTTCGAGGGCGGCCGGGTCGGCGCGAAAGTCCGGGCCGACCGGCACGCGCTTCACTTCGAGGCCGAGCATATGCGCTGCCTTGTTGAGCGCCGGGTGAGCCGAATGCGGCGCGATCACCTGGGGCCGCGAAACGCCGCGCTTCTCCTGCTTCGCCCACTCACGCAGTGCGAACATCGCCATGAAGATGCTTTCGGTGCCGCCACTCGTGAAAATCCCGGCTGTCTCTTCGTCGCCGCCAAGCAGCCCGCGCACCATCGAGAGCGTCTCGTTCTCCATCCGGGCGATGCTCGGGAAGGCGCGCATGCCGAGGCCGTTTTCGACCAGGAACATCCCGAACGCCTCGCGCAGCACATGCTCCAGGTCGTCGCTGGCGTACCAGACGTAGGCGCCGTGGCGGCCATGCTTCCAGTCCAGGTCGTTCGCGCGCATAGCCTCCATCTCCTCCCGGAGAGCAGGCCAGCGATGTCCGTGCAGGGGCAATTCCATTGGCATGCGCGGAGTCTACAGCGTCAGCCGTTCGCAGAGCGGGCGCGAACGATCTGGGCGGCGTGCTCGTGGCCGTGCGCGGCGTAGATTTCAAGCCACCGCTCCACCGTGTAGAGACCGCTCTCGGTGTGCCAGCCCGCACGCACCCAGTCGGCCTCCGCCAGGCGCTCGAGGATCGCCGCTGTGCTCTCGCGCGCCGCCCGGAAGGCCAGCAGCGAAGGTTCGAGCGGCCGCCCCTCGTAGAAGAGCGTGCGCGCGTACAACTCCTCGTCGTACCCCCAGACCACCGGGTTCGACTCGGCGACAAGCTTCCGCAGCCGCATCGCCGAAGTCATCTCGCTGTCGGCGAGATGGTGGACCACCATGCGGGCGCTCCAACCGTCGCCGTCGGGCCGGTCGAGTTCGGCCGGGGTAATGCCCGCGAGGGCGGCCTCGACGGCGGCGTAGCCTTCCGTGTAGCGGCGAATGAGCGAGGCGCGAGTGGCGGTGTCCATCGACGAATGGTACGTGCCGTGGGCAGCGCCGAACCGGGCCAATTCGCGCCCGGTTTCGTACGGCACTGGCAAGAGGCCGCCGGCCCATGGCTTTCGTCAGTCGTTGCGACGGCCACGTCCGACCGCCCTGCGTGGCGCGCCCACGGTCTCGGCGGCGCGCAGGCAGAGCGCGAGGCTGGCGACGCAATCGTCGTGTTCGCCAGGAGGCGCGCCCCAGCCGATCTGGTGCGAACCCGCGAGTTCGACCCGGCAGAGGTGGAGTTCCCGCCACAGCCGCGCGATTCCTTCGCTCCCCCCTCGCGGGATGTGGAGACGGCGCGTCCCGGCCGCCGCCTGGAGCGCGAACCCCAGCGCCGACTTCTCCGCGCGCGTGAACACCAGCGGCGACACCACGCGCCCCAGTTCGGTGCGAAGGCGGTCGGTCAGCGCCGCGCCCATCCCGGTCGCATCGCAGACGAGCCGTTCGAGCCGCCAGTGCCGCGCGAGCGTGAGCGCCGCCGCCACCTGCGACTCGTAAGCCATACCCGTCCACGCTTCGACCGCGACGACTTCGAGGCCGCCCGCGGTGCACCGCCCGATGGTCATCACGGTGGAATCGCCGCCCACGCTGTCGCCGGCGAAGTCGAGTCCGGCCACGTACCGGTCGCCATCGGCGGGGCCAGCCGCCAGTGGTTCGTCCGTCGCGATGGCCGTAAGCGCCACCGGAGAAAGCAGGCAATTCTCGCCCGCCGCCGGGACGAGTTCGTACTGCGACCGGAAGATGGGGTGGTCCGCGCCCAGCCGCTCGCGCTCGAGTTCGACGAAGCGGCCGTACGGCGGGTTGTGGCGCGCCACTTCGGGCCACGAAAACTCGTGGTGCCAGCTTCGAAGCGAGATGGACTCCGGGCTGCCACGGAGTGCCGCGTCGTGGCGGCGGTTGGCCGCAATCGCGTCTTCGAGCAGCGAGTTCCCGCTCCACGGTGTGCCGAACAGCACGGTCGACGCACCCGTGGACGCGGTCATCGGCCGGAACTGGCGGTCGAACCAGGCCGCGTCGATATCCTGCGCCTCATCGGCCACGAGCAGGAGCGAAGCCGTGTGACCCGCCACGTTCGCCGACGGCGAGGCACTGAGGAAGGTCGCATGAGCGGCGCCGCAATGAATGACCTGCCCCTCACGGCGCGCCGTAAGGGCGAACCGGCCCTGCCAGCGGCGCAACTGCCCCAGTGTTCGCTCGAGGCTGAGCGCCGCCTGGGGACGAAAGCTCGGCGCGCAGACGACCACGCTGCCGCCCCGGTCCGCATGCGCAAGCAGCAACCCGCCGACGAGCCACGCCGAGATCTCGTTCTTGCCCGCCTGCCGCGGAAACATGACCGTGAAAGTCTGGCCGCGGTCGGCCACGATGTTCCGTTGCAGGCTGCGCAGCGTCTCCAACTGGTAGCGGCGAAGTCCGGGAATCGGCATGCCACCAGCGTGCCCACGCGGGCTCGTTCTTCCGAAACCCCGGCGGCACTGGCCAGGCCCGGCGCGATCCTGGCGCGGTTGGTCAGTTCGCGGCGGGAGTGGGCGTCTCTCCTGGCGCCGGGGCCCCCGGCGAGGCAGTCGCTTCCGGTGTGGGGGTCGTCTCAGCCGCCGGCGTTTCCGACGATTCGGCTGTCGCGCTCGGGTCGGGCGTCGGGGTAGTCTCGGCCGTCGCTCCCGGCGTGGGTGTCGAGTCGGCGTCGTTCGCGACGTTGACGATCTTCAGCGGTGGCGGCGTCGGCTCCACCGCGGCAGCGCTCACACCCGCGTCGTCGGTCGAAAGCCCAAAGACCCGCAACGGGGTAAGCGTGGGCGAAGCAGTGGGCTCCGGTTCCTCGGCGGGCGCCGAAACAAACTCGGTTTCGGGCCGGGTGATAGCCGTCGCTTCGACCGTGCCGGAGAGCAAATCCTCGAGTGGCGGGATGACATACGGCACGCCGACATCGACAACGCGAACCTGCTGCGGAGGTGGTGTAACGCCGGGTTCGAAGGGCCCCCAATGGGAACGTTCGGCCGAACTCAGAGCCAGGCCGGAGACTCCGATGACAAAAAGCACCATGGCCAGCAGGAGGGGCGATTTCCCTGCCATAACCCGGATCATGCCCTCAAATCTGTAACGGCGCTACCGCGGAGCGGCCGCTGTCACGGCTTTGCAACATCCTGACACCCGATTTGGCGCTGCGCACCCGCAACCCGTAAGGGGTTCCCCCGATTGTTGCCCCAACACCACCCCCATCTCCCCAACCCACACCCCACCAGAGCCGCGACGGGTACGGAGCGGTAGGATGCCGGCCCACCAAACATCGCCCGGCCCACACCACAAACGCCCAACCCGCGGTTAGCAGGGGCGTATTGCAATACGCCCCTACCACCTCCGCCCAACCACCACACCCCGTCAGAGCCGCGACGGGTACGGAGCGGTGGGATGCCGGCCCACCACGGTCACCGGCCCACACCACAAACGCCCGACCCCGGCTAGCAATACGCCCCTGCTACGCCCGTCGTTCGTCGTTTCCCTCACCGTCCTTCGAAGTTCGTCGTTCGTCATTTGCGTGTGGTGGTTTCGGCGGCGCGGCTTCACAATGGCGCATCCATTCGGGGGGAGGCGACGCGGTGGGCAAGCTGCGCGCACACAACCTTTCGATCTCGTTCGATGGCTACCTCGCCGGGCCGGGTCAGCGGCTCGAAGACCCGCTTGGCCGTGGCGGTTCCGCGCTCCACGAGTGGGTCTTTGCGACACCGTTCGGACGGCGGATGATCGGTGAGGAGGGCGGCGAAGCGGGGATCGACAACGACTTCCTCGAACGCGGCGACACCGGCATTGGCGCAACCATCATCGGCCGAAACATGTTCGGGCCGGTGCGCGGGCCGTGGCCCGGCAATGACTGGCGCGGCTGGTGGGGCGAAGAGCCGCCCTATCACCATCCCGTGTTCGTGCTCACCCACCACCCACGCCCGCCCTTGCCGATGGAAGGCGGGACAACGTTCCACTTCGTCACCGGCGGAATCCACGAAGCGCTCGAACGTGCCCGCGAAGCCGCCGGCCCGCTCGACGTGCGCGTCGGTGGCGGCGCGCTGACCATCCAGCAGTACCTGCGCGAAGGGCTCATCGACGAACTCCATGTCGCGGTCGTGCCGGTCTTCCTCGGCGCGGGAGAGCGTCTGTTCGAACGGCTCGATGAAGGCCCGGACGGTTACGTCTGCGCCGAGTTCGTAGCCTCGCCGGCGGTCCTCCACGCGCGCTTCGTGAAACAGTAGCCGCGGTTCAGCGCCCGGCCGAAGCGCCCCAGCGCCAGAGGGCATCGACCGGCATCGCCCAGAGACGGTCGCCGAACGGCAGCGTCTGCTCACCGGTATAGAGAAGGATGCCCCGGACGAACCGCTCGCCGAACTGCTCGCGCATGAACTCGAGCCCGCGGAAGTCGCGCGGTTCGGCTCGGGCCGCCGCGCGCACCTCGATCCCGGCGAGCCGCCCGTCGCTCGCTTCGACCACCAGGTCGACGTCGACGCCGCTGTGGGTGTGCAGGTAGTAGAGCGTCGCCAGCGTCTCGGACCAGCCCTGCTGCTTGCGAAGCTCCATCTCGACGAACGTCTCGAGAACCGGGCCGAGCAACTTGCGCTCGGTGATGAGCCGCTGTGCCGTGATGTTCTGGAGGAAGGCAAGCACACCGCTATCGAGCAGCGTCAGCCGCTCCGTCTTCATCAGCCGCTGGCTGAGCCGCTGCGACCACCCCGGCAACGCCTGGACGACATAGGCCGCCTGCAGCAGCGCAAGGTACCGCTTCATGCTCGTCGGCGGGATGTCGACATCGCGGGCGAGACGAGCCACGTTCGAGATGCCCGTGGCCTGCGCGGCCACCAGCGAGAGGATGCGCGGCAACTCCGCGAGGGCGTCGATGTTCGAGATGTCCTGCACGTGGCGCTGGAGCACCGTCGTCGTGTACGAACGGAACCACGCCCGCGTGCGCGCCGCGTTCGACCGCTGGACCACCTCGGGGAAGCCGCCTTCGAGCACCCGCGAGATGAGCTCCTGCTGGCTCAGCCGCGATGGGCCGAGCACCGGCGGCGCCGCGTCGAACAGGGCGTCGATGAACCCCTCGCGCATGTTCGAAAGCTCGCCCTGCGAGAGCGGCCAGAGGGTCAGCAACTCCATCCGCCCCGCGAGCGATTCGGAGAGCGACGGCAGCGCCATGATGTTCGCCGACCCGGTAAGCACGAAGCTGCCGGGCCGGCGGTCGCGGTCGACTTCGAACTTGATGGCGCGGAAGAGTTCGGGGACGAGTTGGACTTCGTCGAGGATGGCCGGGCGGGGGAGCGCGGCGAGGAACCCCTGCGGATCGGCCCGCGCCGAAGAGAGCGTTCCGGCATCGTCGAAGGTGTAGTAGTTCCCGGCGACCATCGACTGCACGAGCGTGGACTTGCCGGTCTGCCGCGCGCCGGAGATCAGGACGACCGGCGTATCACCGAGGGCCGCTTCGAGTGCGGGTGCCAGGTTCCTGCGGAACACGTTGCCATGCTACGCCTGTGGTGACGGAAAATCCACCACTCGAAGGATGATAATCCGCCACCGTTAGGCCGATCAGGAACGTATGAGCTTTCGGGACTTTCGCTGGCGGGCTTCGCGCTCTTCTGCATAGCGCTCCGCGTCTGCCAGTTCCTCATGGATCAGGTCGATAGCTGCCTGGTATCGAGGGACATCGTTTGCCACGTCGGTGATTGGGAAGTACTCGCCCCGGGTCTTCGAAAGGGCTCCGGGGAACGCGAGCCATCCTTTGTCCATATACAGCCAGACCTCCCCGTCCTCGTACTTCAGGAGGCTCCGGGGTTCACGTGGGTCGTTTACCCAGTAGTAGACGTCCGGCGCGTCGCCTTCCGGCGCCGACGCACCAGGACTCGTCGAAATCACTGCATCTTGGTCGTTGATAGGTCACCTCCTGCCCAGAGCGTGGCACAGGAACGCGACAAATCGTGTCGCGTTTGCGAAGCGGCGAGACCGGAACTCGAACAGGGAGGGTTGGCCGCCCGGTACACCGGCCCGGGCCTACAGGCCCTCGATCTCCGGCAGCCTGGTGGCGGCTTCGAGCGCGCCCTCCGGCGGCTCCTGTTTTTCGACCCAGACGAGCACCGCGCTATGCGGGTAGAAGGTCGCCTCGACGTAGTCGCCCTCGCGGATGCCGTCGAGCACCATCGCATCGCCGCGCAGGATGAGCTTTCCGAGCCGGATATAGTGCGCCTTGATCACGAGCGAATCGCTGCGCGACCACCTTCGCCCAACGAAACCCGCCGCCACACTTGGCTTCCCGATGTAGTCGAGCAGCGACTGAATCGCCTGGAATCCGAAGAGCAGCGTGAGGATGGCGAGCACGACCACCAGGAACCACGTGCCGCCGTGGTCGCCGCCGAGGAACGCGCGGTCGAACGTGAAGAAGAGCAGCCCGCCCAGTGACGCGAGGAAGAACGGCCCCCAGAGGATGACTGACCGCAGCAGCTTCCCGCGGATGCTGTTCTGGTGCGAGAGACGGACGATTTCGGGGTCGTCTTGCCAGTTCATGGAATCTTGATCTCGGCGCCTACAGCGATGGCGTTGGGGTTCAGGCCGGGGTTCGCCGCCAGCAACTGGTCGACGGTGACACCGTACGACGCAGCCACCGCCGAGAGCGTATCACCCGGGCGCATCACATAAACCTGGCCGGAAGGCGTCGGTGACGGGCCAGCCGTCGGCGAACCTGCCGCCTGGACCGTCGGGGTCACGGTTATCGGCACCTGGGTGCCCGGGCGCGGGGTCGGGACGGTCACGCCGCCCTGCTTCGTTGGCGTCGCGGTGGCGCTGAGGGCGGGTGTCGCGGTCGGGAGTTCGCGCGTGAGATTCGTCGCGCTCTTCGTCTGCGGCGGCCGCACGAGCAGGAACACCGTAATCAGCGATGCGACGACGAGGGCGATGATGCTCCCGCGGTAGACCGCGGCGCTGGGCGAAGCCGCCTCGGGCGACATGCAGCGGAGGCAGACGTCATCGCCATGTTCGCCGCAGTAGAGCCGGCCGCAGGTCGGGCACTCCGCCTCCGCGGCGTTGTCGCAGTAGTAACAGGTGAGCGTCTGCTCCTCGGCCATAAGCGAAGGGTACGCGAAAGGACGCGGCAGGCAATGGGACACCATGAACCACGACCACGATCGCTCATCCCACCTCGAACAACCGTGGCCGGACAGTCATGGAGGGCACACTGCCGCCGTCACCACACGGTTCGATCCAACGAACACCGTCCGCGAAGACTTGGTAGGGGCGTATTGCCATACGCCCCTACGACCTGCTGCGATGGCCCCACCACGAACAACCATCGCCCCGGCTCGCTACTGCCCCGGCGCCCCACCCGGCAACGCCTCCGGTGTCAAACCCCGGACCTGGATTTCGAGCAACCGCAACGCGTACACCGCCAGCCCGATCAGCAGCCCCGTACCCATGATCGGCGTGAAAATCCGCTTCATCACGGTCACATCGAACAACAACCCGGCCGCGAATCCGATGAGCCCGATGTTCACCGCGAAGAACACAACCTGGTCCACACGCCCGCCGCGCTTGCCAACGGTCGCCGACATCAACATCGCGAAGATCGAGTTCGTCATCAGACCGATGAACTGCGAATGATCGAGTGAGAGCAGGTAGTGCTCGGGCGCGTCGCCGAGGTCGCCCTTGTACTTCGCGACAAGGAACTGCGCGAGGCCGATCACGAACAGGAGTGCGATCGCCGCCATCACCGCGTACCGCCCCGGCGTCGGTTCGAACAAGCTGACCTTCCGGAACTCCGGCCACATCCGCTTGATGAAAATGGCGAACCCGGCAATCTGCAGGAGGATGGCCAACGGCGCCAGCGGCACAATTTCGGCCAGCAGCGAGATCATGAGCAGGAAGCCGCCCACGAACGGGAAGACCATCTGGATGATGCCCAACCGCGTGGCTTTCGGCGGGTTCGGGAAGGTGAAGGCCCACTCGCTCATCGCGAGCCCCACCGGCACCAGGAAGCCCACCACCATCGTCGCCGGGTGCGCCCCGTCGATGTCCTTCGGGATCCACGAAGTGCCGTGCGCTATCCGCCAGGCCAGTAGCACGCCGAGCACACCGCCCACGATCGACGTCCCGAGTGCGGCCAGGAAACCCCAGTGCGGCACACCGAGGTCGATCTTCCGGGCTCGAAGCGCGACCCACGCAAAGTATCCCGCGATCACCAGCACCGAGATCGTCCCGAAGAACGGCCGCCAGTTGCCATAGGTCAGCGAAAACGCAGCGATGTAGCATGGGAACGCCGCCACACCGGCAATCGCCAGCACGCGCGCGAGCTTTCGTTCGCCATCGGTCAGGCGTGCGCCCGAACCAAACAGCCAGAACGAAGCGGAGAACACGGCGAGCGTGAGCCAGCCCAGCGTCCCGCCGTGCACATGGCCGAGGATGCGGCGCTGGTCGAAGTCGACGAGGTCCGTCCCATTGAGGATGCCGATGCCGATGGTGTAGAGAAAAATCACCATCGCCGCGAGCAACATCCCGCGAATTTCGGGCCAGAGTTCTGGCCGCTCCTGTGTCATCCGTGCCATTCGAATCCCCCGAGGCTGACTGAGCGCGGATAGTAAGGAGTGAACGTAGAGCGATCAACAGGTTGTTGTTTGGTTGCGCGCTGCGGTCTTGCGAATGGCGGCGTTCGGGAAGCTGCCCCTTGCCTGCCGCGCCGGCTAAGCGAATCGTTCGAGAAACGCTCTCACCGACAGCACCTCGCAGCCTGCCCTGGTCAAATA
>CAYYDX010000103.1:0-10508 GCA_964470735.1 uncultured Anaerolineaceae bacterium
CTGGACCACGCGCAGGCCCGAGAAGCTCTCCTGCATGTTGATCATCACGTCGGCGATCCGTTCGCGAACCGAGCCGTAGGCCCGCGCCGAGTACACCCGGAAGATGACCGTCGCCACGATGAGCGGCGGCAGAATGAGCGCCGTCGTCATCGAGAGTTTCCAGCTGAGCACAAAGAGGATGACCGTCGCGCCTGCAAGCGTGAGCGTCGACTGCACGACCATCAGGAAGCCGTTGTTGAGCACGTCGTTCACGGTGGCAACGTCGGAGGTCATCCGTGCGACCAGGCGGCCGGCGTTTTCGCGCCCGAAGAACGCGAGCGACATGCGCTGGTAGTGCGAGAACAGCCGGATGCGCAGCTCGCGCAGGAAATCCTGCCCGATCTTGCTCACGAGGTAGGTGCTCAATCCCTGGAAGACATAGACCAAGACGAGCAGGGCGAAAAACACCGCGCCGGCCAGCGCCAGCTTCTCGCCGCTGCCACCATGGCCTCCTGTGCCCACTCCGCTGTCGAGTGCGTACTGGATGACCAGCGGCCGCGCGAGGCTGGCGAACGTGTAGATAACGATTGCGCCCACAGCCACCGCGATCGCTGGCCAGCGCGGGGCAAGCATGCGCATCGCGCCCGCGAGCCCGTTCGTCCGGCGTGCTCCGGGCAGTTCGGTCACGTCGTCGCTCACGAAGCCACCGCCTCGAGTTGACCGAGCACTTCGCGGTAGCGATGCGAACTGCGGATTAGGTCGGCGTGCGTTCCCACCGCCGCGACTCGCCCATCGTCGACCAGCACCACCTGGTCGGCGAGCGAGATGGTCGAAAGCCGGTGCGAGATGATCACCGTCGTGCGCCCGTGCATGACCTCCTGCAGGGCCGCGCGAATCTCCGCTTCCATGCGCGCGTCCACGCTCGAGGTCGCATCGTCGAGGATGAGGATGCGCGGCTCCATGAGGATTGCGCGCGCGATGGCGATCCGCTGGCGCTGCCCACCCGAAAGCGAGAAGCCCTGCTCGCCGACGACTGTGTCGTAGCCCTCACTGAGGCCGGTGATGAAATCGTGCGCGTGGGCAAGGCGCGCGGCCCGCTCGATCTGCGCGTCAGTCGCCTGCATCCGCCCATAGGCGATGTTGTTCCGGATGGTGTCGGAGAAGAGGAAGGTGTCTTCGAAGACGATCCCGATGGAGCGGCGCAAGTCTTTCAGCCGAAGCTCGCGCACGTTCACGCCGTCGATGCGGACGACACCGGCTTCCGGTTCGTAGAACCGTGGCAGTAGGCGCGCCACCGTCGACTTGCCGCTGCCAGTTGCGCCCACGAGTGCGACCGAAGCGCCGGCGGGTACATCGAGCGTGAAGTTCTCGAGCACGGGGCGGTCGTCCTGGTACGCGAACGTCACGCCGCTGAACGTGATTTCACCGCCACCGCCAGCAGGCAGCCGTTTCGGGTGTGCAGCCTCGGTGATGGTCGGCTCTTCCTTCAGCACGTTCCAGACACGCGCCGCTGAGACGAGGGCTCGCTGGCCGCTGGCGATCATTTCGCCGAGGCTCTGGACCGGCCACGTAAGCATGTTGAGGAACTGGAGCGACATCACGAGTTCGCCGGTGGTCATGTGGCCGTTGAGCGCGAGCCAGCCGCCGTAGCCCAGGATCACCAACTGCCCGATGCCAGGGAGGAAGTAGAACAGCGGCCCGTAGACCGTGCGCAGACGCGCGACCTCCATCGAATCGTTATAGACATCGTCCGCGACCTTCTCGAGGCGGCCGATTTCGTGCTGCTCCCGCCCGAACGCGCGGACGAGCCGCGCCCCCGCGATGCTCTCTTCGACCACAGCCGCGAGGTTCGCGAGGCCGATCTGCACGCGCTCAGTCCCTGGCTCAAGCCGGCTGAAGAAGCGCACGCTGAGCCACGTCACCACCGGGTAGACCGCCATTGCCAGGAGCGCCAGCCCGGCGTTCAGGCGGAGGAGGAGGAAGAACGAACCGGTCGCCATGAGCAGATAGGCGGAGTTGATCGGGATGTTGACGAGGAAGCCCTGGATCTCGTGGAGGTCGGCGCTCCCGCGCGACATGAGTTGGCCGGTGGCCGTACGGTCGTGATAGTCGAACGAGAGCCGGTTCACGCGGTCGTAGAGCGCCATCCGCAGGTTCGCTTCGATGCGGTAACTGGTGCGCATCGCCCAGTAGCGCCGCAGTCCGGCGAACGTCGCCTGGAAGGCCACAACGGCGACGAGCAGGACGACAAGCCGCACGAGCAGCCCGTGATCCTCCTTGATGATCGCGCGGTCGATCGTGAGACCGGTGATGACCGGCACAACGAGGCGCACGAGACCCCAACTGAGGCCGGCGCTAAACGCCGTCAGCAGCGAAATCCATTGCACCCGCAACTGGCGCAGGATCAGATCCCTGCCAGCCCGCAGGTCTAAGTGCTCATCAGACAACCGGAGTCCTCCTGGAAGGCAGGCGGGACGAAGAGGACGGGTCGCGGCCCCAAACACGCAACCCGGATATCAATGGTAACGCCGCCGGGCGGCATGGGTTAACGCGCGGCCTTCACGAATCCTTGCGGCGGTTCGATGCGTCCCGCAGCGTGGCCCCGGGTTCGATGGCGTGCGCGGGCACTTTCGCCGCGCCAATTCGCTGCGAGAGGAAGATGCCGGAGTGGCCGCTCACGAGGTAGGCCACGAAGCAGGCAACCGCGATGTACGGCGCGTTCCCAGCGCCGAACAGTTCGATCCCGAGCATGGTGCAGGCCAGCGGCGTGTTCGCCGCGCCCGCGAACACGGCCACGAAGCCGAGTCCCGCGAACAGGTCGACTGGCCCGTGGAGCAACGCCGCCAGCCGGTTCCCGAGCGTCGAACCGATGAAGAACATCGGAGTCACTTCGCCGCCTTTGAAGCCGCTGCCGACACAGACGGCCGTGAACGCGAGCTTCCACCACCACGAGAAGTCCCCGGCCGCCCCGGCGAAGCTCGACGCAATGGTGATGTCTCCGGGGCTCGATGGGCTGACGCCGAGTCCGAGGTACTCGCGAGTGCCCAGCGCGAGCGTCGCCACCACCACGATGGCACCGCCAATGACGGGCCAGAGCAGCGGCGATGCGACGTACCGGCGCAGTGCGCGGCCCACCCCGTGCGTGAGTTCGGCGTAGAGCACCGCCGCCAGCCCGAACGCGCCACCGCAGAGCGCGACCTTCGCCATCAGCCAGGCATCGAACGGCAGCCGCCCATCGGGCGCGGTCACCGAAATGTGGTAGACCGTCTCGTGGATGTTCCAGGCCGCCGTGGTGAAGTCAGCCGCGAGCGAGGCGTAGAGCACCGGGATGAGCGCGCTGTACTCCATGTGGCCGACTGCCAGCACTTCCATCGCGAAGATGGCTCCCGCGATTGGCGCGCCGAACACCGACCCGAACCCGGCGGCGATGCCGGCCATCAGCAGCGTCCGCAGTTCCTGCTCGTTGAGGCGGAACACCCGGTTGAACGCGCTCGCGATGCCGCCACCCAGTTGCACGGCGGTGCCTTCGCGCCCAACCGAGGCGCCGAACAGGTGCGCCCACACCGCCGCGAGGAAGACGAGCGGCACGATGCGCGGCGGCACACCCGCGGCGGGCTCGTGGATTTCGTCGACGAGGAGGTTGCTGCCCGCCTCCACGTTTTGCCCGAACCAGTAGTACAGGGCCGCGCTCACCAGCCCCGCCGCGGGTAGCAGGTAGAGCAGCCACGGGTGGTCGAAGCGCGCCTGTGTGACCTGTTCGAGTGACCAGAGGAAGAGCGCGCAGACCGTGCCGATGACCGCCGCGACCGGCGTGAGCAGTGCAACCCACTTCACCACGTAGCGCACAACCGCCCACTGCTCGCCCGGGCGGAAGCGGAAGTGCGAGCGCAGTTCACCGGTTGTGGAGGAAACGATCGACGGGATACGGGGGTTCGTCACGGGCGCGGACTCCTACGGAATCGTAGGAGTCATCAGCTCCCCGCGGACGAGATGCGGGGGCGGTTCATGGCAGGACTCCATCGCCAGTCTGAACTATACCAACCGCCAGCCTTCGAACCACGGCGCACGATGGTTCGAACGGTCCCAGCACACGGGTCCGCCGGGCCGTGCGAACGCACCCGGCACATGGCAGGCTAGGAGCAGGGAGGTTTGACCATCATGCCCGAAGATCGTCCCGCGCCGGTTGGCCGCTACGAAGTGCTCCAGGACTTCGAGTGCCCAACGGCCAGCGTCCGTGTCCTCCGCCTCGCGGGGACAGCCGAGCACATCGAACAGCACGTCCATCGCCGTTCGATGCAGATCTACCTCGGTATCGAGGGGCAGGCGCGCATCGTCGTCGATGGTGTGGAGCACCTGATTGGCCCGTATGAAGCGCTCCCCGTCTGGCCCGGCAGCGAACACGGCGCCATCGCCGGGTCGCGCGAGGCCACGCTCGTGAACATCTCCATTCCGCCGCTCTCCGCCGATGACCAGGTCGCGGTCAGCCCGAAGCCCGGCGCGATCTAGCCCATGGGCGGGCGTCCCTTACCGGCCCACGCCCGAATCGAAGGACCTGAAGATGTGCTCGAGCACATCGACCACACGCCCGAGGCGGCGGCGCGATGGCGGTGTCGGGACGTAGGGGGTTCGGCCCGACCGCGCATCGAACCTCCACAGTTCACGCTGCTCTTCGGAGACGGCTGGCTCGTCGGTTCCCTTGCGGTTCATGCACCGCTCCGGAAGAAGTCGGCGTTGATCTGCTCGTACTTCTCCTGCCCCGCGGGCAGTTCCCAGGTCGAGTAGATCGCATCGACCGGGCAGACGTGGCGGCAGGCGTTGCAGTCGATGCAACTGTTCGGGTCGATGTAGTACATCGGGTGTTCGGGTGTCGTCTTGATGCAGTCCACCGGGCAGACGTCGACACACGTCCCGTCTTTCACATCGATGCACGGCTCGGTAATTACATACGGCATGTTTCGAGTCTACGCTCCTGGCGGCAGGCCCGTGCGGGCTCTCGCGGCGGCCCCAGCGGCGCGCCGTCTGCGCTACTATCGCCGCATTACGTTCCGGGGAGCAGCGACCATGGAGACCGTGCGCGACGGTGACATCGAAATCGTGATGGCCGGGCCAACCGGCTACGGCAACAACGTCTTCGTCCTCATTGACCGTTCGACCAACGCGGCGGCGTTCATCGACGCGCCGGGCGAGCCCGACGCGAACATCGCCGCCGCTGAAGCCGCGGGCGTTTCCCCGAAGGCCATCTATCTCACCCACGGCCACTTCGACCACACACCCGCGATCGACGCGCTGAAGGCGAAGTTCGGCGCCACGCTCTACGCCGACGGTTCGGAACCCGGGCTCAAGGACGGCCAACTCGACCATGCAGTGAAGCATGGCGACACGTTCAAGCTCGGCAATCTCGATGTGCGCGTCCTCAGCGTGCCGGGGCACACCCCCGGCAGCACCACGTTCGTGGTTGGCAAGCATGCGTTCGTCGGCGATACGCTCTTCCCCGGCGGGCCGGGCCGCTCGAAGGACAACACAGCACTCCAGCAGGAACTCGCTTCGATCACACGCGAACTGTATGCACTGCCCGATGACACCACGGTCTGGCCCGGGCACGGAGCGATCACAACGATCGGCGCGAGCAAGCAGGAGTACGCCGTTTTCGCGGCGAAAGAGCACGCGCCGGACCTTTCCGGTGACGTGAGCTGGCTGGAAAGCTAGGCGCTCACAACCCGGCGCCGGTCGCGAGGGCGACAGCCAGCTTCACCGCCTCGACCATGCTCGTCTCGTCGGCTACACCCCTGCCCGCGATATCGAACGCCGTGCCGTGGTCGACCGACGTCCGCACGAACGGCAGCCCGAGGTTCACGCTCACGCTCTGTTCGAAACCGTGCACCTTGATCGGGATATGTCCCTGGTCGTGGTACATCACAACGACCACGTCGTACTTGCCGGCGATAGCTGCGTTGAACACCGAGTCAGCCGGTACCGGGCCCGTCGCATCGACTCCGCGCGCCCGCGCTTCGGCCACCGCCGGCGCGATCTCGTCGAGTTCTTCGCGGCCGATGAGACCGTTGTCGCTGGCGTGTGGGTTGAGCGCGGCAACGGCGATGCGCGGCCTCGCGAAACCCCAGCGTACGAAGTGCTCGTGCGTCATCTCGATGGCCGCGAGGACGTTCTCCTTCGTCACATAGCGGCAGGCCTCCGCGAGCGACTTGTGCGTGCTCAGGTGCATGCAGCGGAGTGCGCCCGAGACCAGCATCGTCTTTACATTCGTGGCGCCGCTGATCCGGGCGAGCACTTCCTGGTGACCGGTATCGGTGATCCTGGCGCGCTGGAAGGCATCCTTGTTCACGGGCGCAGTCACCATCGCGTCGGCCTCGCCCGCGAGGCATGCCCGCGCAGCGTGTTCGATCCACGCGTGAGCAGCGCGCGCCGAATCGACGGAGACCTCGCCCGCCGGGAACGGCCCTCCCGGTACGCCCGCCAGTTCGGTCACCGGCGGCGGCGCACCCGGCAGTCCGAGGTGCGTCCACGTTGCGAAGAGCACGGACGTAGCGCCCATGACCGTGAAGTTCGCGAGCGCCCGGACGTCTTCGCGAGCGAGCGCTTTCGCGACCACCTCCGGCCCGACGCCGGAAGGGTCGCCCATCGTGACGATCAGCCGCGGCGTTCCCACGCCCGCGATCATCCGCGATAGGGGTCGCAATCCGCCACCACGACGCCCTACCCGCGATTCACCACACCGCTGACGCGCTGCGGCGTGACGCGGATGATGACGCGGCCCTGCTTCTCCAGCAGGTCGTCGTAGCCTTCCGGTGGCTGCCAGTCCGGCTGGTTTCGCATCGCCCGATTGATAACGATGTGCCCGGGAACGATGTCCTCCTCCAGGATCCGCGCCGTACCTTCGACGCTGACAAACCGATGAGGCGCTCCTTCATCGAGGACTGTGAGCACGGTTCGAGGATCGCGCTTGAGCGTCTTCACCTTCAGACGATCCTTCGTGGTGCTGAAGATCAGTTCGTCGCCGTCCACCGCGTAGTAGATGAGCGACGTCGCGGGGCTGCCGTCCTTGCGCAGCGACGTCACGATCGCCGCCTTCATCGCCCGCACGAAGGCATCCTGCTCGGGTTGTCCAATCATCGCGAACCTCCTCGATTGTCGACGTCATCCAGGAACGCGCCAACCAGCGCGTTGAACGCCCCGGCGCGCTCAAAGTACACCGAATGGCCGGCTTCCGGGACGGACACGAACCTGCCGTTCGGGAGTTCGCGCGCCATGATCTCCACGGTCGCCGGCGGGATAACGATGTCCTCTTCGCCCGCGAGGCAGAGCACGGGCATGGTGAGCGCCGCGAGCGACTCGACCGGCCGGGTGCGCATCGCCCCGAGTTGCATGCGAAGAGCGTTCTTGTCGAGCCCCGAGGCCAGGTCGTTCACCTGCCAGTAGAGGTGGTGGAGTGCGGGCTGTTCGCTCGCCATCCGTTCGCCCGCGGCCGGGTGAATGTGGCGTTCGAAGAGGCTCGCTTCGCCGCCACGGGCCTGTGCCGCCCAGATCGCCGGGAAGTCGGGGTGCGCCAGCGTACCCGTGGTATCGCACATCACGAGCGCTTTCACGCGTTCCGGCCGGCGCAGCGCCCACTCGAGGCACGTCCAGCCGCCCATCGACTGCGCCACAAGCCGCACCGGCCCGGCCCCGAGGTGATCCAGCAGCGCATCGAGGTCATCGGCGAAGGCCGTTGCGCCCGGGCCGCCCGGCTCTTCGGTCGAGGGCGCGAAGCCACGGTGCGCGAACACCGTGCAGCGGTACCGCCCGGCGAACGCGGGAACCTGCTGCCACCAACTCATGTGGTTGCCACCGAGGCCGTGCGCGAACACCAGGTCGTCGCCATCGCCGGTGGTTTCGTAGTAGATACGTGCGGACGGAACGTCGAGCCAGGGCATGTGCGGAGTCTACGCCCTGTGGCGTTTGGGCTTCCTTTTCGGCGAGATTGATCGCGTCTATGGCACTAATCGAGGGTGGTGTAAGCTCCCCTACTTCCAACCCTCTCGTGGAGGCTGCCGCCATGCAACCCTGGATTGTTTCGAGCAAACCGAGCACAAGGTACCCGCTCTGGACCCGTGCGAACGTCGGCGAAGTGTTCCCCGATCCGGTTGCGCCGCTCACGTTCAGCCTCTTCATGCGCGATCACGTCGAGAAGGCCTGGCGCGAGGCGCTCGTCCGCATGGGCGCCTTCACGCATGACGAGTTCGCCCCGGACAACATGGAGACGCTTGGCGTGTTCGGCGGCTACTGCTACCTGAACGCCTCGGTCACGCGCATCCTCGGCGAGCGCGGGCCTGGCCTGACCGCGCAGATGATGGACGACCTCTTCTTTGGTTCGCAGCCCGGCATCCCACCGTACGAAGTCGCCCCCGGCGACCAGAACGAGGAACGCACGGCCGCCATCGGGGCGACGTTCCAGTGGGCTCTGACGACAGACAGGCTCGATGTCCCGGCCGACTCGGAGGCGCTCGTCGACAAGATTCGCGCTGACCGCCCGAACCTCGATGCGATGTCAAACCAGCAACTCTGGGAGTACGCGCGCCACCTTTACATCACCTACCTCGAGAGGTTCTTCTCCGAGCACATCTTCATCACCTTCCTCGCCACCGTGCCCGTCGGCGCGCTCGCCCAGATCTGCGCCGCCGTCGGGCGGGCCGGTGACGAGATGAAGCTGATTTCCGGTGTCGGCGATGTGGAGTCGGCGGCGCCATCGATGGCGATGTGGAGACTCGGCCGGATGGTCGCGGCGAACCCCGCGCTCGCCGCCGAGTTCGACAAAGGCGTCGATGGACTGCTCGACCGCCTGAAGGATGCAGGTGACGCCGGGGCCGGCTTCCTCGCCGAATTCCAGCAGTTCATCAAAGAGTTTGGCTCCCGCGGGCCTAACGAATGGGAGGCGATGTACAACACATGGGAGACGAGGCCCGAACTCGCCCTCGCCGCCATTGACCGCATGCGCCTCGCTCCTCCGGAGGCCGACCCGGCAATTCGCAACCGGCAGATGGCCGCCGAACGCGAGCGCATCACCGGCGAGATCAGCGCGATGCTGGCGGGTGACCCCGCGACCCAGGGGATGTTCCAGGCTGCCGCCCGCGCGGCCACCCTCTTCCAGGCCGGCCGCGAACGCACGAAGACGAACAACGTGAAGCTCATCCAGGAGGCACGCATGGCGCTCCACCTGCTCGGCAAACGGCTGGTCGACCAGGGATTGGCCGACCACGTGAACGACTTCGGCCTCGTCCTCGCCGACGAGATGCCCGGCTGGATTGCGGATCCGCTCCCCTTGCGCCTGGAACTGGCTCGCCGCCGCGCACTGATGAACGAGTACGCGAACGCCCAGGAGCCGTTCGTCTTCTGGGACACCATCCCCGATCCGGCGAGTTGGCCGAAGCGAGGCGCAACCGCCGTCGATGTTGCGAAGGCCGGCGATGTGCTCCAGGGCTTCACCGGCTGCCCGGGGTCGGTCACCGGAGTCGCCCGCGTCGTGCTCGACCCGATTGACCCCACCGCTCTCGAACCCGGCGACATCCTCGTTGCGCCGATAACCGACCCGTCGTGGACGCCGTTGTTCGTTTCGGCGGGCGGGGTCGTGGTCAATGTCGGCGCCGCCCAGAGCCACGCCATGATCGTCAGCCGCGAACTCGGCATCCCCTGCGTCCCGTCGGTCACCGATGCAACCCGACGCATTCCCGATGGCGCGACGGTCACTGTGAACGGCGACGCGGGCACCGTCACCATCGTCTCGCTGCCGTGACTGTCGCTACCGGGACGCCCGCGGTTCTTGCGTTCGAAGACGCCCTCCTGGATGGCGTCGACCCGGTTGCGCTGCTCGGGGGCAAAGCAGCTGGCCTCGCGGTGATGGCGCGCGAACTCGGCTTGCCCGTGCCGCCCGGATTCGTGGTCACCACGAGTGTGTGCAACCGCTTCCTCGCGGACGGCTGGCCCGAAGCGCTCGACGAGCAACTTCGCGGCAACCTCGAGCGTCTCGCCGAGCGCACGGGCCGGAGGTTCGGCCATCGGGAGCGGCCGCTCCTCGTGAGTGTCCGCTCCGGCGCCCCGGTTTCGATGCCAGGAATGATGGACACCCTCCTCAACGTCGGCATGACAGCGGAAATTCGCGAGCGACTCGCCGCCGAATCGGGCAGCCGCACGTTCGCCGCCGACACCTGGCTGCGGTTCAACCGGATGTACGCCGAAATCGTGCTCGGCGCCGACCATGACGCTCTCCTTCGGGCCAGCGAGCACGACGGCAGCGAAGCAGGCATCCTCGCCGCGGCCGAGCGCGTGCGCGGACTGGCCAGGCCGCTCGGGGGAGTTCCCGCTGAGCCGTTCGACCAGCTCACGGGCGCGATCCGGGCCGTCTTCGTCTCGTGGCAGAGCGACCGCGCCGTCGTCTTCCGCCAGCGCGAAAACATCCCCGCGACGCTCGGCACCGCGGCAACCGTCCAGGCGATGGTGTTCGGCAACCTCGACGACCAGTCCGGCACAGGCGTCGCCTT